>JAXEXE010000099.1:0-18302 GCA_034113565.1 Faecousia sp.
CTCAGCTTTCTTTATATTCCCCCACCAGCATGGGGGTCATCAGCGGCTTTCCAAACAGATTTACAAACCGCTGGCATTTGACTAAAAACGCGTAGTAAATATTGTACCCGCAGCCCAGCATGGTTTCCACGTTTGCCATGCCCTTGGCGAGAATTACGTCCGCGGTTTCGACGGCCTGCTTTGCCTCCGCGCTGAGCAGATCCAGCTGGGTGCCGGGAACCAGATTGCCGTTGTCGATGACCCGGAAGGGGATTCCCACGGCGGCGGCATCCTCCCGTGTGGCGTCGTTCAGGGTGGGGCCGCCACGGACGCAGAAGGTGATTTCCAGATTGGGATGGATTTTGGCGATGGCCTCAGCGAAAATCCGGTCAAAGCCGATTTCTCCGGCGTTGTCCGTCAGATACAGAAGCTTTTTTCCAACCTTCAAATCCTGACAGAACCGCTCAAAAACAGCCATATCAAACTGCATATCCTGGGCGGTATCCAGCATTTGCGTGAAGGTTTCAAAGCTGACTTGGCCCTGCAGGGCGGAAAAGTCCAGATAATTGCCCAGTACGGCGAACTGAAGCCCAGCCAGAATCGGATTTTCCGCGCCCATGACCCGGCTTCGGATATCGTCCATGTGAGACAGAACCAACGCGTTGGAATCCAGTTTTTCCTGCCGGAACCGGTCGATTTCCAGGCCGTAGCGGTCATGCAGCAGCTGGGTGATTTTCGGGGTGAACCAGGTGGAGGGCACATCCCTTGGTCCCTCCAGATACATCCGCATCAGTTCCCGGGCAAAGTCCATGGTTTCCTCCGCCGAGCCGAGAGACTGCACGGTTTCGATATTGCGCCGCAGACTGCATTGCAGACAGGCGGCATCCATTGCGATGCTCATGGTATTATATTCTCCTTAACAGGTCAGGTTGGGAAGGTCGGCAAAGCTGTCGATTTTATGGTCATATCCATCGGGGGTGCCGAAGCCGTAGGCCGCCCAGATAAAAGGGACGCCGGCTTCCAATGTTGCCTCGTAATCGCCCTGGGTGTCGCCGATGTAGGCGCAGTCCGCAATGCCGTACCGGTCCATCAGGGCGCGGATGGTCTTACCCTTGCTGGTGCCGGTGTCGCCGAAGCACAGGTGCCCCTGAATGAAGGGGGCCAGCCCGAGTTTCTCAATGCACAGCTCCGGATACCCCTTCTGGCTGTTGCTGACGATGAACAGCCGGTGATTTTTTGCCAGCTTTTCCATGGTTTCCCGGACACCGGGGTAGCCGATGCGGCAGGGGTTTGCCTGCAAGTATTTATTTTCCGTGTCCATGCACCGCTCCATCAGGGCGTAGCGTTCCGGGGCGGGGATGGAGGGGAAAATCGTGTCGGCAATCTCCGTCATGACCTTGCCGAACAGGGGGCGGAACAGTTCGGCGTTCACTGCCAGATGGGACAGCCCCTCTTTTTCAAGCTGGATATTGTAGCCCTCGGCAACCAGCGCCCGGGAGTCCCACAGGGTGCCGTCAATGTCAAAAATCAGGCTTTCGTATCGCATATTTCCTCCAGATGCCGGGCGATCCGGCCGGTAATCATGTCCAGCGCTACGTGGTTTTTTCCGCCCTCGGGCACAACGATGTGGGCGTATTTCTTACTTGGCTCCACATATTTTTCGTGCATGGGCTTCACGGTCTGCTGGTACTGGGTCAGCACACTTTCCAGCGTTCTTCCCCGCTGGTTCACGTCCCGGGCAATCCGGCGGCACAGCCGGATATCCGCGTCGGTATCCACGAAAATGCGGATGTCCATGAGGTTTCGCAGAGTCTCGTCTTCAAAAATCAGAATACCCTCCACGATAATGACCTTTTTCGGCACAATGTGCATGGTCTGGTCGGAGCGGTTGTGGATGGTGAAATCGTAAATGGGGCAGTCAATGGCTTCCCCACGGCGCAGCTTGGAAAGGTGCTCCGCCATCAGCTCCGTTTCCAGAGAGGCAGGCTCGTCGTAGTTCAGCTGGCAGCGCTGCTCGTAGGTCAGCTCGTCGTGGCGGCGGTAGTAGTTGTCGTGGCTGAGCACGGTGACCACATCCCCGAATTTGCCGATGAGGTTGTCCATGAGCGTGGTTTTGCCGCTGCCGGTGCCGCCGGCGATGCCGAGAACCAAAATGTTGTTTTCCATCGTCAATCCTCCTGTTGAAGTCTCTCCCGGGACAGCCGCAGCATATCCGGGTCGGGGGAGCTGTTGCAAATTTTGACTTCGCCCGCGCCGTTTTCCAAAAGGCCCGCCTGCTGTAAGCGCCGCCGGGTCTCCCGGGCGGTGCCCTCGCCGCCGTCCAGCAGGGTGACGCCGCCGCCAAGGACTCTAGCTATGGCATTGCGGGCAAAGGGGTAGTGGGTGCAGCCCAGCACCAACGCGTCCAGCTTCCCAAGGTAGGGGCCTAAGACCTTTTTCAGCAGGGCTTCCGTCTCCGGCGTGTCCACCTTCCCGGCTTCTACCAGCTCCACCAGTCCCGGGGCAGGGATTTTGTAGATGGTCACATCTTCGTCAAACCGGTGCAGCAGGGTGTCGAATTTTTCCTCCCGCAGAGTCACCTCGGTGGCCATCACCCCCACCCGTCCGCCGGGGAAGTGGTCTGCAGCCACCTTTAAGGCCGGTTCGATGCCCACCACGATGAGCTCCGGGTAGGCCGCCCGGACATCGTTCACGGCTGCCGCCGTGGCGGTGTTGCAGGCGATGACCAGCGCTTTTAAAGGGTATTCCGACAGAAGATACCTGACGGCTGCCAGTGTCAGCGCCCGCACCTCTTCCGTGGGGCGGCTGCCGTAGGGGGCGTTGGCGGAGTCGCCGAAATAGAGGAACCGTTCCCCCGGCAGGGCTTTGCGCAGATGCCGCAGTACGCTGATGCCGCCCACACCGGAATCGAATACGGCAATGTAATCGTGTTTCTCATTCATGGTCTCACCTGAATCCACAGATATGTAAGGGAATTATTATGCATAAAAGGGCTAAATAATAATGAATAGGCTATAGGCCGGAAGATATTTTATCAAATTTTGTCCGGCTTTGCAATGCTTCATTGACAATTCCACAGAATTTTGCTATCTTTGTACAATCATGGTTTATGGCAGCGCCAGAGATACCGGATGTGCGCACGGCTTTTCCGGCTCAGGTAAATAACCGGCCTCGACCAGCCGGTTTTCCCTTGAAAACAGACTGAAAATACGGTATGGTTCAGGGGTTACATTTGGAAAGGGAGTATCAAGTATGAAACAATTCTTCAAGAACTATGGGTTCCTTGTCTGCATGCTGGTGGGCATCGTCGCCGGCTGCGTCACGGGCCTGCTGTTCCCCCAGGCAGCCCCCGCTCTGGAGCCCCTAGGCACCATCTTCACCAACCTCATGTTCTGCGCGGTGGTTCCCATGGTGTTCTGCTCCATCGCCTCCGCCATTGCCAATATGCCCGGCGCGAAAAAGGCCGGCAAGGTCATGGGCGTGACGCTGGCTACCTTCTTTGTCACCGCAGGCATCGCCGCCATCATCATGTATGTGGTGATGCGGGTTTTCCCCGTGATTACCGGCACCTATGAGGTTCCCGAGGCGGACGCCGGCGCGGTCATCGGCGTGGGCGATATGCTGGTGAACTTCTTCACCAAGCCCGACTTTGTGGAACTGCTGAGCCGCCGGGCCATTCTGCCCCTCATTGTCTTCGCCGTCATTGTTGGCTTTGGCATCCAGATGCAGGGCGGCTCCAAGACCATGACCGCGAAGCTGCTGGAGGACATCACCGCCTGCATTCTGAAAGCGGTGCAGATCATCACCTACTACGCCCCCATCGGCTTCTTCGGCTTCTTCGCCAATCTGGTTGCCACCTACGGCCCCGAGCTCATCGGCGACTACAGCCGCACTTTGCTGGTCTATTACGGTCTGTGCTTTGCCTATATGTTCGTGTTCTTCCCCATTTACGCCCGGTTCGGCGGCGGCAAGGGAGCGGCAAAGGTCATGTGGAAGCACCTGTTTAAGCCCGCTGCCGTGTCCTTCGGCACCTGCTCCTCTGTTGCCACCATTCCCACCAATCTGGAAGCCGCGGAAGAGACCGGCATCAGCCGTGACATCAGCAATATCGTTCTGCCTCTGGGCGCCACCATGCACATGGACGGCAGCGCCATGAGCGCCATCCTGAAGGTTGCCTTCCTGTTCGGTATGTTCGGTCAGGACTTCTCCACCGGACGGGCGATTCTTGCCATCGTCGTGGCCGTGTTCTCCTCCGTTGCCATGTCCGGCATTCCCGGCGGCGGCGGCACCGGCGAGCTGGCCCTGTGCACCGTGTTCTTCCCGGAGCAGATGGCCATTGCCTACCCCATGGCGCTGGCTCTGGGCAATCTGGTTGACCCGCCCGCCACCATGGTCAACGCTGCCGGCGACTATGTGGCAAGCTTCATTGTCGCCCGGTTCGTGGACGGCAAGGACTGGCTGCAGAAACATTTGAAGGCAGCAAAGAAATAGAACTCTCGGGGCGCTCCTGACGGAGCGCCCCGATTTTTTGCTATCTCCCCGTAGGGGGTAATGTCATCAACTGAAGACGCCATAGTCAACATTGGCTGTCATTGCGAACCAGCGCGCACGCTGGTGTGGTGACCGAAGGGAATGCCTGTGGTGCAATCCGTTCCCCTTTTCAACGTTCGATAACGTACCCGGTACCAAGAGGAGTACGGATTGCCACGTCGCTGCGCTCCTCGCAATGACAGTGGTAGACGGTGCCCCCCTGGGGATGCTGTTTTCTGCCCTTGCATATTTCCGCCCGATACGCTATACTGGAATGGTAAGGCGCGGTATCCTGCCGCGTGAGACTTTGGAGGAACACTATGGATTACGACGTGATTATTATCGGCGCGGGTCCCGGCGGCATCTTTTCCGCCTATGAGCTGACCCAGCGCTGCCCGGAAAAGCGCATCGCGGTTTTTGAGGCGGGCCATGCCCTGAACCGCCGCCGCTGCCCCATCGATGGGGAGAAAATTAAGACCTGCATCGGCTGCAAAAGCTGCTCCATTATGAGCGGTTTCGGCGGCGCGGGGGCCTTTTCCGACGGAAAATACAACATTACCAACGATTTTGGCGGCACGCTGTATGAATACATCGGCAAGCGGCAGGCGCTGGAGCTGATGCGCTACGTGGACGAAATCAATATGCGCTACGGCGGCGAGGGCACAAAGCTCTATTCCACCGCCGGGACCAAATTCAAAAAGGAATGCATCCGGTACGACCTGCACCTGCTGGACGCCTCCGTGCGCCATCTGGGCACGGACATCAACTACGTGGTGCTGGAAAACCTCTACGCCTTTTTGCGGGAGAAGGTGGATTTCTTCTTCGACACCCCGGTGGAGATGGTGCGCATCCTTGACGGCGGGTATGAAATTCAGTGCGCAGGTAATGCCTATACCTGCGAAAAATGCATCATTTCCGTGGGCCGCAGCGGCAGCAAGTGGATGGAGAAGGTCTGCAGGGAGCTGGAGATTCCCACCAAATCCAACCGGGTGGACATCGGCGTCCGGGTGGAGCTGCCGGCGGAGGTGTTCTCCCACCTGACGGACGAGCTGTACGAGAGCAAGATCGTCTACCGTACCAGGCAGTACGGCGACCGGGTGCGCACCTTCTGCATGAACCCAAAGGGCGCGGTGGTCAACGAGAACACCAACGGCATTATCACCGTCAACGGTCACAGCTACGAAGACCCGGCACGGCAAACGGAGAACACCAACTTTGCCCTGCTGGTTGCCAAGCATTTTTCCGAGCCCTTTAAAGACTCCAATGGCTACGGCGAGTCCATTGCCCGCCTGAGCAATATGCTGGGCGGCGGTGTCATCGTCCAGCGGTTCGGCGACCTGATCCGGGGCCGCCGCTCCACCCCCAACCGGATTGAGGAGTCCTTTGTCACCCCCACCCTCAACGCCACCCCCGGCGACCTGAGCCTTGTGCTGCCCAAGCGAATTTTGGACGGTATCATTGAAATGATCTACGCCCTTGACAAGGTGGCTCCCGGCACCGCCAACGACGACACCCTGCTCTACGGCGTGGAGGTCAAGTTCTACAATATGGAAGTAGAGGTGGACGAGAAGCTCCAGAGCCGCTACCCCGGCCTGTATATCATCGGCGACGGCAGCGGCATCACCCATTCCCTGTCCCACGCCTCCGCCAGCGGCGTCCACGTGGCCCGGGATATTGCGAAGGCAGTTGAAAATTGAAAGTGGAAAGTTGAAAGTGATGATATCCCCTTCGGGGATGAAGGAAAGGGGAATCCGTAGGGGGCGATGCCCACATCGCCCCCTACGGCAAGGGAAATGCAGGTTTTTCGATACATTGAGGGCGGCTTGAGATCAAGCCGCCCTGCAAAATATTATAGCGTTTTGATGAATTTTTCCATCCGGTCCATGCCTGTTTTCAGGTCTTCATCTGAACAGCAGTAGGACAGCCGGATATAGCCCTCGCTGCCGAAGCAGCTGCCGGGCACGGCGGCAACGGCGGCCTGCCGAATCATCCGGGTGCAGAATTCCGCGCTGTCCATGCCGAATTTTTGGATATCCACGAACACATAGAAGGCTCCCTCCGGTTCCGGAAAGGACAGGCCCATACCCCGCAGACGGCCGGTGATGTAAGCCCGGCGTTTAACGTAGGTGTCCCGCATGGGACTGGGATCGGTTTGCAGGGCTGCCACGCACGCCTCCTGGAGGAAGGTAGGCACGGCGGCAATTTCCGCCGCGCTCAGCAATATAAGCCTGTCCATGACATAGTCCGGGCAGGTCAGGTAGCCGATGCGCCAGCCGGTCATGGCGTAGGGCTTACTGAAGCTCTGGCACAGAATCAACTGATTGTGTAATTCCGGGTCAAGGCTCAGGTCAGGGCAGCTTCCATCAGAAAGCTGGCTGTAGACATTGTCGCTGATGACGAAAATGGGCTTTCCCAGCACTGCCGCCTTCACGTTCGCCATGCTTTCCGCATTCAGCACAACGCCGGTGGGATTGCAGGGGGAATTGAGAATAATGGCCTTGGTTTTGGAGGTAATTGCCGCATTCAGCGCTTCTTTTGTGATTTGGAAGCCGGTTTTTGTCACATCCAGGGAAACCGTTTTCGCCCCGGCAACGGTGGCGATGGTCTTATACAGGCCAAAACCCGGGGTGGGGACGATGACCTCCTCGCCGGGGTTCAGAATGCCCAGCAAGGCGGTGAACAGGGCGTGGGTGGCACCCACAGTGATGAGCACCTGCTCCGGCGTGACGGCATGGCCCCGGCCCGTTTCGTAGTCCGCCACGGCTTTTCGCAGGGCGGCAGTACCCTGATTGGGGGCGTAGTGGGTCTGGCCCCCGGCGAGGGCGGCGCAGGCTGTGGCCTTGATGACCTCCGGGGTGTCAAAATCCGGCTCTCCGATGGTTAACATAACACATCCGGGCACTTCCTTCGCCAGATTGGTGTAGACCCGAATGGCGCTGCGCTTTAACGTGGACAGGTTCTGATTCAATGGTATCATAGTTCGGTTTCCGCCAGCTTCTCAAAGAAATCGGCGCCTTTCAGCAGAATAGCTTCGTCAAAATCGAAGGTGTCGGTGTGCAGCGCTGGCACGTCGCCCAGCCCCAGGAAGAAAAACAGGCCCGATAAGCTTTTTTGATACCAGGAAAAATCTTCAGCGGTCATGCTGGGGTTTTCCAGCTCCCGGAAGGGCACCGCTTTTTGCACCCGGTCATATAATGCGGGCGGATTCATGACTGCCGGGTAACCGTCGCTGAGGTGGAGCTTTACGGTGCAGCCGTAGGTTTCCTCCACGGCCCTGCCGATGTCTGCCAGCCCCGCTGCAAGCCCATCGAACACGCCGTCCTGAAAGGCCCGGAGGGAACCCTCCATGTGGGTATGGGCAGACAGGGCATTGCGGACGGTTCCACTCTGGAATTTGCCGAATTTCAACAGACGGAACACCGAATCCGACAGTTTCCGCTCCATTTCCATGGCTTTTTGGTAGAATTCCACGGCTGCCATCAGAGCGTCCACTCCTTCGGCAGCCTTGGCGATATGGGTGGATTTCCCGTAGATGTCCACAGTCACCTCGCTGGAACGGGCCATCAGCTCCTGTTTTCGGCTGGCGATCACCCCGGCTTCCAGCCCGGGCCACAGGTGCAGGCCGAAGATAGCCCTGACGTTGTATTCCGCAAATACGCCGCTTTCGCAGATGTCCTTTGCGCCGCCGGTGGTCTCCTCGGCGCTCTGGAACACCAGCAGCACGTTGTGGGGCAGGCTCCGTTTTTCGCTTAAGCGGCGGGCCAACTCCAGCAGAATCGCCATGTGTCCGTCGTGCCCGCAGGCGTGCATACAACCAACGTGCCGGGAGGCGTAGTCCGTCCCGGTTTTCTCCGCAATGGGCAGAGCGTCCGCATCCGCCCGGAAGGCAATGGACTCCGGCTTTCCAAAATCAAAAAAGGCGCACAGACTGCCCGTCACCGGTGAGAACACCCGGCAGTTCAGTCCTGACAATACCCCATTCAGATAGGCAAAGGTCTCCGGCAGGTTCCGATCCAGCTCCGGAATTTGGTGCAGCGCCCGCCGGTCGTCACGGATGTTCATGTCCACGCCCCCTTTTTGGGTACGATTATAAGGCAAAGCTCCCTCCCTGTCAATTTTCTTCTTGTCATTTTGCCCAAATAATGATAGAATTTTTGGGTAATACGAAATAAGGAGATTGCAATATGAACGCACAGGAAATCATTGAATACATCCGCACCTCCGAAAAAAAGACCCCGGTAAAGGTCTACGTCTGGGAGAAGGCCCCCGTTGCTTTCCCGAACTGCCGGGAGTTCCCCGCAGGCAAGGGCTGCAAAATTGTCTTCGGCGACTGGAAGGACGTAAAGCCCGTGCTGGAAGCCAATGAATTTGACCATGTGGAAATCGAGAGTAGCTGCCGCAATTCCGCCATCCCCATGCTGGACCTGAAGGACATCCCCGCCCGCATCGAGCCGGGCGCCATCATCCGGGAGCAGGTGGAGATCGGTAAAAACGCCGTCATCATGATGGGCGCGGTCATCAACATCGGTGCGGTGGTCGGCGAGGGCACCATGATCGACATGGGCGCGGTGCTGGGCGGCCGGGCCACCGTGGGCAAAAATTGCCACGTGGGCGCAGGCGCAGTACTGGCCGGCGTGGTGGAGCCTGCCTCCGCCACCCCCGTCATCGTGGAGGACAACGTGCTCATCGGCGCCAACGCCGTGGTCATCGAGGGCTGCCGCATCGGTCATGACGCGGTGGTTGCCGCCGGGGCCATTGTGGTGGGCGACGTGGCCCCCAACACCGTGGTGGCAGGCTGCCCCGCCCGGGTCATTAAGCAGAAGGACGAGAAGACTGCCGGAAAAACCGCACTGGTGGATGCTCTGCGGGCTCTGTAAAACGAATGAATCCCGGCAGGCGGTGCCTGCCGGGAATTTCATGTAGAAAGTGGTTGGAAAACAGGGAAAAATATGATATAATAGAGACTAAGCAAGGGCGGCGGCCAACTCCGAAAGGAGGAAACGCCGATGAGCGTAACGGAGACAATCGCGCTACTTATGCTTGTTATTGCGGCTATCTCTCTGGGAACCCAGATAAAGAAATAACCGCCCCCTGCCCTAGCGAGAAGCGGCCATTTCACATCCACTTGTTGGCCAACCTTCCCGTCTAGCCCACGGGGAAGCCGTCCTTGCCCACCATGATACCACGTCCAGCGCCTTTCGTCAAGCACAGTTTCTCCTCAGCTCCGCACAAAAATGCCGACGCAGAATAACATGGAATGAGCGGTGAAGCTCAAAAAAACCTGCTTCGGAGGTATTTCTATGTGTAACAACAACGGTATCTGCGGCTGCCTGAACAACAACTGGTGGTGGATCATCATCCTGATCCTGCTGTTCTGCAACTGCGGCAACAACTGGAACTGGGGCGGCTGTGGCTGCGACAACAATAATAACTGCGGCTGCTGCTAAAACACAAACAGGGCACCCCTCAGGGGTGCCCTTCGTGCGTTCAGGATTCAAGCAGCAGCCGGTCGTTTTGCAGGGATTCCATCTTGCCGTGTATCCGGCCCAGGGCGTACATGAGAAGCGTGGCACACAGCAGGTTCATCCAGCCGATATGGGTTGGGTTGAAGCTGTTGATAAGACCGATCAGCAGGTTGGCTCCGCCGATGACGGCCAGGGTTCTGCCGATTTTCCTCAGATGATCGATTTTGGAATCGATATCGGAGAACAGATCGAACTGCCCCAGTTCCGCCTTGCGCCGGAAGTATACCCACTGCACCATGCGGCCCACGCACTCCGCGCCGATATCCTGCATGAACTGCAAATAGTCCCTGTCCGGCGCGTGCATTTCCAGCCGTATGGTGTATTCTCCCGGCTGGCAGGGGGCGAAATGGTAGGTGCAGAAGCCCACCTTCGTCAGCACCCAGCCGGACTGGGCCATGGTGTTGAGCCAGCGCTCCTCCTTCTCAAAATTCCATACCCACATCCATCTGTGAATCACTTTTCCCTCTTTCATACGTTTTCCTCCTTCAGCACCGTCTCGCCGTTGGCAACCAGCTGGCGCAGGCGGTTTAATTCGTTTTTCAGCACTTCCAGCCCCTTTTCGGTCAGCTGGTATTCCTTTTTTCGGCTGTTTTCGCCCATGGGCAGTGGGGCAATCCACCCTTTGCCACACAGGGAAGTCAGCGCACCATACAATGTACCCGCCGCCAGCCGCACCCGCCCGCCGGACAGGGCCTCCGTGCGCTGCATGATGCCGTAACCGTGCTGGGGGGTGTACAGGGACAGCAGAATATAGTAGGTGGATTCGGTCAGAACCGGATTGTCATTCAATGTAAGGCCTCCTTTTATATCGACAATCGATATATTGTGCTGCTAGTATATCGCATACCGATATAATTGTCAAGTGCTGAGATGGAAATCGGAGGAAAAATTTATGGAAAAAATTAACGTTTACCTGTTGCAATTCTGTAATCGATGTGTTACAATCATGACAAATAGTTACAGACTATTGTTACAAGAACATAAGGAGGCTGTTATTCAATGAAGAAACGGATACTGTCCATGCTTCTGGCATTGGTTATGGTTCTGTCCATGGTGCCTGTTCAGGCGCTGGCAGAGGAAGCACCTGTGCCGGAAGAATCCGTGGCTGAGATTGTGACGGAAGAACCCGAAGCTGAGGATTCTGAGATCACCGAGGCTACCGAAACCACCGGGGAAACGGAAGCAACTGAGACGACCGAGACAACGGAGGAAACCGAGGCCTCGGGGACGACTGAGGTAACGGAGACGACTGAGGTTACCGATGAGACCGAAGCTACTGATGAGACCGAAGCGACTGAGGCCACTGAGGAGACCGTGGCCATGGAAGCGGAAGTGCTGGAGGCTGAGGGTCTTGGCGAAGAGGAACTGTCGATTGTTCCCAAGGACGATGAGTCCGCCGGTATCGTCAACGTCGGCGGTACGCTGGAACTGATGGTCGAGGATGTCACCGGAGTGGTGACCTGGTCTTCTGAGGACGACAAAACTGCCAGCGTCGACGAGGACGGCGTGGTTACGGGCTGGAAAGTGGGCGAAACGACGATCACCGCCGCCTACGATGGAAGGACCGGCAGTTATCCTCTGAAAGTGGTGGAGGCTGCAGCGCCCGATTACCATATTGAGCTTGGCGAGAACAATCCGCAGGAAATGCTGGCGGGTGAAACCGTGTCCCTGTCGGCAAAGGCCGTGTGCGATGATGATGAGAGCACACTGCCCGAGCCCCTGATCAAGTGGAGCCTGGTGGACGCAAGAGATGACGAGTACGTGACCCTGAAAGCCGCCGGCAGCCTGACGGCGCTCTCCACCCTGCGGCATCAGCGCACCATCTCGCTGCGGGTTTCCTTTGTGGATGAGAAGCTGAACCCCGAGGATATCAGCACGCTGCCTGTGCTCACGATCACTGTGTATCCCAGAGTCAGCAAGATCGACCTTCTGGTGGACAGCTCTGACGAGAAGATTAAAGACGGCGAATACTGCTTCAATCTGAATGATAACGAGCTGACGTCGATTACTGTCAATGCGAACCTGTTCCCGGAGGAAGAGACCAACGCCGCTCTCGACTGGAAGGTCAACGATTCCCGGAATCTGTGCAAGTGGTCGGACGGCGGAAATAATGACAGCATCATTATTACACCTTATGACAGAAACAGAACCGGAACGGTGACGGTGATTGTCACTGCCAAGGATGGTTCCGGTGTGTCTGAGAAGCTTACGATTCGTTTTGTCAAGCTGGCTACAGAGGTTGAGATTCTGGATGCGCCTGCCCGGATGCGCGGCGGCAGCTCCGTCACACTGACCACCAACGTGGCGACGATGAAGGGCCTGACTGACAAGAAAATTCTGTGGAGTGTTACGGACGAGGACGGCGATCCCACCAACGCGGCAACCATCAATACCAGCGGTAAGCTGACGGCAGCGCGCCTTGCGGACGATCTGGATTCCGTGACGGTTCTTGTCCATGCTGAGACGGAAGTGGGCGGCGTTAAGGCGGAGCCGGCTGTGATCACGATCGTTCACGGCGTGGAGGACATTGAAATCAATGTCCCGGACGGCGTCAACCCGAGCAACATCCCTTATAATGCGGACCCCATTCAGCTGGAGGCTGTGGTTGAACCGACAAACGCCATTTCGGAAGTGACCTGGGGTACCAGCAACAGGAACATTGTGGACATTGATGCGGACGGCAATCTGACCATCCGTAACGCCGGCAAGGTGCGCATCAGCGCCACGGCTACGGACGGCAGCAAGAAGGTCGGCTACATCTATCTGACGATTACCAAGCCTGTGAACGAAGTCCTGTTTGATGAGGGCATCAATCCCACGGAGCTGCGCAGCGGCAAGTCCGCAACCATGAAGGCAACCGCCTGGACGGACCACGCCAATGGGATCAAGGCAGCAAATCAGAAGCTGAAGTGGGAGGTCTTTGAAGATGTAGAGGGTGTGCTGGAGAAAACTACCAAGGCTACCATCACTTCCTCCGGCAGACTCAGCGTTAAGGAAATTAAGACGAACGCAACGATTGTTGTCCGTGCCACCTCCGCGGAAAAGGCCCCTGAGGGTGTTACTGAGGGCGTGAACGATGATGGATACGCATTCGATGAGTACACCCTGACCATCAAGCCCGCCAAGCGGATGACCTTCCTGCTGAAAATGGACGGCGAGCTGATCACCGAAAATACCGTTTCCATGAACGCCGGCAGAACTTCTTACATTGAAGGCTACTGGTACGACAGTGACTCGGATGCGGAAACTCTCGCGGATCCCGACCGCACCACGTTCGCCAGCAGCAAGAAGAGCGTTGCGACCATCAACGAGTTTGGCGATATTGAGACACTGAAGACCGGCACCACCACCATCACCGTGCAGAGCCGGGAGGCCGGCGGCACCCTCTATACCACCAAGTTTACCCTGAAGGTCACCAACCTGGTGGAAGAGCTGCAGATCACCGCACCCAAGAGCACCGACCTGCGCGGCGGCCAGTCTCTGTCTCTGAAAGCCACCGCCTGGACTGACTACTACAAGGGCGTCAAGGCTTCGAATCAGAAAGTCATCTGGCGTCTGATCGGCGAGGATGGCGAATACACCACTTCCACCGACGAAGCGAGCATCAGCAGCAGCGGCAGAGTGTCGGCGAAGAACGTTACCGAGAACACGGATATTACCGTAGTTGCCATTTCTGCGGAGAAGGAAGGCGCCAACGACTCCATCGTTCTGACGATTCGCCCCAAGCAGAACTGCACCCTGACTGCTACCTTTGAGAACTGGGATAGTGAGACGTATACCGGAACGGTGACTGTGCCCATTAATCTGGATGCGATCAATGCGGATGATCTGCGGGATCATCTGGATGTACTGGCGTATATCTCCATTCCCGAGGACCCTGCAGACGGAGCCCCGGCTGAATCGGTCAAGGATGCAGTCGTCTGGTCCACCAGCAGCAAGTCCATTGTGAGCATCGACTCTGAGTCCGGCGCTCTGAAGGCCAATAAGGCTGGCAAGGTCACGCTGACAGCGAAATATGTCAAGGAAATCTCCGGCAAGAAGACCACCTTCACCACCAAGATCACGCTGGTGCTGGTGAACGCGGTGAAGGAGATCGAGATTGCGCCGCGTGTTAAGGAGCAGAAGCTGTATGCCGGCAAGACGCTGGCCCTGCGGGCGGATACCAACCCCGAAGCGACCAACAAGCGCGTGAAGTGGTCTCTGGAGGATGATACCTTTGCCACCATCGACGTCAACTCCGGTCTGATCACCGCGAAGCGGACGGTGAAGGAGACGGTAGTGCTTACCGTACATGCCGAGGCCGTGGACGGCTATGGCGCCGAGGAGACGACACCGCTGGTTGTTATCATCTACCCGCTGGCGACCGAGATTACGCCTGCCGTTGACGGTACGGATGTGGATATGGAAACCAAGAAAGTGGATCTGGACGTGGGTGCCGAGGCTGTCCTGAGCGCGACAACGAAGCCTGTCGGCGCTGCCACAGACATGAAGTGGACCAGCAGCCGCTCCACGGTTGCCTACATCAAGTGGGACAAGGAGTCCAACTCCTATGTACTGGAAGCCAAGAGAAAGGGCACTGCCGTCATTAAGGCAACTGCTCTGGATGGTTCCGGAAAGAGCGTCAGCTTCACTGTGGAAGTGAGCTGATCGAAAATCCCATAGCGCAAAACCCCCGGGGCATACGCCCCGGGGGTTTGACAGATTGAGGGGGCATCCTCACGGATACCCCCTTTGACTTATTTCGTTCAGAAGGACTGCTGGGCGCCCCGGATAAAGGCCCGGGTTTTTTCGCTTCTGGGATTGCCGAAGACCTCCTCCGGCGTACCCATTTCCTCAATGACCCCGTCCGCCATGTAGATTACCACATCGGCCACGCTGCGGGCAAAGTCCATTTCGTGAGTGACCACGATCATGGTGTTGTCCTTGTCTTTGAGGCCCCTGATGACCCGCAGCACCTCGCCGGTCAGCTCCGGGTCCAGAGCAGAGGTGGGTTCGTCAAAGCACAATACCTGAGGGCTCAGTGCCAGCGCCCGGGCGATGGCCACCCGCTGCTGCTGACCGCCGGACAGCTGGTAGGGGTAGGCGTCCTGCTTTTGGAGCAGTCCCACCTGATCCAGCAGCTTCAGCGCTTTTTCCCGAATGGCGGCAGGTTCTGTGTGCTTGAGCAGCTTCGGGGCCAGCGTGATATTTTCCAGCACGGTATATTGGGGGAACAGGTTAAAATTCTGGAACACCAGACCGAAGTGCAGCCGGTTCTGCCGCACCTGCTCGTCGGTGAGGTTTCCGCCGTTGAGAAGCTGCCCATCTACCCAAATTTCGCCTTCGTCAGGGGTTTCCAGAAAATTCAGGCACCGCAGAAGGGTGGTCTTGCCGCTGCCGGAGGAACCGATGATGGCCAGCACCTGCCCCTTTTCCAGAGAAAAGCTGACGCCCTTGAGAACGTCCGTAGAGCCGAAGCCCTTTTTGATATTCTTTACTTCCAAAATCGCCATGGCTCAACCTCTGAAATAGTTTAGTTTTTCTTCCAGCTTGCCGAACAGGATGGTCAGCAGGCCGCTGAAAATCAGATAGAACGCGCCGGTGTAGAACAGGGGCCAAATGAGGCCCTTCTTGATGAAGGACTCGCCGGCCCAGATGATTTCGTAAATGCCGATGATCCGGGCCAGGGAGGTGTCCTTGACCAGGGTGATGATTTCGTTGCTCATGGGCGCCATAACCCGCTTGACCACCTGAAGCAGAACCACCCGGAAAAAAATCTGCTGCTTGGTCATACCCAGCACCTGCCCGGCCTCATACTGACCACGGGGGATGGATTCGATGCCGCCCCGGTAGATTTCGGAAAAATAGCAGGCGTAGTTGATGGTAAAGGCTACAATGGTGGCGGTGAACCGGGGCATGGCGGGCAGATCGAACATCAGGCCGGGACCGTAGAAAATGATAATCAGCTGGAGCATCAGGGGCGTGCCGCGGATGATCCAGACAAAGCAGCGGATCAGCTTCCGCAGGGGAGAAAACCGGCTCATGGAGCCGAAGCAGATGACAAGGCCCAGAGGAAGGGCAAACAGCAGGGTCAGCAGGAAGATTTTCAGGGATTCGCCGAAGCCTGCCAGAAGCTGCAACGTTACCGGGAGGAACATATGGAGATACCTCTCTTTATATCTAATTTACGGCGCAAGGGAGGGCAAGCGCCCTCCCTTATGTATAGAATGAATTAAGCCAGCGTCAGGCTGTACTTGTCGGCCAGCGCCTGCAGGGTGCCATCAGCCTTGTACTTGGCAAGAAGCTCGTTGACCTTGGCGGTGACGTCGGAATCCTTCCGGAAGCCGATGCCGTACTCCTCGCTGGACAGGGCGATACCGGCTGCCAGATCGGCGTAGCTGGTGCCCTCGCCGGTCATGGCGTTGGCCATGGTGATGTCGATGACGCAGGCGTCAGAGGTGCCGGCGGCCACTTCCATCAGAGCAGCGCCCTGATCCTTCACGGCAGTGATCTGGCTGGCGTCAATGCCCAGATTCTCCACCTCGGCCTGACCGGCAGAGCCTTCCTCCACGGCGAAGGTCAGGGATTTGAGCAGCTCGAGGGCATCGTACTGACCGACCACATCGGCCTTCATCACCAGCACCTGCGCGTTGAGGACGTAGGGAACGGAGCAGCTGGTGTTCAGCTTGACCTCATCGGTGATGGTCATGCCGTTCCAGATGCAGTCAATGTTCTTGCTTTCCAGCTCGTAGAACTTCTTGCCCCAGTCAGCCAGCACGAAGAACTCGCACTTGACGCCCAGCTCCTTGCAGACCATCTCCGCCAGTTCAGCGTCGAAGCCGGTCCAGTTGCCGTCAGCGTCCTTGAAGTCCATGGGCTCATATTCCGTGATACCCACGATCATGGTACCCTTTTTCTGAATGTACGCGAGGTCGGAGCCGCTGGAAGCACCGCAGGCGGTCAGGCAGCTCAGCGCCAGAACCAGCGCCAGCAGCAGTGCAAACATCTTTTTCATGGTTTTTCTTCCTTTCTTTTCCCTTTGGGAATTTCGACTGTCCGCATTATACTTTATCGCTTTAGAGAAGTAAAGTGAAAAATTGCATTTTTTGACATTTTCGGCATAGTGCACAAAACAGGACAGGGATTTTAAGGAATATGGGGTATCCTGTGGAGCGGGCCAAACGCTCCGCACCGTCTGAGCAAAGCCTTTGGAACGGAATGTGCTGGCAAAGACCCTGCACTGAGGTAAAACAGCAAAGCAGCCGAAAGGGAAACCTTCCGGCTGCGCCGCAATATAGGAACGCGGGGCAGGGCGGGGGCAAGCCCCGCCCGACAAGGATGTCTTCAGATCCTTGCCACGCCGGATTTTCTCGCGGCTTCCGCCACGGCCTTGGCCACGGCGGGACCGACACGGGGGTCAAAGGCGGCGGGGATGATGTAGTCCTCGTTCAGCTCCTCGTCGGAAATGAGCGAAGCCAATGCGTTGGCGGCGGCTACTTTCATTTCCTCGTTGATATCGCTGGCCCGGACGTCGAAGGCGCCCCGGAAAATGCCGGGGAAGGCCAGCACATTGTTGATCTGATTGGGGTAGTCGCTGCGTCCGGTGGAGACGACCTTTGCGCCGCCGGCCTTGGCTTCGTCGGGGAAAATCTCCGGGGTGGGGTTGGCGCAGGCGAAGATAATGGCGTCCCTGTTCATGGTCTGCACCATTTCCTTCGTCACCATGCCGGGGGCGGACACGCCGATGAACACATCCGCGCCCACCAGCATATCGGCAAGAGAGCCGGATTTCTTATCCAGATTGGTGACCTGGGCCATTTCCTCCTTAATCCAGTTCAGGCCCTCCCGGCCCGCGTAAATTGCGCCTTTCCGGTCGCACATGGTGATGTTTTTGAAGCCCGCGCTCAGCAGCAGCTTGACGATGGCAATGGCGGCAGCGCCGGCACCGGAGGTGACGATCTTCACGTCCTCCTTGCGCTTGCCGACCACCTTCAGGGCGTTGGTCAGGCCCGCCAGCGTAATGACGGCGGTGCCGTGCTGGTCGTCGTGGAAGATGGGAATATCGCACTTTTCTTTCAGCTTTCGCTCGATTTCAAAGCACCGGGGGGCGGCAATGTCCTCCAGATTGATGCCGCCGAAGGAGCCGGAAATCAGGTAGACGGCGTTCACAAATTCGTCCACGTCCTTGGTCTTGACGCACAGGGGGAACGCATCCACGTCGCCAAAGGCCTTGAACAGGGCGCACTTGCCCTCCATGACGGGCATACCGGCCTCGGGGCCGATGTCGCC
>JAXEXE010000100.1:0-16337 GCA_034113565.1 Faecousia sp.
GTCCGGCTTGCAGAGTATTGACAGCACCCTCTACGAGGCGGCCACCGTGGACGGCTCCAACTACTGGCAGAAGCTGTTCCACATTACCCTGCCGCTGGTAAAGCCCAGCCTGACGGTTTCTACCGTGCTGAACATTATTTACGTCTTCAATTCCTTCCCGATTGTCTGGACGATTTCCAGAGGCGACCCCGCGAACCGGACGGATACGCTGGTTACCTATCTGTACAAGCTGGCGTTCTACAACGGCAAGCAGGGTGAAGCCGCCGCCGTTTCCGTCATCGGCTTCCTGATCCTGCTGGTCTGCGCCAGCTTCTACATGGTCTCCACCCTGAAGAAAGGAGATGAGTAATCATGGCTGACAACATCCGTGTGAACTGGGGCAAGCTGTTGAGCCGGATTCTGCTGTATTTCGTGGTGGTGCTCATCTGCCTGTTCATTCTGTATCCCTACTTTGTCATGGTCTGCACCGCACTAAAGAGCCGCGACGAGATTTTCGCCATGAAGGGCACTATTTTCCCCATAAAAGTCATGTGGTCGAACTTCGCTGACATCTGGGTAAAGGCCCCCATGGCCAAGTATATGCTCAACTCCATCATCATCGCCAGCGGCTCCACCGCCATCGCCATGATCTGCGGCATTCCCGCGGCCTACGCTCTGGCCCGTATGAAGTTCAAGGGCCAGACCGCCTTCCTGGGCTTCATCATCGTGTCTCAGATGTTCGCTCCCGTGGTTCTGCTGATCGGTATTTACAAGGTCATGCAGATTATGAGCCTGACGAACTCCCTGCTGGGTCTGATTTTCATCAACGCCGCCTTTAACCAAGCCTTCACCATCTGGCTGCTGCGGGGCACCTTCATGTCCATCTCCGCCGAGATGGAGCAGGCTGCCACCATCGACGGCTGCAACCGGGTGCAGGCCATGTTCAAGGTGCTGCTGCCCGTTGCCGCTCCCGGCATTGTCACCACCCTGATCTTCATTTTCATCAACGCCTGGAACGAGTACACCGTGGCCCTGTGCCTGATCTCCACCGAGACCATCAAGCCGCTGACCGTTGGTATCAACATCTTCAACGGCTACAATATGATCGAGTGGCAGTACCTGTTCGCTTCCTCCATCTTCGCGATTGTCCCTGTGGTTATTCTCTTCATGTCCATTGAGAAGAACCTGACCAGCGGCCTCACCGCCGGCGGCGTTAAGGGCTAAGTCCAATGTATTCCGGCGGATTTCTTTCTTTTTGCGGAATCCGCCGGATTTTTCCATTTGGGGGTGACAACGGAAGAAAAGCGTGATATGATGGAAATGAAATTAACCCCTGTAGGGCGGCTTGCCCTACAGGCAGAATTACCGATACAGGAGGAAACACCAATGACCTATCAGGAAGTTCTCAGCAGCGCCCGGGAAACTCTGAGCAAGAACTGCAAGGCCTGCCCCGTGTGCAACGGCAGAGCCTGCGGTAACCACGTCCCCGGTCCCGGTGCCAAGGGCGTAGGCGACACCGCCATCCGCAACTACGATAAGTGGCAGGAAATCCGCGTCAACATGGACACCATCAGTGAGGGCGGCACCCCCGACACCTCTCTCGAGCTTTTCGGGAAGTCCTTCCGCTTTCCTTTCTTTGCCGGCCCTGTGGGCGCGGTGACCATGCACTATTCCGACAAATATGACGATATGGCCTACAACAACATTCTCGTCAAGGCCTGCGCCGAAAACGGCATTGCCGCCTTCACCGGTGACGGTCTGGATGCCAACGTCATGAAGGTCGCCTGCGAGGCCATCGCCGCTGAGAACGGTATGGGCGTGCCCACCGTGAAGCCCTGGAATCAGGAGACCATCGCCCGGAAGATGGAGCAGGTCAAGGCCTCCGGCAGCTTCGCCGTGGCCATGGACATCGACGCCGCCGGCCTGCCCTTCCTGAAGGGCATGAATCCCCCCGCCGGCAGCAAGACCGTACAGCAGCTGTCCGAAATTGCAAAAATGGCGGGTAAGCCTTTCATCATCAAGGGCGTCATGACCGTCAGGGGCGCTCTGAAGGCCAGGGAGGCCGGCGCTGCCGCCATCGTGGTCAGCAACCACGGTGGCCGGGTCCTCGACCAGTGTCCCGCCACCGCCGAGGTTCTGCCGGACATCGTAGATGCTCTCAAGGGCAGCGGCGTGAAGGTTCTGGTGGACGGCGGCATCCGCAGCGGCGTGGACGTGTTCAAGGCTCTGGCCATGGGCGCGGACGCGGTAATCATCGCCCGGCCCTTTGCCACCGCAGTCTACGGCGGCGCGGAGGAAGGCGTGAAGCTATACATTGAGAAGATCGGCGGCGAGCTGTCGGACACCATGTCCATGTGCGGCGCGAAAACCCTGTCCGACATCTCCCGGGAAATGGTTTTTGTAAAGTGATCCACAGGCCCAATAACGGGATTCGGGAAGCACGCGGTGGCGTGCTTCCCCTTTTTCATGCGTTCTGCGCATATTGCATAATATGAACATTTTATGAATGATATTTTTGTCACATACTACAAATATTTTGATTCAGAGACATTTGTACTTCACAAACGGACAACCCAGATGTATAATGAGGCCGTTATCTCGCCCGTACCGTAATTCGACAGGAAAACAGAAAGGACCGCCTATGGAAGCAAATCTGGACCAGCTGCTGGATAAGCTGCTGGATGCCTATTCTCATGTCTATGATATTGACCGTAACGTGTGCGTGGAGGACACGGTATATCCCGCCATGGCTACCTATTATCTTCGGGATGAGAATTACCTGATTTCCAAACAGCACGTCCTGTCAGCGGTGGAGCAGCACGAATACCTGTACTTCCTGCTGACCGACCATCTGAGCGCCGATGACCTGCAAAAGCACATTGACCGCACCAAAGCGGCGGGGCTGGCGCTGGTGCATCCGCACAAGGAGCATATGTTTTCCAATGTGGGACTTGTGGTACTGGCAAATACCATTGATCCGGAGGCAAAGAAGCTTGTCAAGCGCACGCACTTCCGGAAAAACTACATGCTGAGTCTCCACGGCTGGACGGAGTATCAGCTGGCAGCTATGGAAACATCCACCAATTGCTTCTTTTCCAACCCAGCCGGAAAGGAAGCCCGGAAGAATCTGGAGAGCAACTTCAGAGAAACAAAGAAGGGAGTAAACAAATAGCATGAACGGTCTGTTGCTTCTGATCATCTGCTGCGCCGCACTGCTGGCAGGCTACGTCTTCTACGGTCGCTACCTGTGCAAGAAGTGGGGCGTCGGTGAGAACGACCAGCCCACCCCTGCCCACACCATGGAGGACGGCATTGACTATGTGCCCGCCAAGGCTCCTGTGCTGATGGGCCACCACTTCTCCTCCATCGCCGGTGCCGGCCCCATTACCGGTCCCATCAGCGCCGCTGCCGCCGGCTTCGGCTGGGGTGCCTGCGCACTGTGGATTGTCCTCGGCGGTATCTTCTTCGGCGGCGTCCATGATTTCGGCGCCCTGTTTGCCTCCATCCGTCACGGCGGCAAGTCCATCGGCGAGATCATCTCCGCCAACATGAGCAAGCGTGCCAAGCGCCTGTTCCTGATCTTCTCCTATCTGACCCTGATCCTGGTTGTGGCCGCCTTCGCCTCCATCGTCGCCAGCACCTTCGGTGCCACCTTCAATGAGGGCGTGCTGGACGTGGCCGCCTCCACCTCCAACGCCCGGGTCGCCATGGTTTCCCTGCTGTTCATCGTCATCGCCATCATCTTCGGCTTTGCCGTGTACCGCCGGAACGTCCCCATGGGCACGGCTTCCATCATCGGCGTTGCCGCCATCGTCGGCATCATCGCCATCGGCATGAACTTCCATCCCATTTACCTGTCCAGCAAGGCCTGGATGTGGATTGTGGGCATTTACATCGCCGTGGCTTCCGTGGCTCCCGTGTGGATTCTGCTCCAGCCCCGTGACTATCTGTCCTCCTTCCTGCTGTACGCCATGCTGGCCCTGGCTGTGGTCGCCGTCATCGTGGGCCATCCTTCCATGAGCAGCATGCCCGTATTCCAGAGCGCTGAGTCCACCACCCCCGTGTTCCCCGTCCTGTTTACCACCATCGCCTGCGGTGCCATCTCCGGCTTCCACTCTCTGGTGTCCTCCGGCACCACCTCCAAGCAGCTGGATAAGGAAACCGACGCGAAGCCCATCGCTTACGGCGGCATGCTGCTGGAGTGCGTGCTGGCTGTGCTGACCCTGTGCGCTGTTGCCTACGCCTACAGCTGGAACGCCGCCAACCCCGACAGCGCTCTGAAGGGCGCCACCGCCATCTTCGGCGGCGGTATCGCCGGTATGATCGATCCCAGCCGCGGCGCCGTGTACGAGATTTTGTACACCCTGCTGGTCCTGACCTACTCCGCTTTCTGCCTGACCTCCCTGGACACCGCCACCCGTCTGGCCCGGTTCATGTTCCAGGAGTTCTGGCTGGACGGCACCAAGGGTGAGACCCCTGACAACGTCACCGGCTACAAGAAGGTTCTGGCCAATCCCTACTTTGCCACCATCATCACCGTGGTGCTGGGCATCCTGCTGGGCATGAACGGCTACGGAAAGATCTGGGCGCTGTTCGGCTCCGCCAACCAGCTGCTGGCCGCTCTGGGCCTGCTGGCTGTGGCAACCTGGCTGAGCAACATCGGCAAGGACAACAAGATGTTCCTGCTGCCCATGGCTTTCATGCTGTGCGTCACCATCGCCTCCCTGTTCATCAACACCAAGACCCAGCTGGGCGTCATCGCCAAGGGCGGTGCCGACTGGGGCCCCTACGCACAGGTCGTACTGGGTGTGCTGCTGATTGTTCTGGCGGTTGTTCTCGCCATTGAGGGCATTATGACCATCTACAAGCAGTGGAAGGCCCACAAGGTCGCCGCGTAATCCTTCAAATCACAGGCACCGGATGCAACCGCATCCGGTGTTCTCTTTTTCTTGTCTGGAGCGGCACTATAAAACGATACCGAGCACTGCTCAATGGTCTTACGAATCATGACCAGTCCACGCACGCATTGGCTGGCGGCCCTGCCGCCTTTTCCCCCTTGCGTTTTTCCAAAAAACGACTATAATTGTCAACTGTCAATTCTCAATTATCAAAGAGGGTGTTTTCTTGGCCCGTCCCAACCAGAGTATGCTGGAAGGCCCATTGTTTCCCAGCATCGTCCGCTTTACCATTCCCATTATCCTTACCAGTCTGCTTCAGCTGCTGTTCAACGCCGCCGATCTGGTGGTTGTGGGACGCTTCTGCGGCAGCGTCAGTGTAGCCGCTGTCGGCTCCACCGGCGCCATCACCAACCTGCTGGTGAATTTCTTTATCGGCCTGTCCGTCGGCGCGGGCGTTTGTGTTGCCCATGGTCTTGGCAGCCGGGAGGATACCGTGGTGCACAATACGGTGCACACCGCCCTGCCCACCGCCATTGCCAGCGGTCTTTTCCTCACCATCATCGGCGTTGCCTTCTCCGGAACCTTCCTTCGCATGATGGGCACCCCGGACAATGTGCTGCCCCTGTCCGCCATCTATATGCAGATCTACTTTGGGGGCATCACCTTCAGCATGGTCTACAATTTCTGCGCCGCCATTCTCCGGGCCGCTGGGGACACCAAAAGCCCCCTGCTCTATCTGACGGTCGCCGGTGTTGTGAACGTGATATTGAACATTTTCTTCGTCACCGTACTGCACATGAACGTAGCGGGCGTGGCGCTGGCTACCACCCTCTCTCAGGGCATTTCCGCGGTACTCGTCATCCGGGCGCTGATGAAGCGCACCGACGCCTGCCGCCTGTACTGGAATAAAATGCGTTTTCACAAGGACCAGCTGACCAAGATGCTGCGCATTGGCGTGCCTGCGGGCATCCAAAGCGCCCTGTTCTCCATCTCCAACGTGCTGATTCAGTCCTCTGTCAACTCCTTCGGCGACGTGTTCATGTCCGGCAGCGCCGCCTCCTCCAACATTGAAGGCTTCGTTTATGTGTCCATCAACGCCTTCTCTCAGGCGGCAGTGAATTTCGTCGGGCAGAATGCGGGTGCCCGGAAATACCGCCGGGTGTATCAGACTCTGTGGATTTGCCTCGGCTGCGTCACGGTGGTGGGCCTGACCCTTGGCTTTGCCGCCTGGGCCTTTGGTCGCCAGCTCCTCTCCATTTACATCACCGATTCCCCTCAGGCCATCGAATACGGCATCCTGCGGCTGGGCTACATCTGCCTGCCCTACTTCCTGTGCGGCCTGATGGACGTGTCCACCGGCGCGCTGCGGGGGCTGGGCGCTTCCGTGGTGCCCATGATTATCTCCATTCTTGGCATCTGCGGCCTGCGGATTTTCTGGATATACACCATTTTTCAGACATATCACACGCCCCAGTGCCTGTTCTTTTCCTACACCGTGTCATGGTTCATCACTTACCTGTTCCAGATGGTGTCCTTTGCTCTGGTGGCAAGAAAGTTCCCGAAAGAAACAAATCCTGCCGCATGACACGGCAGGATTCTTTTATTTTGTCATTTTCTCCTGCTTAACCTTGTGGTCGATGATGTGACGGCTGGCAAGTTCCTTTCGGATATCCTCCACGGAAATGCCCAGCTGCACCATCAGCACCAGCACGTGGTAGGCAAGGTCGGCAATCTCGTAAATTGTCTCCGCCTTGTCCTCGGCCTTGCCCGCGATGATGACCTCGGTGCTCTCCTCGCCCACCTTCTTGAGAATTTTGTCCAGGCCCTTCTGAAAGAGGTAGGTGGTGTAGGAGCCTTCCGGCAGTTCTCTTTTCCGGCTCTGGAGCAGCTGGTACAGTCCCTCCAGCTGGAATTTGTCCGCCTTTTCGCCCAGAACAGGGTTGTGGAAGCAGGATTCCGCGCCGGTGTGGCAGGCGGGGCCGTCCTTCTTCACCCGCACCTCCAAGGCATCCCCATCGCAGTCGGCGGTGATGGACACGATGTGCTGGTAGTTGCCGCTGGTCTCGCCCTTGAGCCACAGTTCCTGCCGGGAACGGCTCCAGAAGCAGGTCAGCTTTTTTTCCATGGAGATGGCAAGGCTCTCCCGGTTCATGTAGGCCAGGGTCAGCACCTTGCCCGTCTCGTCATCCACCACAATGGCGGGAATCAGTCCTTTTTCGTCAAATTTCAGTTCGTCCAGATGCATTTTTATAACCTCACAGGAATGTTATTTTCTTTTAAAAGCCGCTTTAATTCCGGGATTTTCACCTGTCCGAAGTGGAAAATGGAGGCTGCCAGCCCCGCGTCCACCTTGGGTAGGCGCTGAAATAACGTGACAAAATCCCCGGCACAGCCTGCGCCGCCGGAGGCAATCACCGGCACGTCCACCGCATTGGAAACAGCTTCCAGCATCTCCAGGTCAAAGCCGCACTTGACGCCGTCGGTGTCGATGGAGTTGAGCACCACTTCCCCCGCGCCGTTATCCACGCACCGTTTGATCCAGGAAATGGCCTCCATGCCGGTGTCCTCCCGGCCACCCTTGGCGAAGACCCGAAACGCGCCGTCCACCCGCTTCACGTCGGCGGACAGCACCACGCACTGGTCGCCGTAGAGCCTTGCGGCGTCGTGAACCAACGCCGGGTTGCGGATGGCCCCGGAGTTGACGCTGACCTTGTCCGCGCCGCATTTCAGCACCCGGTCAAAATCGTCTAACGTGTTGATGCCGCCGCCTACGGTCAGGGGGATAAAAATGGTGGAAGCCACTTCGGTGAGAATGTCCGTAAACAGCTTCCGGCCCTCAGCGGAAGCCGTGATATCGTAGAACACCAGCTCGTCCGCGCCGTTGTCGCTGTAGAATTTCCCCAATTCCACCGGGGAGGACACGTCCTGCAGGCCCTGAAAATTGGTTCCCTTGACCACCCGTCCGTTTCGCACGTCCAGACAGGGAATAATTCGTTTTGTAATCATTTTGCCGCCTCCACCGCTTCTTTTAAGTCCACCGCGCCGATGTAGTAGGCCTTGCCGATGATGGCACCGTGAAGCTTCATTGCCGCCAGGGCCGTTACGTCCTCTATGCTGGATACGCCGCCGGAGGCAATGAGATCGATGCCAAATTTGGCCGATAAATCCCGGTACAGCCCCCGGTTGGCGCCCTTCATGGCTCCGTCCCGGGAGATGTCGGTGCAGATGATGGTTTTGACCCCCAGGTTCTGCATTTTTTCGAAGAATTCCTCCGCTTTCAGCCCGGAAGTCTCCGTCCAGCCCTTGATGGCAACGAAGCCGTCCTTCAAATCCACGCCCACGGCGATTTTTTCGCCGTACTTTACAAGGGCCGCCTTCAGAAACTCCGGGTCCTTCACGGCGGCGGTGCCTAAGATGACCCGGCTGACGCCGATTCCTAAATAGCTGTCCACGGTCTGCATGTCCCGGATGCCGCCGCCAACCTCGGCAAACAGGCAGGTTTCGGCGACGATTTTCGCAATGGTATCAAGGTTGGCGGGCCGTCCGATTTTGGCCCCCTCCAAGTCTACAAGATGGATGTGGCTGGCCCCGGCGGCGGTAAAATCCTTTGCAACGGATACCGGGTCGTCGCTGTACACCGTCATCTGGTTATAGTCGCCCTTAAAAAGCCGCACGGCCTTGCCGCCGTACAGATCGATGGCAGGATAAATGTACATATCAAACCTCCGCGAATTTCCGCAGGATGGAAAGGCCCACATTGCCGCTCTTTTCCGGATGGAACTGGCAGCCGTAGATGTTGCCCTGCTCCACCGCGGCGGTGATAGGGATGCCGTACTCCGTCACGGCAGCGAGGGAATCGTCGCAGTCTTCCGCGAAGAAGGAGTGGACAAAGTAGACGTACTGCCCGTCGAGGCCATCCAGCAGGGTGCCGCCCTTCACTTCCAGCGCGTTCCAGCCCATGTGGGGAATCTTCAGGTCTGCCGGGAGCTTCCCTTCCATGGGGACAACCTGTCCCTTGAGCAGTCCCAACCCCTCGTGACGGCCGTACTCGTAGCTTCTTTCAAACAGCAGCTGCATTCCAAGGCAGATGCCGAGAAGGGGCTTCCCTTCCAACCTCTGCGTCCGGACAAAATCCGCCATGCCGGTGTCCCGGAGTTTTTTTGCCGCATCCTCAAAGGCGCCCACGCCGGGTAGGATGAGCCGGTCTGCTTTCGCCAATTCCGCCGGGTCACCGCTGACGAAGGCTTCCTCGCCGATAGCTTCGCAGCTTGAGCACAGGGAAAACAGATTTCCCACACCGTAGTCGATAATGCCGATCATCACAGAACCCCCTTGGTGGACGGAATCTCATTGCTGCCGTCCAGAGCTGCCGCCGCTTTCAGGGCCCGACCCACGGACTTGAAAGCCCCCTCCACGATGTGGTGGGCGTTTTTGCCGGCCAACTGCCGCAGGTGCAGGCTCATGGGGCAGTTGCGCACGAAGCCAAGGAAGAATTCCTCCACCAGCTCTGCGTCAAAGGTTCCGATTTTCTCCGTGGGAATGTCCAGTTCGCAGCACAGGCAGCTTCTGCCGGAGATGTCCACCGCCGACAAAATCAATGCCTCGTCCATGGGAAGCAGGAAGCTTCCGTAGCGGGTGATGCCCCGCTTATCCCCCAGCGCCGCCTGAAAGGCCTGACCCAGACAGATGCCGATGTCCTCCACACTGTGGTGGTCGTCCACGTCTGTGTCTCCACTGCAAACAACGGTCATGTCAAATTTTCCATGAGCAGCAAACAGGGTCAGCATATGGTTGAGGAAGCCCACCCCGGTGTCGATATTCGTCTTACCCGTGCCGTCCAGATTCAGCTTCAGGCTGATTTGGGTTTCCGCCGTGTTCCGGTTGATTTCACTGATTCTCATAAAGCACCTCTTTCACGGTGTTGACAAGGGTCTGCATCTGCGCCTGCGTGCCGATGGTGACCCGGTTGTACTGGCAGATTCTGGGGTTTGTGAAATGCCGCACCAGAATACCCTTGGCTTTCAGCTTTCTGTACAGTTCCCCGCCGTCAATTTTGTCGCTTTTCACGAAAATGAAGTTGGCTCTGCTGGGCAGCACCGTAAAGCCCAACCCTTCCAGCTGCTCCACCGTCCACGCCCGGGTCTTTTGAATCTGTGCGCATTTGTCCTGATAGTAGTCCTCCGCGTCCACGGTTTTTTCGCCCAGCAGCAGGGTCAGGCGGTTAATGTTGTACGGATTGGTGGAATATTTTATTTTCTCCAAATCCGCGATAATGGCGGGGGTTGCAAAGGCATAGCCCAGACGTCCGCCGGCAAGACACCGGGACTTGGAGAACGTCCGGGTCACCAGCAGATTGTCGTATACCTCAGTCAGCGGCAGGCAGGTCTCCCCGCCGAAATCCACGTAGGCCTCGTCAATCAGTACCAGAGAATCGGGATTGGTTTTCACAATTTCCTCGATCTGCCACATGGGAATGGTCATACCCGTGGGGGCGTTGGGGTTGGCGATGACCACCATTTTGTTTTTGCCGCAATACTTCCGGTAATCTACGGAAAAATCCGCTTCCAGCGGGATTTTTTCGGCGTTAATGCCGTAAAGCTCCGCGTAAACTTCGTAAAAGCCGTAGCTGATGTCCGGAAACACCGCGCCGTTTCCGCCGAAGGCCATGAAGGCGAAGTTCAGCACCTCGTCAGAGCCGTTGGACACAAACACGTTTTCCGGGCTGACCCCGTACAGCCCCGCCAGCTTTTCCTTGAGATTCTTCGCCGTGGGGTCGGAGTACAGCCGCAGCAGTTCCACCTGCTCTGCCGTCATGGCTTCCACCACGGAAGGAGCCGGGGGGTAGGGGGATTCGTTGGTGTTTAGCTTGATGTACTGCATATCCCGGGGCTGTTCGCCGGGGGTGTAGGCCTCCAGGCTTTGGTACTGCTGATTCAGAAACCGGCTCATACCTCCCCCTCCTTCCGGATCATCACGCTTCTTCCGTGGGCCCGCAGGCCCTCTTTTTCGGCGAAGGCGGCGATTTTGTCCGCCACAGACGTCAAGGCGCCCGCGGTATAGTAGCTGAACTGGCTCTTTTTCACGAAGTCGTCCACGCTCAGGGGGCTGGAGAACCGGGCCGTGCCGGAGGTGGGCAGGGTGTGGTTGGGGCCGGCGAAGTAGTCGCCCAGCGCTTCCGGGCAGCTGCGGCCCATGAAGATGGAGCCGGCGTTTTTCACCGCGTCCAAGTAGGAGAAGGGGTCGTCCACCACCAGCTCCAGATGCTCGGGTGCGATTTCGTTGGCGATTTCAATGCCCTGCATCAGATTTTCCGCCACGATGATTTTACCATTGTTATCAATGGAAGCCCGGGCGATTTCTTCTCTGGGAAGCAGCGGCAGCTGGCGCTCCAATTCGTCACGCACAGTCACTGCCAATTCTTCGCTGTCCGTCACCAGCACCGCGCTGGCCAGCTTGTCGTGCTCTGCCTGACTGAGCAAGTCCGCCGCCACATGAGCGGGATTGCTTTTCCCGTCGGCGATCACCAGGATCTCGCTGGGCCCGGCGATCATGTCGATGGACACCATGCCGAAGACCTGCTTCTTGGCCTCCGCCACAAAGGCGTTGCCGGGGCCGACGATCTTATCCACCTTGGGGATGCTCTCCGTGCCGTAGGCCAGAGCCGCGATGGCCTGCGCGCCGCCTACCTTGAATATCTTATCCACACCGGCAATGCTGGCAGCTGCCAAGATGGCGGGGTTGATCTTCCCGTCTTTTCCGGGAGGAGTCACCATGACAATCTGGGGGCATCCGGCAATTTTCGCGGGGATGGTGTCCATCAGCACGGTGGAAGGGTAGGCCGCCGTGCCGCCGGGGACGTAGACGCCCACCTTTTCAATAGGCGTCACCTTCTGGCCCAACACCACGCCGGGTTTGTCCGCAAGGACAAAGCTATTGCGTACCTGCCGGGAGTGGAAAGCCCGGATGTTTGCCGCCGCTTCCTTTAAAATCTCCAAAAATTCCGGCTCTACGGCATCAATGGCTTCCGCGATTTCCTGCTTGGATACTTCCAGCGTGTCCAGCTCCGCCTTGTCGAATTTGGCGCAGTAGGCAAGCACCGCCTTGTCGCCGTTTTTGCGCACATCGTAAAGAATGTCGGCAACGATGCCCGCCACGTCCACCGTGGGGGTCACCCGGGCAAAAATTTCCGAATTGGGCACCTGCCCGTACTTCATAATCTTAATCATTTTTCTTCCACCTGCTTCTGCAAACTCGCCCGAATGGCGTTGATGGTCTCGTCCTTAAACTGGAAGCTGGACACATTGGCAATCAGCCGCGCGCTGATGGGCACAATCTCCTCATACACCGTCAGATTATTCTCCCGCAAGGTCGTGCCCGTCTCCACAATGTCCACAATGACGTGGCTCAGGCCCAGAATGGGTGCCAGCTCGATGGAACCGTTCAGGTGGATAATGTCGATGTCCCGGCACTTTCCGGCGTAAAAATTCCGGGTAATGTTAGGGAATTTGGTGGCAACCTTCAAAGTTCTCCCCACCGGCTCCCGGAAATCCTTCTTGCCCGCCACCGCCATGCGGCACCTGCCCATTTTCAAGTCCAGCAGTTCGTAGACCTCCGGCTCGTATTCCAGCAAGATGTCCTTGCCAACGATGCCAAGGTCCGCCGCGCCCCGCTCTACGTAAATCGCCACGTCCGAGGGCTTGACCCAGAAGTAGCGCACGCCTTTCTCCGGGTTCTCGAAGATGAGCTTTCTGCCCGGGTCCTCGATGGCGGGGCACTCGTAGCAACTGTTTTTAAGCATCCCGTAGGCCTTTTCGCCCAACCGTCCTTTCGGAAGGGCAATGTTAATCCAGTCCATCATTGCGCCCCTCCTTTTAACGTCACCAGTTTTTTCCAGCTTCTGCCCTTGGGCGCTTTCGTTGCAACCAGCACGCTGCCGTCCTTCGATGCCGCCTTCGCTGCCCGGTTCACCTCCGACAGGGACACGGTGCCATCATGGAGGATGAGCGTGTCCACATCAAAGGAATTGTCCTCCCGGTTCCGTTCCTGCAAAAGGTCAGCGTACACCGCAAATCCGATGGCACGGCTTTTCCTGCCCATTTTCCGGGGCAGCTTGTCGTACTGCCCGCCCGAGAGAATGCTCGCGGGAATCCCTTCCAGATACCCTCGGAACACCACGCCGCTGTAGTAGCCCAGATCGTTGCTGACGGAAAAATCCATCCGCACGCTTTCCTCATAGCCTCGTTCTTTCAGCATTTCCAGCAGGGCTTTCAGCTCCGCCACCGCCGCCTGCTCGGCTTCCCCGGTGAGGTGAGGGATCAGGGCCTCCAATTCTTCCGCCCCGCCCCGGCAAGCGGAGATGGCCTGCAAGGTCTCCCACGCGTCCGCATTGTCCCCGCACAATTCCTTCAAATCATGGGTATTCTTCTGCCGCAGGCAGGCCATGGCCTGCTTCTGTTTTCCTTCGTCAAAGCCGCAGCGCTCCAGCACCGCCGCCAGCAATCCCATGTGGGAAATGTCCAGCACGTAGCGGCCCCCCAGCAGGTCCAGGCTCTTCACCGCCAGCAGCACCGCCTCGGCAATGTCGTATTCCGTCAGGTCGCCGACACATTCCAGACCCGCCTGCATGATCTCCCGGTAGTCCCGGTAGACGTTCTCGCTGTAGTAGACCTTCTGCACCACGCCGGGTTCCTCCGGGGCGTTCTTCACGATGGAGAGCGTCACATCCGGCTTCAGGGCCATGAGCTTGCCGCCCTCCCCGGAGAAGGTGATGATCTTGTCAGAGATCAAAAAGTCCTTGTTGCGCACATACAGGTCGTATTCTTCAAACTGACTCATTTTATAGGGGGCGTAGCCGTAGCGCTGGTACAGCCCCCGCAGGGCAAACACCGCCTGCTCCTCATTTCTCCAAATCTGATCCGTCGTCATTGAGCTTTCCCGCCTTCTTCAAATTATCGATGGCCTCCCGGTAGCCGCTGCCGTAGTTCAGGCACCGGTTCACCCGGCTGATGGTGGCGGAGCTGGCCCCAGTGGCCTCCGACACCTCCAGATAGTTGCTGCCGCTGTCCAGCAGGCAGGCCACCCGCATCCGCTGGGCAATGGCCTGCAATTCCTTAATGGTGCAGATATCCTCAAAGAAGTGCCTGCAATCCTCCTGAGAATGCAGGGTCATGACCGCTTCATAAAACAATTCCTCGTCACGGTGTCGCAGTTTTGTCATAGTGTTCGATTCCTTTCCCGAATTTTGTTTCTGTAACTTTACCACTTTACCTCGCTAAAGTCAAGTCATTTTTTACAAAATTCGCCAGATGTTTTTGTGCGTTTATGTCAGAAACATCTGTCCGTCAGAAAGAAACATTTTTCGCCTTAGCCTATTGACCTGCGGCTTTCATGGTGGTAAAATGGGAAATCATCTGATTGCTATGAGAGGTGTTTCCCATGGAAAAGAAAAATATCGACTGGAGCAGCCTGGGCTTCGGCTACGTCAAGACCGATAAGCGGTTCGTCTCCAACTATAGCGGCGGCGCGTGGGATGACGGCGTTCTGACCGACGACGCCACCATCACCATGAGCGAGTGTGCCTGCGTATTGCAGTACGCCCAGACCTGCTTCGAGGGCATGAAGGCCTACACCGCCGAGGACGGCCGCATCGTCTGCTTCCGCCCCGACCTGAACGCCGCTCGGATGGCGGAGTCCTGCAAGCGGCTAAAAATGCCCGTCTATCCCGAGGATAAGTTCGTAGACGCTGTCATTCAGACCGTCCGTGCCAACGCCGCATGGGTGCCCCCCTTCGGCTCCGGTGCGACCCTGTATATCCGCCCCTTCATGTTCGGCTACGATTCCATCATTGGCGTCAAGCCCGCCAACGAGTACCAGTTCCGGGTTTTTGCCACTCCCGTCGGCCCCTACTTCAAGGGCGGCGTGAAGCCCCTGACCGTCCGCATCTCTGACCTCGACCGTGCGGCTCCCCGGGGCACCGGTCACGTCAAGGCCGGTCTGAACTACGCCATGAGCCTGTACAACATCGTGGATGCCCACGAGCAGGGCTATGACGAGAACGTGTATGTGGACTCCGCCACCCGCACCCACATCGAGGAGACCGGCGGCGCCAACGTGATTTTCATCAAGGGCAACACTCTGGTCACCCCCAAGTCCGACACCATTCTGCCCTCCATCACCCGCCGCTCTCTGGTTTACGTTGCCAAGGAGTATCTGGGCATGGAGGTCGAGGAGCGTCCCGTAGCCCTGACTGAGCTGGGCGACTTCTCCGAGGCTGGCCTGTGCGGCACCGCCGCCGTGATTTCCCCCTTGGGCACCATCGTGGACCACGGCAAGGAGATTCACTACGCCGGCATGGGCCCCACCATCCAGAAGCTGTACGACACCCTCACCGGCATCCAGATGGGCAGAATCGAGGCGCCCAAGGGCTGGATTCAGGTCATTGAATAAGCATTGCGCCGGGGACGGAAACGTCCCCGGGTTTTATTACAGGGCACCCAAAAGCCTTCCTCTTTGGGGAAGGCTTCTCTCTAAAAACGTGCGCCGCCGAAAGACTTTTGCATTTCAGGGCTTGACACTTTGGGCTTCTCATGTTATAATCCCCCTCACATAGAGATAACGCTTTGAAGAGGAAAAAGCAGTTTCCTTCCCTCCTCCAGAGAGCTGCCGGTCGATGCGAGGCAGCGGCGGGTGAGACTGTATACTGGCCTCTGAGCGGCCTTGCTGAAAGAGCTTCAAGTAGGCAGGACGGAGCCCGACCGATACAGCGGGAGACGGTTGTTGGACCGTCGTAGAGTGGTCGCGTTTCGCGGCAAAAAGAGTGGTACCGCAAGGTTTTTATGTAAGTAAAGGCCCTGTCTCTTTAGGATTGAAGAGGCAGGGCCTTTTTTTAACCCTAATTCTTCAATACCGGAAAGGAAAGAGATAAAAAATGGTAACGATCGACAAAATCTTCCACGCCTCCGTGGTCCTGAAGGACATCATCCGTCCCACCCCCCTGGCGAAGGCCTACGGCATCGCCGAGGACTGCAAGCTGTACTTAAAACCCGAGTGCCTGCAAAAAACCGGCTCCTTTAAGCTTCGCGGCTCCGGCTACAAAATCGCCATGCTGTCCGAGGAGGAAAAGGCCCGGGGGGTTATCGCCTGCTCCGCCGGAAACCACGCCCAGGGCGTGGCGCTGGCTGCCAGCAAGTGCGGCATTTCCTCCCTGATCTGCCTGCCGGACACTGCCCCCATCTCCAAGGTGGAGGCCACCAAGGGCTACGGCGCTCAGGTGTGTCTGGTGCCCGGGGTTTACGACGATGCCTACAATAGGGCCTTGGAACTGAAAGAGGAACGGGGCTACACCTTCGTTCATCCCTTTGACGACGAGTACGTCATCTCCGGTCAGGGCACCATTGGCCTTGAAATCATGAACGAAATGAGCGACGTGGACGCGGTGATCGTGCCCATCGGCGGCGGCGG
>JAXEXE010000101.1:0-26498 GCA_034113565.1 Faecousia sp.
TGAACGGCGGCGCCCACGAGAACGCCGATGGATAAACAGAAGCAAACGGGAAAGACCCCCAGCCTGGCCCAGCTGGAGGCAGAGCTTCAGCGGGAGCAGTACCGTAGCCGGTACAGCCGGGTGTTCCGCAGCACGGTGTGCACCCTGGTTGTGGTGGCGGCCATCGCGGTGCTGGTGGCCACCCTGTGGATGCCGGTGCTGCAAATCTACGGCTCCTCCATGACCCCGACTCTGAATGAGGGCGACATTGTGGTCTCCCTCAAAGGCTCTGAGTTTCATCAGGGGGATCTGGTGGCGTTTTACCTCGGAAATAAGATTCTGGTCAAGCGCTGCATTGCCGGCCCGGGCCAGTGGGTGGATATCGACGAGGATGGAAATGTCTATGTGGACGGCAAGCTGCTGGACGAGCCTTACCTGAAGGAAAAGTCCTTTGGCGACTGCAATCTGGAGCTGCCCTATCAGGTGCCGGACAACCGGTACTTCTGCATGGGTGACCACCGTTCCACCTCGGTGGATTCCCGGCATACGGAGATTGGCTGTGTGTCGGAGGAGCAAATCGTTGGAAAAATCGTATTCCGGGTCTGGCCGCTGCCGGACTTCGGGACGCTGAAATAGGGAGGTTGGTAGCGTGAAGGAAAGGCAAGACACGCTGCAGATTGCGCAGGAATATTCAAAGGCACATCGGAGGAAAACGCTCTGGTACCGGGCTGTCACCTGCCTGGCGGCGGTGGTGGTGTTCTGCACGACCTACGCCCTCATTCTGCCTGCCATCACACTGGAAAAGAAGTGTGAGATTCCGGAGCACACCCATACGGATGCCTGCTATACCCAGGTGACCACCCGGGAGAAACGGAATCCGATCTGTGCGGTAAAGGCGGATGTGGTGGTGCACAGGCACGATTCCGCCTGCTATGACGCGGAGGGCAATCTCTGGTGTACGCTTCCGGAGGTGCAGGCGCACCAGCATACGGATGCCTGTTACACGGTGCCGGAGGTACACAGCCACACGGATGCCTGCTACACACAGGAGCGCGGCGAGTGCATATGCACGGAATCTACAGAGCCGGCGCACCGGCATTCGGACGCGTGCTATGGAGAGACCTCCGTGCTGATCTGCGGGGAAGACCACGAGCACGGCGAGAGCTGCTATGAGATTCAGCGGGAACTGATCTGCAGCCTTACCGAGGAACCGGCCCATACCCATTCCGACAGCTGCTACCAGTGGAACAAGGTGCTCACCTGCAGCAAATCCACCACACCCGGCGCGCCGGAGCTGGCCTGCGGGAAGCAGGAGGTCATTCTCCACACCCACGAGCCCTACGTATCTGAAGAGAATCCGGGCTGCTATGACACCGACGGGAAAACGCTCGTCTGCGGAAAAACGCAGGTCGTGGAGCATCAGCACACCGCTGCCTGCTTCGAGACGGTGACGGAGTCGGTGGACACCGAGACTCAGACCTGCACCAACACAGACCCGGATCATGTGCATACCGCCCTTTGCTATGGAACCTGGGAGCTGACCTGCGGCATGGAGGAGCATACACACAGTGAGGAATGCGCTGGGTCGGAGGAAACGGTCTTCTGCGGCAAGGAAGTCCATACCCACGAGGAAGCCTGCCGGGATGAAAATGGGGAGCTGGTCTGCACGCTGGAGGAGCACACCCACAGCCTTGCCTGCTATTCGGATCCCAACGCGGATGTGGAAACGGCAGAAATCTGGAAGCAGACCTTTGCGGACGTGGAGCTGACCGGGGATTGGCCGCAGGATGTGATCGCCATTGCCCAGACCCAGCTTGGGTATACGGAAAGCACAAAAAACTACATGGTCGCGGAGGATGGCGAGACGGTGAAAGGCTATACCCGCTATGGCGCGTGGTATGGCGATCCCTACGCCGACTGGGATGCCATGTTCGTCTCCTTCTGCCTGCACTATGCGGGGGTGGATGAAGAGTTTCCTTTGAAAGCGGACAGCGCTTCCTGGGTACAGGCGCTTTCCGATGAGGAATACGACCTGTACATTCCCGCGCTTGAGGCCGAGCCTTGGCCCGGAGATCTGATTTTCTTTAACCGGGAACCGGAGCTTGAGGAAGGCGCGGAGCATGTGGCGGATCATGTTGGTCTGGTGACGGAAGTGATTCCGGAAGAGGGAGATAGCCCTGCCCAGATTAAAGTCATTGAGGGCGATTCCTCTGCCGGGGACGGTTCCCCGGACGAGGTCCGCTATGTGACCTATGACCTGGACGATCCTTCCATTCTGGGATATGCTGTCCTCCCGGCGAATCCGGGTGAAGAGGCAGCGCTCCTGTCGGCAGGAGGTATTCCCGATACGCTCTACCTGAACATTGACTCCATCGATTGGGGAAAAGACGACGCACATATTGTGCTGGCATATAAGTCCACTGATAATAACAGCGAGTGGAAATTTGCCGAGATGACAAAGGAGTCCGATAAAATCTATCGAATTGCGCTGCCGGGGAATATGGACAAGACCAACAGCGCATTCAAATTTGTGCGGATGGATAAAAGCGGCAATTTTTCTTGGAATAATAAATGGAATGATGCGCCGTCTCAAAATTTGTCGTTAGTGCCAAACAAAAACTGCTTTAAATTGACTGACTGGTATGATGGCCAGTGGGAAGACAGCTGGTATACCCCCGCTGGCGGCACCGTTACAAGGCTTTATCTGGATTTGAGCGAGTTCCCCGATTGGAAGAATGACAGTGCGACCTTCTATCTCAAGTACAATATCGGCGGCGACGAAAAAAGTGTACCGTTGACGACGCAGGGAACCGAACCCTATTATTCCGTTGACATTCCTGCGGATATAGATACATCCAAACCCTTCCAATTTGAGAGAAGAAATTCTGACGGTAACACGGAGAAGAATCACACTTCCAATCTGACTCTGCCAACCGATGGAAGTGACTGTTATGTCATAACAGACTGGAATGACAGCGGTTATTGGAAAAAGGCGGCAACCGGCGAAACCCGAACGATCTATTACGATGCCACCCTGTCCAAGTTGAGTTACAATGGTGACGGTGGGAAGACCAACACGATCCCCATGGCAAATGGCAACAGCGAGGGAGACAAGGTCTACTGCCACTGGTCGAACAGCACATCCAACAACAACAATGTGCTGATGACCCGAGTGGGTCAAAGCGATGTGTACCGGGCGGATATTCCGAAGGATGCGGATCACGTTTTGTTCTATTCCAGCGGTGATGGCAATGTTCCGAGCGATGGGTCCAATAAGACGGAAGATCAGGTCATTCCTGACACACTGGAAAGCCCCTGCTTCTACGGCGACACCAGCGACAGCGCAATTTATGATAACGCCAAACGCAGCGGCTATTGGGATGAAGTCGATACCATTCGCAATGCCGAGGCCGGTAAGAACAGAACCGTTGTGGACATTGCGACAGGTACGCAGACCAAGAGCAACGATGTTCTGTATGTCAATACCACCCTCTACGATTATTACACCGACTACGAGCTGAACGGAAATAACCGGGATAACTACGCAAAAGATGGGGTCTCCTGGATAACTCACCGGATTTATCAGCCCTTCCGGCAGTTTAATCAGGCGCTCAGCACGTATTATCAGCAGAACTCTGCTTCCCATCCCCTTTACTGGGGCAATTTCCAGAACTATGAGGGCAGTCATTATCGCGAGATTTCCGGCACGCTGAATCTATACGGTTCTGATAACACGCAAAAATTCTTCGCGGAAAACAACTCCATGTGGGGCTACGATGGGAACAATGTAGGAAACGATGGCAAGCAGGCTACTCAGGGACTGGTGGACAGCACCCTGAGCGGCGGTACGCTGACGATGGGAGGTAATGCTGCACCCTTCTTTAGTGAAAGCTTCCTATCCGGCAGCAACGCCAAAAACACTGTCCTGGGAAAAGTCTACCACAACGTTTCCTTCCCCTTTGTCAAGCAGGGTATTAATGGCGTCGACTACTGGTGCTTTGACAGCAGCCAGACCGGTATGGAAAACAGCAATCTCCAACTGAAGCAGGATGGAGGCCGTTATTTCCTGCAGCCTACAGGCAGCGGTGTAAATGGCTGTACGACCACTAGCTCAGCAGGCCCCGGCTACTTCCCCTTTAACACAAGCAGCCAGTCTGGTCAGGCCACCCAGCTGAACTATGGCTTTGGACAGCGGTTTGACATCCAGTTCCGCCTGACAGAGCATGGCACAGTTACTGCTAACAATAACCAAACGGTCCCTGTAGAATTTAACTTCTCCGGCGACGATGATGTCTGGGTATTTGTGGACGGTCAGCTGGTTCTGGATATCGGCGGCGACCACGGCAGAGTGGGTGGCACCATCAATTTCAGAGATAGGACGTCCACGGTCAGCCGGGTGAAGAATTCCGGTAACGGTACGACTGCGGATGTGACCACCGACTTCCCCGGTGCGCTTATGGGTGATGATTTCTACAAGTCAGAGCATACCCTGACCATGTTCTACATGGAGCGCGGCTTGTGGGAATCCAATATGAAGATCACCTTCAACTTCCCGGATGAAAACCTGCTGGAGGTGGAAAAGCAGGTGGATACCTCCAGCGTGAACAGCCTGTTCCAAAGCCTGTTCGACAACAAGGATCTGTTCACCTTCAACATCAAGACGCTGGCAACCCATTTTGGGACACAGGCGGCTTCCGGTGAAACAAGCCAACCTGTTCAGATCAGTCTAAACGGCAGCCTCTCCACAGGCAGCAGCAGCATCACCTTCGACCATACAGCTGAGCATGGGGACGTACAACAAGGTACAAGCGAATTCATCCGGTGGCGCTGCAGAGGAGTTGACGACAATGACCGTTCTCACCGTTTTGAGCGTTACGGCCAGTTTAAGTTCAGCCCTGTTTCCCTCTCCGGACAGCAGTACCTCCAATTCGATTTCTGGTATAACTGGAACGAGACGCCCAGCCTGAACAGGCTGTTTGTGGATCTGCGGGATGCAAACGGCAACCCGCTGACCACGGAGTATCTTTCCGTCTCCAGCTGTGTTTCCGGCTCACCGGTTATGGAGCATGACAAATGGATCACGCTGAAACTGGACCTGGACAGGATGGGCGTAGACCGCAGTAGAGAAGCAGCGGCCATCCGCATTGGCTATGACCTTGGCAGAAACGTGTACATCCGCAATGTGTCCTTCCAGCCTGCTACCACCGTCCAGAGCAGTCAGGTAGGCTTCGTCACACCCCAGAATGATATCCCGGACTACGGCACAGCATCAACCGGCCAACTGGCTATCCCGGAAAACGCGGTCTATACCTCCTCCCGGGGGCAGTCCTACCGGATCGGCACGGACGGAACCTTCACCCTCCAAAACGGCGAAACCGTCACCTTCCACGATCAGTTCCGCCGGGGTAGCTATATGTACCTGGAAGAGGACACCAATCCCCTCTATACCACCACATGGTCTATGTACGAGGGCATGAACCAGTCGCCGGTGTCAACCAGCACTGTTCCGAGTGGAGCAACGACCGTCAGCGGTGGCGGGCAGAATATGTCCAATGTTTCCGGAAATATCGTCACCGATGGGCGTGTTGAAGTGGCAAGTCCGGTAGACGGCGAGAATGACATCAGCGGAAATAAGTATCAGACCGATAAAATAAGCCAAGCACCGGGCAGTACCTTCGTATTCCGCCATTATTCGAATCCCGACAACACCACAACCACCACGAAGCTGACGGTGAAATTTACCAACACGGTGAAAACCGGCAGCCTGACCATCGCGAAGGCTCAGGCGGACGGCTCTGAGGATTTGGGCACGCAGGAATTTACCTTCTATGTGGAATTCCACAACGTCGGCGGCATGGGCCTGGAGGGCAGCAGTTCTATCCTCGCCGGACCGTATACCATCCCGGTGGGCGGCTCCCATATCATCAACGGCATCCCTGTCGGTACACAATTCACCATCCACGAGGTTAAGCCAGACGGTGGCGATATTGTGCTGGATCATGTCAACAACGACATAAGACCCGGAACTGGCACAGTGAATGACAGCGCGACCTATACGGTCACCGGCAGCATTCCGTCGGATGGGACGGCGCAGTCCTACACCTTCTACAACAGCAGGAAGTCTGTGGTCAGCCTGACCGTGCGCAAAAAATGGATATCCATGCAGGGCAATGAAATGCCCCAGAACCTGCCCACATCCATCTATGTTCAGCTGCAGCGCAGTACGAACGGCACGACTTGGGCGCCCGTAACCGGATACGACAAGGTCACCCTGGCGCCGGGCTATACTACTTGGGGCGAATACAGCTACACCTTCCGTGATTTGGACCGCTATGCCAGCGGCAAAACAACAGCGTACCAATACCGTGTGGTGGAGTTGGACAGCGAAGGCAGCGTTGTAGGGGAAGACGTAACGCTTGATCTTGACGGCAGGAAATTTACCGTTACCTATTCCAAGGTTGGTAATACAGCCGAAGTCGATGCGCCGCCTGCCTACAGCCAGACCGTTACAAACACGGAACAGCCCACGGGCTACGAATTGCCCAACACCGGCGGGGCCGGAACACAACTGTATACCATGGGAGGGTGTCTGCTGACAGCGGGCGCGGTGTACCTCCTGTTGTATAGCCACCGCAGGCGCAGAAAGGAGGACGCTGTATCTTCCTGACGCGTAAGAAATCAAGTTCTCAAATTCAAATCAATAGAAGAGGAATGATCACAATGAAACACGCAAAGAAACTCGCCAGCTTACTGCTGGCCCTGGTCATGGTTTTCGCCCTGGCCACCACCGCCTTTGCGGCGAATACCACTGCGCAGCATACAATTACCATTACCAATAAAATGTCCGGTCATACTTACACCGCCTATCAGGTGTTCGCGGGCGATATTCAAGCAAAACCCGGAACAACTACGGCCGAAGAAGTGCTGACCAACATCGTCTGGGGTTCCGGTGTGGACGGTGATGCTGTCCTGACCGCTTTGAAGAAGCTGGAGAGCTCCCCGTACGCCAGCTGCACCACTGCCGCCGATGTTGCTGATGTGCTGGTCGGCTTCCAGAATGACAGTACCGAGCTGGAGGGCTTCGCCAAAGTGGTTGGAGCGCATTTGAAAACTGCCGCAGGCGCCTCCACTGTCACGCAATCTCCCTATACCATCAGCGTCACCGGCGACGGCTATTACTTTGTGAAGGATACTGGAACGCTCGCTGGAAACGATGCAGCGACCAAGTACATCCTGAGAGTGGTTAAAGATATTACCATTGCTGCAAAGGCAGAGGTTCCCGACATTGACAAGTTTATCGTGAACGCGGATTCCGCCAACGGCGGTGACGGCAAGGGCACCGCACAGGATGTCGGCAGCGTCGTGCAATTCAAGGTAACCTCCAAGGTCCCCGCTATGGATGGCTATGATACCTATACCTACATCGTGAACGATACCATGTCCGATGGTCTGACCGCTGTTGATAACGATAAGGACGGTAATATTGACGTAACGATCACCATCGATGGTGAGACATACACTGATTTTACAGTTGCCCAGAACGGTCAGTCCTTCACCATCACCTTCAACAACTTCATCGACCAGAAATCCAACGCCGGTAAGAATATCGTCATCACCTACTCCGCCATCATCAATGAGAATGCTCTGAAAACCAACGTGGAAACAAACAAAGTTGACCTTGAGTATTCCAACAACCCCAACGACAACACCTCCAAGGGCAAGACCCCCGAGAAAGTTGTCTATGTCTACGACTTTGACATCGTGATTGATAAGTATACCGGTGATAAAACCACCGGAACCCGTCTGGAAGGCGCAAAGTTTGTACTGTATAAGACTGTTGAGGGCAAGAGCCTGTACTACTTCTATGATGATACTGCCAAGAAGGTACAGTGGAATGCTCTGGCGGAAGGTGAAACGCTGGAGACTGTCCTTGCAACTGGCTATAAGGGTACCACCAAAATCACGGAAGTGACCACCGATACAAACGGTGCGGCCAGCTTCAAGGGCCTGGACACCGGAACCTATTATCTGCATGAGACCAAAGCTCCCGCCGGTTACAACCTGTTGAAGGCCGATGTTCCTGTTACCATCACTGCTGCCTATGGTGGTGACGGCCAGATCACTTCCAGCTCTGCCACATCTACCAACAACGGTCAGTATCAGCAGTCCCAGAAGATTGAGAATAAGTCTGGTACTACCCTGCCCAGCACCGGCGGCATGGGCACCACCATCTTCTATGTCCTCGGCTCCATTCTGGCTGTCGGCGCCATTGTGCTGCTGGTGACCAAGAAGCGTATGAGCGCCTCTGACAAATAATCCTACTTACCCAGACGCTGTTCCGGGGAGGGCGACCTCCCCGGTCAGCAGCCGCAAGGAGAACCCTGTATGCGAAAACACCTGTCAACCATTGTTTTACTTTTCATATTGTTTATAGGGCTGTCCCTGCTGCTGTATCCCACCGCCAGCGACTATTGGAACTCCTTCCACCAGACCCGGGCCATCGCCACCTATGCCGAAAACGTGGCGAATCTGGACAACAATCAGTACGACCAGCTCTGGGAGGATGCCAGAGCCTACAATCGGACCCTGCGCTTCCGAAGCAATCCCTACTATCTTTCCGACGAACAAAAAGCGGAATACGAGAGCCTGCTGGATGTTTCGGGTCTTGGCATTATGGGCTATATTGAGATTCCCGAGATCGATGTGAGCCTACCCATCTACCACGGCACCGAGGAATCGGTTCTGCAGGTCGCCGTGGGGCATCTGGACTGGACCAGCCTGCCGGTGGGCGGGGAAAGCACCCACTGCGTCCTGTCCGGCCACCGGGGTCTGCCCAGCGCCAAGCTGTTTACCAATCTGGATAAGCTCCGGGAGGGCGACACCTTTCTGCTGCGCATTCTGGACGAGGTGCTGACCTATGAGGTGGACCAGATTCTCATTGTGGAGCCGCAGGAAACCGCCGCCCTGCGCGTCGTGGAGGGGAAGGACTACTGCACGCTGGTGACCTGCACCCCCTATGGCATCAACACCCACCGTCTGCTGGTCCGCGGACACCGAGTGGACAACGCGGAGCAGGCAAAAACCATCCGCGTCACCGCGGACGCCGTTCAAATCGAACCCCTGCTGGTGGCGCCCATCGTGGCGATCCCCATGCTTCTGATTCTGCTGGTTCTTCTTCTGCTGCCGCGGCGCAGAAAGAAATAGGAGGAAAGACTATGAAAAAGCATTTGATTTCCGCAGTGCTGGCGCTGAGTCTTCTAATCTGCCTGCCCCTGGGGGCCTCCGCCCACCCGGTGCCGGATGAAAGCCAGAATGGGCATTGCAGCATCACCGTCACCATGCGATATAAGGGAAAGCCGGTCTCCGGCGGCACCGTCAACCTGTACAAGGTGGGTAATGTCCATGAGGACGACGGCAACTACAGCTTCCAGCCGGTGGACGCGCTGAAAGACGTTATCTCGGAGTTTGGGGATATCCAGTCCCCAGATCTGGCGCAGAAACTGGCGAAGCAGGAGAAAAAGCTAACCCCTGTTACCAGTAAGCCGGTGACCATCGGAAAGAACGGTACTGCGGAATTCACCAATCTTGACCTTGGACTGTATCTGGTGGTGCAGAAAACTGCCGCCTCCGGGTATCAAAAAATCTCACCCTTCCTTGTGAGCGTGCCGTATCTGGAAGAAGGGGTGTACGTCTATGATGTAAAAACTGACCCAAAAACCGAACTGGAGCGGGAGGTAAAGCCCACCACGCCGACCACTCCGCATTCCTCGTCAGACAGCGGCGGAAAGCTTGTCCAGACCGGGCAGCTGTGGTGGCCGGTGCCGGTGCTGATCTGCGCGGGACTGGGCTGCATTGTTGTAGGTCTGTTCCGCCGCAGGAGGAGCCAGAATGAAGACTGACCGGGGGTGGATCAATCTGGGGCTGCTGCTGTTGGCGGCGGCCCTGTTCCTTACCGTCTACAACAGGATGGCCTCCTATGAGGCAGGGGAAACGTCCCGGCAGGTCATCGAGCAGCTGTGCCAGACGCTTCCCACGGAAAGCGCCGCCGAAACCGAAGCCCCGGCGATTCCGGAATATCTGCTGGATGCCGGCCGGGAGATGCCCGTGCAGACCATCGACGGAAAAGACTACATCGGCGTGCTGACCATCCCGTCGCTGGAGCTGGAGCTGCCGGTGATCAGCCAGTGGGACTACGCCGCACTGAAGGTGGCGCCCTGCCGCTATTCCGGCTCCCTCTATCAGAACAATCTGATCATCTGCGCCCACAATTTTGCCAGCCATTTCGGCAAACTGAAAAACCTCCGGGCAGGTGACATTGCCATATTTACGGACATGGAGGAAAATGCGGTTACCTTCCAGATGGTGGAGCGGGAAACCCTGGAACCGACGGATCTGGAGGGCATGGAAGCAGGCGATTGGGACATGACTCTGTATACCTGTACCGTGGGCGGGCAGAGCCGTGTGACCGTCCGCTTCGTCCGGGAAGAGTCCTGACAAACTGCGCAGTATCGTGAAAACGGATATCCCCAGAGCCTTCTCTCCTTACCGGAGAAAGCTCTGGGGATTTTGCATAAAACGGGCTGGGATTGGAACATTTGACACTGTCGTGCATTCAGCAAATGTGTGAGGTTGTCTCATGTTCGTATGCCTGCACATTTGACTGAAATAGAGCGGATGGCATTCTGCCAAGTGCGCAGTGGATGAATGATCACCGATTTGCACGATGGTGTCATATTTCTGAGAATTTATTTCAGAAAATAGGGATTTTGTTGAGATAAACAGCTTGCATTATGAGCGCTGAAACGATATAATAGGAGAAATAATGGGATAGGTACAGCAAGGCGCCGGCTTTGGATAAAATTAGGGAACCTCCGTAAATGCCAATGAAAATTTGAGCCGAATGCCAACCAATAATTGAGCCAGCGTAGCACTTCCTGTTTGGCTGTCAAGGACATAGCAAGTGACGTGTCGTCCTTGACAGCCGAGCAGGAACCGCGAAACTGTGGACAAGGCAACCAATTCAGGGAATTGGTCGCCCCAATCCCCATTCATCAGTAAAATCCAATGTGTTTTTCTAATGTAGACGGGTGGCTCTGTAATTCGTTAGCACATGGCTCATTTTTTCGTTGGCGTCCACAAACCTCTGGGCGGCAGAAGATTTTGGCTCAGCCGAGAGTTCTGAGAGCAAAGGAACACTGTATGTATTTCCTGCTTTTTTAGAACTGCACGGATGGGTCAAAAGATTCACCGACCAGCCGCAGGCGGTTTATTCTGTGGTTCCTTATGGAAACGTGACGGGAATCTATTTGTCTGCGAAGGCATTTTTTTGCATGAATTTTCTGATTCAGGGCCCCGGGTTCTGGATATGAATTAGGAGGACATACGATGAAGACAATGGTCAAACAGATGATCTCAGCGCTGCTGGCGGCAGCCATGATTATTTCTATACTGCCAGCCGGAGCTCTCGCGGCTGAGACAGGCCAGAGTGCGGTGGTTCTGGAGGTGGGTGCTGACATACAGGAGGACAGCACCAGCAGTGACATCGGTCACAGTACCGGCAGTGATTCCGGTGACAGTACCGTCAGCGACACCGGCGACAGTACCGGCAGCGACACCGGCGAGAGCACTGGCAGCGACACCGGCGACAGAGCGGACGCTTACCATCAATCTGGACAACAGTGACCTGATTACCGGGAAAACGAAGCTGGTTGTGACCTATGATGCCCAATTGAATACCAGCGCAACCATCGGCACAGAAGGCAATGTGAATACCGCAGCGCTGACCTACACCAATAATCCCTATGGGACTGTCCCTGCCGATACTGATTTCGCCGCGAAGGCCAGAGCGGTCAGTGGTTCTGACAATACGAAAACCTTTATGGACACAGCAACCGTCTATACCTTCGGCATTGAAGTTGCCAAGGTCGCAAAGGGAACGAAAACAGGCCTGCGGGGTGCGGTATTTGAGCTGAAACTGAAGGATACGACGCAGAAAATCGGTTTTACAGGTTCCGGCGGCGCTTATACGAAGGCAGCGGACGGAACCGCAGCCCTGACAACCGGAACGGATGGCAAGCTGACCCTGAAGGGCCTGGCTCCCGGAACATACAAGCTGAAGGAGACGAAGGCGCCCGCCGGCTATGTGCTGTCCGCCGGAGAGACCGAGATAACCATTGCCGACACGGATTTCAATGGAATCCCGGACAGCAAGGAGCAACCCACCACGGATACAACCACCACGCAGACGACCGAAAAGGACAATGGCCTGGTCAGTATTACGGTGGAGAATACCAAGGGCTTCACCCTGCCCCGGACCGGCGGCATCGGAACGGTGCTGTTTAGCATGATCGGCATTGTGCTCATGGGCAGCGGTGTTCTGCTGGTTGCGGTGTTCCTCCGGAAACGCTTTGGAAAATCCAGATAAGACAGAGCTTTGGGCGGGGAAACCCGCCCAAAACGCATGAGAAGGGAGGAACTGCATCTGACAAAGAAGCAAGATTCTGCGAAGAAGCAAGCACCCCTCTGGCCGCTGCTGGTGTTTGCGCTGCTCCTGATATTCGGCGGCTCCGCCGTCTTCTTCTATCCGACCCTGGCAAACTACATGGCGGAGCGCGATCAGGCCACCGTTATCGAAAATTACATTCAGACCAGTACAGAGCTGGATGTGGAGAAAATGGATGCAGAATGGGAGCGGGCCAGAACCTATAATAACAGCCTGTCCGGCAATCCGGTTCAGTATCCGTTCCTGCCCGGGACGGGATATGTACTGCCAAAAAACTATATGGAAGTACTGAACATCGCCGGAGACGGCGTTATGGGCTATCTGCGCATTCCGAAAATCTATGTGAATCTCCCGATTTTTCATGGGTGCGATGAGGAAGCCCTTCAGAAAGGCGCCGGGCATATTGAACAGACCCATCTGCCGATCGGAGGGGAAAGCACGCATTGTGTCATATCCGGGCACCGGGGGCTGCCCCATGCGGAAATGTTCACGCGCCTGGACGAACTGGAACCCGGAGACGAGTTCTATATCTGCGTGCTGGGTGAGACGCTGGCTTATGAGGTTGACCGGATTACCGTTGTGCTCCCGGAGGAATTGGAGAACATATCCGTGGTAGAGGGGGAGGATCTGGTAACCCTGGTTACCTGCACACCTTATGCGGTTAATACACACCGGCTTCTGGTTCGAGGACACAGAACAGAATACCATTCGGAAGCGGCGCCGGTTTCTGTAGAACCGGCGATCCATGTGGTATATCATGGGCTGGATCAGAATATGACCCGGATCGGTGTGATACTGGGCTGCGTACTGCTGGTGATCATCGTGCTGATATTGTTTACCGGGAAGAAAAGAGGAAAGCATCGTGGGTAATCAGAAGCAAAAAAAAGGAAACGGAGTGCTGCCTCTGGCATTGGGGCTGGCGCTGATTCTGCTGGGGGCGGCGGTTTATTTACTCCCGAAAGTGACCAACGCGCTCTATGAACACAAGATTCAGAATCAGAAGGAAGCTTTTCTGGCGGAAACCCCCGTTGTGAACCCGGATGGGGAGGCGGGCGAGGAAACGGAGCCGGCTCTGAGTCCGGTACTGCAGGAACTGTATGATTGCCTTCAGAAGGAGAATGAAAGGCTGTTTGAAAACCATCAGGACCGGCTGACGGACCCCTTTGCCTATGAGCAGGTAGCGGTGGATCTGAGCCGATATGGATTGAGAGACAATATCATCGGCTATATCACAATTGAAAAGATGAATGTTGTGCTGCCGATCCTTCTTGGCGCGACCGTTGACAATATGCGCGTTGGGGCGGTTCACCTGACGGAAACCTCCTACCCAATTGGCGGAGAGAATACGAATTGTGTGCTGGCGGCCCACCGCGGTGCCAGTACGCAGGAAATGTTCCGCAATATTGAAGTTCTGGAGGTGGGAGACCGGGTTATCATTGAGAATTTTAAGGAAGAGCTGGTCTATGAGGTCAAAGAGACCATGGTAATCGATCCATCGGATGTCGGCAGCCTGCTGATTCAGGAGGGAAGAGATCTGGTGGCACTGATTACCTGCCATCCTCTGGGACATAACGACCACAGATATGTTGTCTTCTGTGAGCGCGTTACAGAGGAGTAACGAAATCCCGCCCCATTTGCCGCCGCAGTCTGCCTGACACAGGCAAGCCGCGGCGGCGTTTTTCTTATTATACTGATATTCAATAGAAAACTTTAATTTGGGACAAATTGAAGTTTTCTATATGAAGATCATAATGAGACGGGTTTCTGAGATTTTCTATCTTGAAAATCTCAGAAACGACAACGCCGTCAGGCGGTGTCTATCTGATAAAACCAAATGGTTTTATCAGATAATAGTATTAAAACATTGATGTAAATCTCCGGTACTTTTATATATTGATCCCGAAAAACCTGAAGAACTGACACAATCAGATAGGTTATCGACCTATCCCTTTTCAAAGGAAACCTTTATAATCATAGCAAAGGGGGAAACTGTATGCTGCGAATGGAGATTGCACTGTTCATGGTTCTGGCCTTTGTTGCCAATGTGTATTTTTCCGCCGGGCGAAAGAACACGCCGCTGCACAGGACGTTTTCTGCCCTGCTGGTTGCTGCACTGATCAATCTGGTGCTGGACGGCGTCACTGTTTACACAGTGTATCATTTGGAGACCGTACCGAGGCTTTTGAACGATGCTGTTCACAGGCTGTTTCTGGGCAGTATGGTGCTGGTGATCTATCTGTTCTATCAGTATATTGCCATTCTGGTGGAGGAGGAGACCGGGAAGCCCCGGCGGCTGGACGGGCCTGCCAGAATCTTTCTGGCTGTGGCGGAGCTGGGCAATTTTCTGCTGCCGATCTCCTACACGGTGGCGCCGGAGGGGAATTATTCCTCGGGGCCGTATATGCTGGTCCCCTATGGGGGTGTCGCCTTCTACCTGCTGCTGTGCGCCGGACTTTTGACCGTAAACTGGAAGCAGATCGATCAGAAAAAGAAGCGTGCCATCGGCGCGGCGCTGCTCATTGAGGTTACTGTCTGCGCCATGCAGGGGCTGAACCACGCCTGGCTCATCAGCGGTATGGGCATTACTTTGATGACACTGTCGTTCTATCTGACTTTGGAAAACCCCGATATTCTCCGGGCCGAACTGACAGAGCAGAAGATGTCCATGCTGTACTTAAAAAGTCAGGTGAACCCCCATTTCCTTTACAACACGCTGGACACCATCCGCATTCAGGCCCAGCTGAACGGAGACAAAAAGGTGGCGGATCTTCTCATGCGTCTGGTAGACTTTTTCCGGCTCAGCGTCAAGGTGGACAGGCCTATGGTATCTCTGGACGACGAACTGGAGCTGCTGGAGGCCTACATGGAGCTGATGTGTTATCGTTATCCGGAGCTGCAATGCGAGTATGATATTGACCCCGATCTGGGCGGAATGCAGGTGCCCAATTTCATCCTCCAGCCCATTGTGGAGAACAGCCTTCTTCACGGCCTGAAAAACAAAGGCTACCGGGGCCAGGTGCTTATCTCGGCCCGGAAAACGCAGGATCACCGGATGGAAATTCTGGTCAGTGATACCGGCAGCGGCTTTGCGGAAGGCAAGAAAGCCGCCATCGACCAGATGCTTCTTAACTTTGCCAAACAGCCGGCCAAGCTGGAAGGGAACAGCATTGGCATTCTGAATGTGCAGAAACGGATTAAGCTGCTATGCGGCCCGGAATACGGCCTATCTTACACGGAGAATCCCACGCTTGGCGTGACGGCCCATCTGCTGCTGCCTATGAAGGAGGATGTACAATGAATAAACTGCGTGTGTTGCTGGTGGATGATGAAATCATGATTCGCGAGGGCTTTAAGCGGCTCTTTGACTGGGAAGCCCACGATTGCGAGGTGGTGGGTGAAGCAGCGGACGGTATGGAGGCGCTGGCAAAGATCGATACGCTGCGCCCGGATATCGTCATTATGGATATCAACATTCCCATCATGAACGGCCTGAAGGTCATCCAGCTCAGCCGTCTGAAGCACCCGAACGCTGCCTTTGTGATTGTATCCGGCTATGACGACTTTTCTTACTGCCGGGAGGCGCTGCGCCTGCAGATCACGGACTACATCCTGAAGCCTGTAAACTACGAGGAGTTTGGAACCTGTATTGACAATCTGAAAATCTCCCTGTTTGAGCAGCGGGTATCGGTGGCGGCGGAACCGGAGAAGCAGGAGGAGCGGACCATCACCGGCATCACCCGGTATCTGCAGGAGCATCTGGCGGAGGAAATCAGCCTGTCCGTTTTGGCCGAGCAGTTCCATTTGAACCCTCAGTATATCAGCCAGCTGTTCAAGAGTGAAATCGGGGTGAATTTTCTGGCCTACCTGACCAATATCCGCATGGAAAAGGCCAAAAAGCTGCTGCTTTCCACCTCTCTTTCCATCGCGGAGGTGGCGGAGCAGTCGGGTTATGGGGATTACCGGGTGTTTACAAAGGTGTTCAAAAAGTCAGAGGGCGTCACACCTTCCCAGTACCGGAGGGATTTTCTTGAGACACCGGGGGAAGCCGGTCATCCATGAATCAGGCCCATTGCCGTGTGGATTAACCTCTGCGACCGGGAACCGGAACGGGAATCAGAAGTCATGGAGCTGGTAAGCCGGCATATTCAGCAGTTTTTCAGGGTCTATCAGAAGTGAGATCCTTGCAGTGATACAACCAACAAATTAGAATTTGACAGGGATTAATTATGAGGAATTATGTTATTGAAAGTTACGAAAACTACAAGGAGGAGGAAAGATTATCCACAAACAATGCTCGCAGAATCGAATTCTTAACCACCGTCAGGGTTTTGGATGAATTAATTACCGGCAAGAAAAAGATTCTGGACTGTGCTGCGGGAACTGGAATATATGCTTTTCATTTTGCTGACAAGGGTCATGAAGTAACCGCCACCGACATTACACCCCGACACATAGAAATTATCAAAAACATTGTAAGCACCAAACCCTACGAAATGGATGCAAGGGTCTTGGATGCAACAAATATGAGTGTTTTTGAAGATGAAAGCTTTGACGTAGTGTTGAACATGGGGCCGTTCTATCACTTAATAAATGAAGACGACAGAGAAAAATGTTTTCGGGAATCATTGAGAGTATTGAAAAAGGGCGGTCTGCTGATTACATCTTACATTCCGAGGTATTTTGTTTTTCAGTATGTCGCTATGCAAAATGACTATTTCGTGGATGCAAAACTCGCACAGCAGATAACCAGAACAGGCGTTCTTCACCATGATGACGAAAAATGCTTCTGGACAGACACCTATTATTCGACAGCAGAAGAAATGGAAGCCCAGTATCGTATGCATGGAATGGAAGTGCTGGAACACTTTGCCCAAGATGGCGCGGCCGCACACTTCTCCAATAAGATAGATGGATGGAATGACGAGCAGTTCAAAATATGGTGCGATTATCATTACAGTATATGTAGAGAAAAATCGCTGTTGGGTGCCAGTAATCATGTAGTAATTGTTGGAAGGAAATAAATTGTCAAATTCCAGCTACAGGGAACGGGTTCCTTTCCTCTAGGAATGCGCTGCGGCTGTGTCCGCCCGGGCACGGCTGCTCCGTTTTGAGCTTTATCCTACCGAACGACAGGAAGCACTTTTGCAGGAAAGCTTGTACATTTCACGGTGAAAGCTGCCTGGGAAATCACAAAGGGGGTTCTGTTTACAAATGAAACAGAATATCAAAATAACGGGTTTGTTGACTTTTTTCAAAATAATGGCAGCACCGCATAATGGGGCAAGGAGATTCGGCGAGAGATTTTGGCACAAGCGAAAGTATGAAAAATGCGGGAATACTGGATGTATTTCCCTTGCCATAATGAAAAAAACCACTTGACTCTCCCCCTAAGGGGAGATGGTAGAATCCTCCCTGTAAAGAAAAGCAAGGAGGATTTTTGATATGAAGGAACCATCCATTTGCGTAAAAAATCTGACAAAATCCTTTGGAGACCGCAAGGCAGTGGACGCGCTGTCCTTTGCGGTCAAGAAGGGCGAGGTCTTTGCGCTGCTGGGGCACAACGGAGCAGGCAAAAGCACCACCATTGATTTGATTCTGGGCCTGAAGATACCCGACAGGGGTACTGCGAAGATTCTGGGAATGGACGCAGCTAAACACAGAAAACAGGTGTTTGAGCGGGTTGGCGTGCAGCTGCAGAATACTCAGTATCAGCCGAGCATTACCGTGGAAGAAGTGTGTTCAAGCGTATGACTTGGGTTCGTATAAGCTCTCCAAAGGTATAGCAGTGGGGAGTCGAACCCTCGTAAATCTCAGATCTCCTGCAGCCCCTTCCGCTTGCGCATGGACTCCTTGCCGCCAATCACCACGGTGTAGGCGTCGTGGACAATTCGGTCGCAAATGGCATCTGCCAGGAGCGGGTCAGATAGCTTTCCCGGCCATCCCGGGATGTCAAACTGGGAACAGAAGATCGTGGAGTTTCGCTTGTACCGGGACTCCACGATTTCCAATAAGTCCCTGGCTTCTGTTTCTTTTAGGGGATACAGAAGCCACTCGTCAATAATAAGCAGGAAAGCCCCTACGAAATGGACGTGACCATCACCGTGATCGATGATCGGGCGTTGCAGTTGGGTACTTCCGTTCTCTCACTGGAAGCCAAAACGGGGCTGTTAAATAACCCCTAAGGTTCCTGCCATGGGATTCAACTCCTTTAGAACCGAATTACAAAGTGAAACTGCCGCCGTTGTTTCCATCAATGGCAAAGGAGAACAGTGTCCCCTTGCTGATCGCCGCAAAATAGCCGGACTGTGCGTACGCTTCGGAATACCGATCTTCAATCACTGCCAGTGATTCCCGCAGCTGGAGCATCGCCGCAACCTCATGCTTGCAGGGGTAGCTGCAAAAGCAGTCACACAGCAGATTCCGAATCTCACCATTCTCATACTCAAATTCAACGGTATAGGGCTGCGTCCCTTCCACAATGGCATATCCCTTTGCGCCGTTCAGGCAGAGGTAACGAACCCGGTTTTCCATGTAGTAGTTGTGACCCCGTTCCGCAATGGCATTGCTGACGTGCATCTCCTGCAAGTTGTCCAGTCGGAAGGACGTACCGTCACTGCCGCTGGCGTATTCCTCGTTATCCGCTGTAGGCGCCTTGAACCATGTGGTCACCTGCGCTGCCGGAATAACGGACGGGTCGAAGGTCAGGAAGTGGGAGCCGGCGATGTAGAACTGCCCGTGGACATGGGTATCCACCAGGGCGATGACCCGCTTGTATTCAGACAGTTTGATCTTGAAGTTGTAGTTCACGGCGACCACATACCCCAGCTGACCTTCCAGCTTGCCCTCCACATACACCCGATCCCCGACTTTCAGGTCGAACTGGTCGTTGTAGTATGCCAGCGCTCCACCCCTGCCGGGGAAACTGACCTGCACCACCGACTTCCGGGGTGCGAGGGTTCTTTGGCTGGTATCGTTTTTGGGGATGGATTCCCGCTTGCCGCTCTGTTCTCTGCCGAAGCCGCTGATTGTGAATGTCATATCGTTACCTCCGTTCAAAATGTGATGTTCCCTTTGCTTTCTGAGCCTATTCTAAAAAACAAAATGTCCAATAAACTTCCCTTTTTGAATTGCACCCGTTTTTTTGGACAGAATCCCGATATAATGGGGTCAGAAACAAGAACGGGAGGTTGTGACGATGATTATCAAATTCTTGGAAGATTTGCTCCACTGGAACGAGGAGGAAGAAGTGCTGGACGCGGAATACGAACCCTTCCGGGATCAGCTGAGTCTGGCGCGGCTGAGCGAGGAGGAACTGCGAAAAATGGACCCGGATGACCGGGTGGCTGCCCTAGAGCAGGCAAATCTTGACCCCTACGATTTCATTTATCTTGCCTGCTGAAACGAAAGCTATTTACAACCGGCGTGCAGCGGGTTAAAATGGTACTGGAAACGGAAAGGAGAAATTTGTATGGTTAGCTTTCCTTTGTTTGTAATCGCAATCATTTGGCTGCTCTATAAGGCATTCTCTGAAAAGCCCTGCCCTCGGGGGTACACCTACGATATGGAGAAAGCCCAAAAAGACCGTGAAAATGGTGTTTCTGCCACTGAATGGAAACGGCGTTATAAAAAAGGTGATTACTGGGTTTCTCAGAAAGAACTGGAAGAACGCCAAAAGGCAAAAGAGGTCATTCCGGGTGTGGTTGACATTGAACGCTATGAAGCGGACAAAAAGATTTTCAGCGCGCAATTCGTTGAAATAAACCGAAAGGCTGGCGCCTATATGACGATTCGGAAGTTCACTTGATATAGAAAACAGCAATCATCTGGCTGCTGAATATGAGCTATGAGTTGATAAAGTGAGTGACGCAAAAGCTGAATCACCTCACCCGTAACCCCAAATCCCGGTGAAGTTCCAGTGCATAGACGCTGGTTTGGGCACCGTCGCTGACATACCCCGGCTCTACCCACGGAAGAAATTTATTGGCAAAGGAATAACCCCAGAAGTGAGCCAGCTTCGGCCCGGCCACTTCCAGATAGATGTAGTAGTTCTGAATGGCATCTTCATACTCTCTTAGGGCTTCTTTATGTGTTTCCCGGAAGGCAGCGATGTCTTTCTCCGCTGCTGCCCGGTGGGGGAGCGTCTGCATGATATGCTCCCGGAGGAAAACCTCATAATCCAGTTTGGTGAATTGGCTTGCCACAGGATTATGGAAGTTGGACAGATTCGCCTGAAAGCCGAGGTAAGCGGCATAGACCAGATCGGACAGAATTTGCTGATCTTTGGCTGCAAGCAGCTTTTCGGCTTCCTCTTTGCCAATTCTGGACGCAAGGGCGCAGGTGGCTTCTTTGAATGCGGCTTCCACCGGCGGAAACTCCGGGTCTTGCTCCCGCAGCACGGTTTTCAAGTCCGAAACAAGGACGTTGGAGGTCAACTGGGACAGGATGGATTCGATTATATTCATTTGAATTTCCCTTTCTTTCGCTATTTTAGAACTTGTAACTAGTTCTAATAGAATTAATATATGCACAAGAAAAGGAAAAGTCTGTCGAATTATGGGTGGAAAGAAAAAAGAGAGCCGGAAAACCGACCCTCTCATAGCTTATTCCGTTAATGCCCGGACGGCATTGAGAATCCGCACCTGCTCCTGCTGGGGCAGGCGGCCAATGGCTGCGGACAGCTCCGACATGACGCTTTCGTTGGCGTGCTCCACCACATCCTGCAACAGCGCGTCCGCGGAGACCCCCAGCGCGTTGGCAATCCGCACAAAGGTGTCCAGTTTCGGCGTTTTCACACCCCGTTCGATGACGCTCATGTGGGTAGGACTGATATCCACAATTTCTGCCAGCTGCTCCTGCGTCAGATGTACCCGCTCTCTGGCGGCCTTGATTCTGCTCCCGATTGCTGCCTGATCCATGATAACCCCTCCTTATAGAACGAGTTTTCGTTCTAAAGTTAGTATATCCGGGATACTATGTGGGAAACAGAATCTAATAGAATTGTTAAAATAGTTCTTTGGAACTTATTGCAAGGTGGAGCAAACAAAAAATCCTTGGGTATTCGTAACGAATAACACAACATTTTTGCGTGGGCAAGTTTGTTGTTGGTGCTCGTCAGGGCTGAATGAGGATTTTCTCGACAGACAGCGAACTGCCATCCACCATCAGAATTGCCAGCGTGATCTCCCGATCGAAGCGGCGCTTGCCGCAGCTGCCGGGGTTCAGCCAGAGCCGCCCGTCAATCGTTTGCACAAAATACTTGTGGGAGTGCCCGAAGATCACCGCGTCGATGCCGGTTAGGTCTATGGGGACTTCCTTTTTGCTGTGCACCAAAAAGAACCGGCAGTCCTCAATCTGGAAGGTCAGTGTTGCGGGGATATGCTCTGCCCACTCCTTGTCGTTGTTTCCCCGCACCACATAAACCGGGGCGATTTCTTTCAGACGGTCGATGATTTCCGGCTTGTTGATGTCGCCGCCGTGGATGATGGCGTCACAGCCGGCGATGGCATCAAGCACTTCCGGGCGGAGCAGCCCGTGGGTGTCAGACAATACCGCAATTCGCTTTGCCATTTTCTTCACTCCAATTCTTTTTCAATCAGTGCTACCGCAATTTCAAAGGCTTTCACCCGGCGCTGAGCAAGGGTGATCTGGGACTTATACCGCGCCGGGTTTTCCTTGCTTTGCAGAGTCAAGATAGTCGCCCACAGCTTGTGGAGCGTGGAATCAATCTGCCGCTGGGCTTCCAGAAGTTCCTCTTTGGTGTATTCCATGGCGATAACCTCTATTTCAGACAATATACAAGAGCCTTTATACCCTTTTATACCCACATTGCGGGGGTATAAAAGGGGTATAACAGTTTTCCACCGGATAAATCTGGGCTGCCATCAATTTTCCTTTGCCCTGCGGCGGATGCAGGCGAGGTAGAAGAAGATGGCCAAGATCTGCGCCAGAACGGACACGATGACCAAACACACCGGATTGAAGTCATACAGGGCACCAAGCAACCAGCTGCCCAGGAACCAGGCGATGCCGAAGCCGGTCTCAAAGATGCCAAAGCCGGAGCTGCGCATGGACTTGGGAATGATCTGGCTGACGGCGGCCTTCATGATGCTGTCCTCCGCACCCATGCCGATTCCCCAAAGGACAATTCCGATGATCATGCACGCCGGGTTGTCCGTCAGGAAAATGAAGCAGGAAAAGAAGGTGCTGCACAGGGTTGCCAGAACCATGGCCTTCAGCCCGATCTTATCAAACAGCCAACCGAAAAACAGGGCGGCAAAGGCGTCAACTGCCATTGCCAGCGCGTACAGCAGGCTCAGGGATGCGGCGGGAAAAGCGGCAGTCTTAGCAGCGTGTAGCGTAATCATGGTAAAGTCCGCAAAGCCGAAGGCATAGCAGCAGATAGCCGCCATGTAGAGCACGAAGGACTTTTGAAAGTGAAACTCCTTGTGTTCTTCCTCTGCTTTCTCAAACATCTCCGGGTTCGGGTATTTGATTTTGGAGAACACCACCAGAGAGATGGTGATGAGCGCCGGAATGCCCAGAAGAGCGAAGCAGACCCGGTAAGTAGAAAACAGGTTGCCGGTGCCTTTGATGAGGCTGATGGCAAACAGAATGACCGGGCCGAGAAACGCGCCCAGCTGGTCGAGAAACTCCTGATAGGCAAAGCCTTTTCCGGTGCCGACCTCGCTGGCGGCAAAACTGACCAGTGTATTCTTTGCCGGTTTCTTGATGGCCTTGCCCACACGTTCCAGAATTACCAGGCCGCAGGCCAGCACCCAGCCGTTCTCCGGGATCAGTGCCAGCGCCGGGATGGCAAGTACCTGAAGGGCGTACCCTACAATCACCAGCGTCCAGTATTTCTTCGTCTTATCCGCAAGAAAGCCGGACAGAAGCCGCAATGAGTATCCGCACAGCTCTCCCACGCCGGAGACAAACCCGATGGTTGCCGCCGACGCACCGGCGAGATTCAGGTATTCCCCCAGCACGCTCCGCGCCCCCTCATGGGTCATATCGGAGAACAGGCTGACAATGCCCATCAGGGTGATGAACGCCATCGCACCGGAAACCAGCGCGCGTTTTTGAGATTTCATGTATTACGCTTCTTTCTGTTTTCCCCAAGCAGGTAGCTTAAGATTTCCTGGAGTTCCGGGCTGAATCCTTGCAGATCATCCCACTCAATGACGCCATCCCGCAGCATACTCAGAAGCTGCATGGGCATATCGCTTTTCCTCAATTGAACCATCACACCGGGGCTGCGTTTATCTTGATATATTCGCTTTTCCAATGCCCAGAATTTGTCGGAGGCTTTTCCCTCTGAACTTAAAATCTGGATATATTCCTTGTTCAGCCGTTCCATATAGGCTTCCTGCCAACCGGGGATTTTCGAGCGGAACAGCTTCCAATCCTCCTTGGAGCATTCCATAATCAAACCTCTTTCCCCAGACGATAGGCTTTCTCCATCACATCGGGATGGTTCACCGCATCCTTCGGGTCGCCGATCTCCCCACCGGCTACCAGCCCGCATAGCTTGGCCTTGGGGAAGCAGTCCACCCAGCCCTGCAAGCCGTTGTAGGCTTTTTCAAAGGTGGTGTCCCCGCCATCGGCTGCCGTGGCGATCATGTAAACCTCCCGGAAAGCGTAGTCCGACTCATACAGGGGATTCATGCGGTCAAGCAATGTCTTCATCTGACCGCACATCTCGTAGTAGTAGATGGGCGTGGCGAATACCAGAACATCCGCCCGGCGCAGCTTTTCCATGATTTCCGGCGCGTCGTCCTTCTGAACGCATTTCCCGGTTTTCAGGCAGGCAAGGCAGCCAATGCAATATTGAATTTTCTTGCCCTTCAGGCTGAGCAGCTCCACACGGTTGCCCGCCTCTTCCACGCCCTTGGCACACTCCTTTGCCAGCAGTTCTGAATTGCTGCCGCCTCTGAGACTGGTGGAAATAATCAAAACATTTTTCATAATGTACGCTCCTTCTTATGCATCCAATGACGCAGATTCGATATCCATATTGTACGCCATCCGGCAATCAATGGCAATACCGTTCAGGGGTTCAGCGTCCAGCCGTTGTCGCCGTGGTAGATCATGAGCCGGGTCTGACCGCCATCAATGCAGATATTTTCGCCGGTGATGAAACCGGCTTTGTCGGAAGCCAGGAACAGCACTATGTTGGCGATACCCAGCGGATTGCCCACCCGGCCTGCAGGCTGCTGGATGGCATCGGGGTCTTCGTAGACGGTGTAAGCCGTGTCGATCCATCCGGGGGAGATGGAGTTGACCCGCACCTTTCCAGCGAAGCTGACCGCCAGCGCGTGGGTCAAAGCGGATATTCCACCCTTGGCAGCGGTGTAGCTCTCACTCTGGGGCTGGCTCATCCGATCCCGGGAGGAAGAGATATTGATGATGCTGCTCCCCGGGGCGAAGTATGGCGCAAACAGTTTGCTCAGATAAAAAGGCGCGGTAACGCCGATTGCCATGGACTGCTGGAACTGCTCATAGGTGCATTCGTTCAGCCCCAAGAACAGGGGCGGCGCGTTGTTCACCAGCACATCCACCCGACCATATTTCCCGATGACTGTCCGGGCAAAGTCCTCCAGTGTGGCCTTGTCGGCGAGATCGCCGACATAGTGGTCACCTTCTGCCTGGTCAATGATGCAAACATGGGCGCCGTTTTTCTGAAACTCCTCAGCGATACACTTGCCGATGCCATTGGCACCGCCGGTGATGACGATTACTTTGTCTTGGAACATGGTTCATCTCCTGTAATAATCATTGTCTGTGTGTAGTGGTTGAGAACATTATAGCGCAATCCTGGCATAAAGGCAAAAGAAATAACCCTCGACCTGTTGCCTACTCACTGCAACCGTCGAGGGTTATTCCTTTTCAAAGGTGGGTTCCATCTGTGGTTAACCTCGCTTTCTTCGGATTTGGAGATTACTTAGTACATTGGACTCACTCCTTTTTTGTATTTTTATAATAGCGCAGGTTCCGCTGTTTTGCAAGATGGGATGATACACAAGAATGCTTGGCAAAAGTTGGAGAAACTGAGAATGGACATAGGGCTTCCAATATGGTACACTGGATATGTTGGGGTGCAAATGGGAACCGCTTTTGGCGGCTCCCATTTTTTATAGCTTGTGTTCCTGATAGAACGCTTTCAGGTCTGCCTTCACTGTGTCCGGCAGCCCTGTTTTCTTGACGCCCTCAATGGCACCTTCCAATGCCAGCAGGCGATGGATGCAGGCGGACGGATCGATTTCCTGAATTTTCAGCCACGCGGCTTTGGCGCCGACTTGCCGCAGAGCTTCCGGGGTTTCAATTCCCACCTGAATGAGCTGCGCTTCCACAGTCTTGCCGATGTTCGGCAGCTTTGATAATTCTCCCATTTTGAATACCTCCATGTTCGTACCGCTCGGATTCCGGGCGGTTCTTTTTTTGCCCGCATTGCGCCGATGCGCTTCCTAAAACCTAACGACAGTATACCGCAAATTCTGAGCCGGTGCAATCTATCCGTGCCGTGCGCTGTTTGGAACTGTTCACAAAAGTTGCGTGGGCGTTTTGTTCAACCATACAAAAATGAAAAATCTTTGCACTCGACCGGGACAAAATCGCGTTTTCACTGCCTACCAAGTGAGGGGACTTTTACAAAACCGACAACGCCGACTGAAGGAGGTTCATAAAATATTTACATTTCAAGCGGGACAAAATCGCTTTTTCGCTGCCTAGTAAGTGAGAGGAAAAATTTTTTGAGAATCGAGTTCCGTTTTTCGCCTTCTTTGCAATAGTGGTATTATGAGGGACTTATTAAGGGCGGTGAAAAATTTTTTGAGGTAAGTGAGAAAAACGGGGCTTCCGTGTCCTAATGTTATTATGAAGAGATTTTTCAGAACAGGTCAACGAGAAATGAAAGGAGAAACCAATGCCGAGAATGAGCAAGAAACTGAAACACGAATGGTCGCTGTTCCTGAACCACCGGGGGCGACGCTGCTACAACAGCTTGTGCAGGCGGTGCATC
>JAXEXE010000102.1:0-18973 GCA_034113565.1 Faecousia sp.
CCCGGCCGGGGTAGGTGTTGCCGGACAGCCGCTCCGCTATGGTTTTTGTTTCGTAGACGTTCATAGAAATGCCTCCATTATTTTCGCAGTCCGGCGCAGACCATTTCCGCCGCCTGGGGCAGCAGAATCCATTCCGCCTGCTCCATGACCCGGCGCTGTAGGAGTTCCGGGGTGTCGCCGGGTTCAATATAGACGGCCTTTTGCGCGATGATTTCGCCGCCGTCGGGAATCTCGTTGACGAAGTGCACGGTGGCTCCCGTGACCTTCACGCCGTAGTCAAGCGCCGCCTGATGCACCCGCAGGCCGTAGAAGCCCTCGCCGCAGAAAGACGGAATCAGGGAGGGATGCACATTCAAAATCCGCTTGGGGTAGCAGGACGTGAACTTCTCCGTGAGAATGGTCATGAAGCCCGCCAGAATGATGACCTCAATGCCATATTCCTCCAGCACTTCTTTCAGCTTTTCTTCAAAGGCCTCCTGCGAACCGCACTGCTTTTTCAGCACCACAGCCGTGGGGATACCAGCCTTCTTTGCCCGCTCCAGGGCGTAAGCGTTTGCATTATTGGCAACCACCAGCGCGATCTCGCCGCTGACAAGGGTCTTCCCCTGCGCGTCGATCAGGGCCTGCAAATTGGTGCCGCCGCCGGAGACCAGCACCGCGATTTTGGTCTTCACTCCAGAATCACCTTTTCCTCATTTTCCACGATGACGCCCATGGTGTAGGCGTCCACGCCGTTCGCTTTCAGGATCTCGATGGCCTTGGCTTCCTGCGCCGCGGGCACCACGATGCTCATGCCAACGCCCATGTTGTAGGTGTTGAACATGTCCCGCTCGGGGATGTTGCCCCATTTGGCGATGACATCAAAGATGGGCAGTACCTTGACCTTTGCCTTGTCGATCTTGGCACACAGGCCGTCGGGGATGGAGCGGGGAATGTTCTCGTAGAAGCCGCCGCCGGTGATGTGGCTGATGCCCTTCACGTCCACCTGCTCCAGCAGCGCCAGCACGGGCTTGACATAAATTTTGGTGGGCACCAGCAGGCTTTCGGCAATGGTCTTGCCACCCAGCTCCTCCCGGGGAACGTACAGCTCGGGGTTATTGTTGTCGATGTCAAACACCTTCCGGCACAGGGAGAAGCCGTTGGAATGAATGCCGGTGGAGGGCAGGGCGATGACCACATCTCCCGCCTTCATCCGGGTATTGTCGATGATCTTCTTCTTATCCACGATGCCCACGGCGAAGCCCGCCAGATCATACTCGTCCACAGGCATCATACCGGGGTGCTCAGCAGTCTCGCCGCCGATCAGCGCCGCGCCGGACTGGACGCAGCCCTCGGCGACACCGCCCACGATTTCCGCGATTTTCTCAGGCACGTTCTTGCCGCAGGCGATGTAGTCCAGGAAGAACAGGGGCTTTGCGCCTACGCAGATAATGTCGTTGACGCACATGGCAACGCAGTCGATGCCGATGGTGTCGTGCTTGTCCATGAGGATGGCCAGCTTTACCTTGGTGCCGCAGCCGTCGGTGCCGGAAACCAGCACCGGCTCCTCCATGCCCGCGAGGGGCAGACCGAAGCAGCCGCCGAAACCGCCCACGTCGTCCAGACAGCCCTCGTTGCGGGTGCGGGCCACGTGCTTTTTCATCAGCTCCACAGCCTTATAGCCCGCGGTGATGTCCACGCCGGCAGCGGCGTAGCTGGCGGAGAAGGAATTTTTGTGATCCATAGTAACGCTCCTTTATGTAATGCATAATGCAAAATGGTGGTATTGCCTGCGGCAATGAATCAAACAATCAGTGTGTCAAAAAGCATGTCATTCCGAGGGAGCGAAGCGACCGTGGGAATCCGCTCCCCAAAAGTCCGATTATTTCCAGGAACCCGGTAAAACACACCATTTAAGAGAACGGATTGCCACGCCAGTGTGCGCACTGGCTCGCAATGACACCCCTTTTTATTCTTCTCCTGTCCAGCAGTAGGTGCAGACCTTGTCCCGGTCAAGGCCGATGGCTTCCAGCAGGCCGTCCAGAGACTGATAGCCCAGAGAGTCGAAGCCCATCTCCTTGCAGATGGAATCCAGCATGGCCTGGCCCCGCTCGGTGCTGGGGTCGGCGTACTCGGCAAGGTGATGCTGGCCAACCGCCCCCTCCAGATCCTGAATGGTCTTGCGGGTCAGCAGCTCCATCTCGGAGCGGCTGCTGGAGAAGTTCAGGTACTTGCAGCCGTACATAATGGGCGGGCAGGCGGAGCGCATATGCACTTCCTTGGCACCGTTCTTGTACAGGAAATCCACGGTCTCCCGCAGCTGGGTGCCGCGCACGATGGAGTCGTCCACCAGCAGCAGCTTTTTCCCATCGATCAGCTCCGGCACGGGGATCTGCTTCATTTCCGCCACCTGATTGCGGACCTCCTGATTGGAGGGCATGAAGGACCGGGACCAGGTGGGGGTGTACTTGACGAAGGGCCGGGCGAAGGGCTTGTGGGAGTGGTTGGCGTAGCCGATGCCGTGGGGCAGGCCGGAGTCCGGCACGCCCGCCACATAATCCACATCCGGCATGGTGCCGTTCTTTTCCTCGTTCCGGGCCATGATCTCGCCGTTGCGGTTGCGCATGACCTCCACGTTGACCCCCTCGTAGTTGGAGTTGGGGTAGCCGTAGTAGCTCCACAGGAAGGCGCAGATCTTCATTTTCTCGCCGGGAGCGGACAGCTGGGTATAGCCGTCGGGGGTCACCTGCACGATTTCGCCGGGGCCAAGGTTATAGCAGGGCTGATAGCCCAGCTTCTGGCAGGCAAAGGATTCCATGGCGGCACAGAAGCCGTTCTCGCTCTGACCGATGACGATGGGAAGTCTGCCCATCTGGTCCCGGGCGGCAATCAGACCGTCGGCCTTCAGAATCAGGATGGTGCAGGAGCCCTTGATGGCGGCCTGGGCGTAGCGGATGCCGTCCACCAGATTGTCGCAGCGGTTGATGAGGGCCGCTGTCAGCTCCGTGGCGTTGACCGCGCCGGAGGACATGGCCATGAACTGGTAGCCCGGGCCGGAGAAGGTCTTCTCCACCAGCTCCTCGGCGTTGGTGATGATGCCGACGGTGGAGATGGCGAACAGGCCAAGGTGGCTTCTGACCAGCAGGGGCTGGGGGTCGGTGTCGGAGATGCAGCCAAGGCCGAAGCAGCCCTCGAATTTCGTCAGGTCGCTTTCAAACTTGGTGCGAAACGGCGTGTTTTCGATGTTGTGAATCTGACGCTGGAAGCCCTTTTCCGAATCGTAGAAGGCCAGACCGCCCCGCTTAGTGCCCAGGTGGGAGTGATAGTCCGTGCCGAAGAATACGTCGTACTTGCAGCTTTTACGGGACGCAGCCCCGAAGAAACCACCCATTTTTGGAATCCTCCTTGAAATAAAACTTGGAAAACAGCAACGCAGGGGAGGGAAAAATTCCCTCTCCTACGCCGCGAAACCTATGGATTTATGCGAAGAACAGCTTGTTCAGGGTCATGGGATCCACGTACTTGCCGTCCTTGTACACACGCATATTGCCAGAGGCAATTTCGTCAATCAGCATGACCTTGCCGTCGGCGTCGTAGCCGAACTCGAACTTGATGTCGTACAGGTCAAGGCCCTTCTCCTTCAGATCGTCGGCCACGATTTTGGTGATGGCCTGGGTCTGGGCCTTCAGGGAGTCGTACTGCTCGGCGGTCATGACGCCCAGCGTGACGAGGCCGTCCTTGGTGACCAGAGGGTCGCCCAGAGCGTCATTCTTGAAGGTGGTCTCCACGTAGGCGGGCAGATCCTGCCCCTCGGTGCAGTACTGGCTGTAGCGGCGGTAGAAGGAGCCCACGGCCTTGTAGCGGCAGATGACCTCCAGGCCCTTGCCGAAGACCTTGGCGGGCAGCACCTCCATGGTGGTGTCGTCCAGGTTGGCGGAAACGTAGTGGGTGCGGATACCGGCGGCGTTGATCTTCTCGAAGAAGTAGATGGACATCCGCAGGTTCACGTCGCCCACGCCCTCGATGGTCAGACCAACGGAGTTCTCACCGGGATCGAACACGCCGTCCTTGCCGGTGCAGTCGTCCTTGAATTTCAGCAAACAGTTGCCATTGGGCAGCGCGTAGACATTCTTGGTTTTGCCGGTGTACAGCAGCTTCAGGTTTTCCATAAATTACATACCTCTTTCATATCGTTGCCAAATAAAGCGTTCTATGGGAATCACAGGGGGACCAATCCCTGTGTTGTGCGCGTCAAACATACCCTGTCATTGCGAGGAGCGAAGCGACGTGGCAATCCGTTCTCCTAAAGCATACCGACTATCCAACGTCGTATGGGGTTGCGGATTGCCACACCAGTCTGCGGACTGGTTCGCAATGACATCTTTTCTCTACATTTTTCTTTATTTCAATTCTTAAGTTCTGCCTGCAGCGCGGCGTCCTTTTCCAGCACCTTGGCGGAATCGGCGGCCCGCTTGGCGTCCAGCCGGGCAGCAAGCTCACTGTCCTCCACAGCGAGGATCTGGGCGCATAACAAAGCGGCATTCACGCCTCCATTGATGGCTACGGTGGCGACCGGAATTCCGGAGGGCATCATAACGGTGGAAAGAAGTGCGTCAATGCCGTCGAGACAGGCTCCCTTACAGGGGATGCCGATTACGGGCAATGTGGTGTTGGCGGCGATGGCGCCGGCTAAGTGCGCGGCCATACCGGCGGCGGCAATGATGGCGCCGAAGCCGTTTTTCCGGGCGTTCAGGGCGAACTGTCGGGCCTCCTCAGGGGTGCGGTGGGCGGAATAGATGTGGCACTCGTAGGGAATCTCCAGAGAATCCAGCGTGTCCATGGCCTTGCGCAGGATAGGCAGATCACTGTCACTGCCCATGACGATACCAACTTTTTTCATGCGTAACCTCCAAACGATAACAACAAAAAATGGGCGCACTTTATCCCAAAATCTCAGGAAAAGTGTGCCCAGACGGTCGGCATTACACGATATTTTTCGTGCAAAACATATGCCCTTACTCCATGTGGTGCTCCACGAATCCGTCAGTCATAAGGGTTTCTCTCTTTACGACAAAATTATACCACGGGGCAAAAATTGCGTCAAGGCGGCAGAAAGACAATTTCTGACAGGTTTTGCGCCGCTGCCATGTGGAAAGTGACAAATGGGGGAAACTCTTTATGGAAAAAGTAACGATTGACAAACGGAAGAAGCTTTCGTACAATATACGTGACCTCTTACATGACTGACGGGTTTCGCGAATTTACGCGGTGGAGTGTAGGAGTATGTGTTCTGCCGACCGTCTGGGCAATTCAGTTTGAGGCTGGATTGCCCTTTGTTGGTTTTTCAGCCTCAGGAATAAGAAAACAGAGGTGTTTTGCATGAAAAAGATCCGTTCTATGACCGAAGGCGAATTTCTGAAGCTGTTTTTTGCCTTCTTCACCGCCGCGTTTCTCATCGCCGCTGTGATCATGCCGGACCGAGGCAGTATGCTGCCCGGCCTGTGGCAGATTCTCAGCCAGCCCAGCAAGCTGTCCACCAACTATTTTGCCGTGGGCGGCTATGCGGCAACCTTCCTGAACATGGGCCTGGTCGCCCTGATCAGCCTGCTGCTGTTCGTCATATTCCACGGCACCCCCACCAACGTGTCCACCCTGGCCTTCGTGCTGACGCTGGGCTTCGGCTCCTGGGGCATCAACATTCTGAACATCTGGCCCACCATTTTCGGTGTGATGATCTACTGCATCGTCAAGAAGGAAAAGTTCGGCGCCAACGTAAACGCCATGCTGTTCTCCACCGGCATCGCGCCCCTGATTACCGATCTCATGATCCGCTACCCCAACGCGGAGCCCATCGGCTTCAATCTGGAGGGCATTCTGATCGCGCTGGCGGTAGGCTTCTGCATTGGCTTCTTCCTGCCGGCGGGCCTTGCCAACTCCCCCAAGGTACACAAGGGCTTTGACCTGTACTCCGCCGCCCTGCCTGTGGGCATGACCGCCTTCTTCCTCAACGCCACTCTGTACAAGACCCTGGGCGTTGCCCTGCCTGCCGGCGCGGATGCCGCCCAGCTGCAGGTGGCCTCCCGGCTGACGGTGAATACCTTCTGTCTCATCGTGTTTGGGCTGTGCGTGGTCTTCGCCTTCGTACTGGGCTGCCGTCCCAAGGATTACTGGCAGCTGATCATCGACCCGGCGCTGGTGACCAACTTCTCCTCCACCTACGGCAACGCCGTGTTCCTGATGAACGTGGGCGTGTTCGGTCTGTTCATTCTGGGCTACTACAATCTGATCGGGGCCTCCTTCAACGGCGTGACCTTCGGCATCATCTTCTGTATGCTCTCCACCTGCAATTCCGGCTCCCATCCCGGCAATGTCTGGCCCATTATGCTGGGCTATGTGGTGGCGTCCACGGTGTGCGGTCTGGTGTCCCCGCTGGTAGGCGGCACCTTCACCTTCGCCATCAACGCTCAGGCCATCTGTGTGGGTCTGTGCTACGCCAACGGCCTGAGCCCCATCGCCGACAAGTACGGCTGGCGCTACGGCTTCCTGGCGGCGGTGATGCACTACCTGCTGGTGACCTCCGTGCCCACCCTCCACGGCGGCTACTGCCTGTACAACGGCGGCTTCACCGCGGCGCTGATCTGCATTATTCTGGTGCCCAGTCTGGAGCGGTTCAGCCGGGACAAATTTGAGCGTAAGGCACTCAAAACCAAGTAATTTTCAACTCCCCGGCTGTGCCGGGGAGTTTTTTTCGCCAAATATTACCACAAAAATTCGGTCAGTTCGCATATAGACAAACAGCTGCTTCTGTGGTATTCTTTCCTCATGATCCTGACATTAAGGGGATGTCCCCTGCGTGAAAGGTGTGCATAGGTTTCTTCAGTCACGCCGGGTGCGTGGCTGCATTGGCTGTTGCCGCACCGTCAGGGTCGCGGCAATTTTTTGTTGGGAGGGAGGATATGTTATGGAAACCAGAGTCGCGGTCATCAGCATCATCGTGGAAAACCCCGGCATAGTGGAGACGCTCAATTCCCTGTTGCATGAATACAGTGAGTTCATCATCGGCAGAATGGGCCTTCCCTACCCGAAGCGGAAGGTCAGCATCATCACCGTGGCGCTGGACGCGCCCCAGAACACCATCTCCACCCTCTCCGGGAAATTGGGCGGCCTGTCCGGTGTCAGTGTCAAAACCGCCTATTCCAGTGTCACTGGAAAGAGTGAATGAAAAGAGGTATTCCTATGAGTAAAAACGTTCGCTGGATCACTGAAACCGCCGTTATGCTGGCACTGCTGGTCGCCCTTCAGGCGCTGACCAAACCTCTGGGCCAGCTGGTCACCGGCTCCTGCGTCAACGCCGTTCTGGCTGTCAGCGTGCTGCTGGCGGGTTTGAGCAGCGGCATCATCGTGTCACTTGCCTCCCCCGTTCTGGCGTTCCTGCTGGGCATCGCACCCCAGTTGGTCACCGTCCCCGCCATCATGGTGGGCAACACCGTGTTTGTGGTGCTGCTGCACTTCATTGCCGGGAAGAATAACGGCATTGGTCAGCGTATCGCCGCATGGTTCATCGCCGCTGTGGCCAAGTTCGCCACGCTGTATATTCTGGTGGTAAAAATCATCTGCGGGCTGGCTGCCGCGCCCCTGCTGGCAAACGGTATGCTGAAGGAGCCAATGCTGAAGGCCCTGCCCACCATGTTCGCGTGGCCCCAGCTGATTACCGCCCTGATTGGCGGCGGCGTCGCCCTGCTGATCGTCCCCGTTCTGCGCAAGGCGCTACACAAGTAAGGAATATTTCTCCCCCCATCGGATTACCGTGAACCGCCCGGGCTTAGCCCGGGCGGTTTCCATTATTCCACATCCAGATACCCGCACAGCACCTTCAGGGTATTGTACACCCCGTCGATGTGGCTGCGCTCGTAGCCGTGGCTGGCGTAGACCCCCGGGCCGATGAGGCCATGGCGCAGATCGTGGCCCGCGCTCAGGGTTGCTTCCACATCGGAGCCGTAGTGGGGATACACGTCCACCGCGTAGTCCGCCCCGGTTTTCTTTGCCGCGGCAATGAGCTTGCCCACCACCTCATAGCTGTAGGGCCCGCCGGAATCCTTGGCACAGATGCTCACCTGCCGCTCGGTGCAGCTAAGCCCCTCGCCCACGCAGCCCATGTCCACGGAAATGGCTTCCGTAACCCCGGTGGGAACGGAGGCCGCGCCGCCGTGGCCCACTTCCTCATACACCGTCACGTGAACAAAGGTTTTCCGGGGCAGGGTGATTTTGTTGTCGGCGAGGTATTTGGCAAAGCCCAGCAGAATGCCCACACTGAGCTTGTCGTCCAAAAAACGGCTCTTGAGATAGCCGCTGTTCGTTCTTCTGGTTCTGGGGTCGAAGCAGACGAAATCCCCCACCTCAATGCCAAGTTTCCGTACATCCTCGGCGGACTTCACATCCTCGTCCAGCACAACCTCGGTGGTGTCAAAGTCCCGCTTGGCGTCGCCGTAGCTGCCGTTGACGTGGACGGAGGCGTTGCAAAGCTGCAAGGTGCCGTCGTAGATTTTGCCCTCCCGGGTATAGACCCGGAGGTTCTCGGTCTCGCCGTTTTCCGCCCGCATCCCGCCGATTTTTGTCAGCTGGAGCCGTCCGTTGTCCTTAATCCGGCACACCATGCCGCCCAGCGTGTCCGTGTGGGCTTCCAGCAGCAGGCCGTTTTCCGTGTCCTGCCCGCCCAAATCCGTCAGCACGCCGCCTTTGACCGTGATTTTTGCCGGGAAGCCCAGGGCTTCAAAGGCATTTCTTACCCACAGGGCGGCTTTTTCCGTAAAGCCGGAGGGAGAATCGATGGCAAGCAGCTCCGCCGCCCGCTCCCATGCGTCATTCGCGTAATCAAAGGGTATCATATTGTCCTCCTAACAGCCAGTAATGCCAGACCCCCGCAACCTCCCGCATGAAGTGGTTGATCTTCTGGGTGACCCGGCTGGTCTTCGCCGGAACCCCCACAAATTCCACGCCGCAGGCCTTGGTAAACAGGCTGGCCCGGTACAGATGATATTCGCTGGAAAGCACGCCGATTTTTTCCGGCCGCTTTCCGGTTTTTTCTTCGATCAGGTCAAGAGAAAAATGGAGATTTTCCCAGGTAGAAGTGGCCCGGTCCTCCATCCAGATGCGCTCCGGATCGATGCCCATATTGACCAGATTCTCATACATGGACCATGCCTCCGGAATCGGCTCGTCGCCGCCCTGCCCGCCGGAAACGACGGCAATCACATCGGGATGGGCTTCCAGATAATCATACGCCCCGTAAATCCGGTCCCACAGAGACGCAGACGGACCGGTGACACGGACCTTGGCTCCCAGCACCACCAGATAATCAATTGGCTCCTCCGGGCTTCCGAAGCTGGCCTTGATGATGATGCCCTCGGTGACGGTGACCACCGCAATGCCGATGGCAAGGCACACAGTAAATACCCGGCGAATCATCGGAACCGCCGCCGGAAAACGGGGCAGCAGGATTCCGGTCACTTCATAAAAGGCGATAATCCCCGCAAGACAGCAGCAGACCAGGGCGGAAAAGCTATAGCCCCACAGGACGAAGCGCAGATAGAAAGCCGCCGCGCACAGCGCTCCAATCAACAGCCACGGCAGAAAATGAATGTGTTTCATAGACTTCTCCAACAGGATGCGTTCGTAAGGCGGAGTCATGACTCCGCCGACCAGATGCCGATATCAAGCACGCCCCATAATGGCGCGTAGCCGGCAAATTGGTCACAAAAATGTTCCATTGTTTCGGTTTTCGCCATTCAACGGCAGAATTCCAAATTCTCAGGCAATCGTAAAGGTCAAATCGGTGTAAAGACGAATTTCTGCATCAGGCCGTCCACCACCGCGTGGATGGTCAGAGCGCCGTTTGTCCCCTGCTCTACAGACATCTCCACTTCTTTACCCGCAAGCTTCCCCCGCAGATACTCCACAGGGTCGTCGCACTCCACTTCCTCAAAGAAAATGTCCCGCATCTGATTGTTGCGGCAGAGGTTCTTGATTTCATGTACCAGTTCGTATTCCATTACAGTTCCTCCAAAAGGGCTTCCAGCTGCGGCAGTCCCTCAATTTCGTAGTCTGGCCGGATGTCCCCGCAGGGCTTGTGCCGGGGGTTAATCCAGACGGTTTTCAGCCCCGCGTTGATGCCGCCCCGAATATCCGAGGTCAGGCTGTCGCCCACCATCAGGGCGTGTTCTAGCTCAAAACCGGGAATCCGGGCAAAGCACCGGTCAAAATAGGCCTTGTCCGGCTTGTTGAAGCCAATTTCCTGGGAAATAAACACCTGCTCAAAGTAAGGGTACAGTCCCGCGCTGGTCAGACGGCTGTGCTGGACGGTGGCAGTGCCGTTGCTTACGAGAAACAGCCGGTATTTTTCGTGGAGCTTCTTCACCGCTTCCTCCGCCCCGGGCAGGAAATAATGGCCGATGGACAGGTTGCTTTCGTAGCTTTTCGCGCAGGAAGCCGCGTCCACGGCCATGCCCAGCTCCTGGAACAGCGCCCCGAACCGGTTCACCAGAACCTGATCCCTGGTCATTTTACCCAGCTCCAGCTGTTCCCAGTGCCATTTGTTGATTTCGTGGTATCGGTTCAGCAGGGCTTCCGTAGGTTCCGCGCCGAAAGACCGGATGGTTTTGCTCAGGGCGATGCGCTCGGCCTTGTGAAAGTCCAGAATGGTGTCGTCCAGATCCAAAAGCAAAAATTCGATCATTTTTCTCTCCATTTCACAATCTCATTGGCAATTCTGGCAAATTCCGGGATGCTCAGGGTTTCGCCCCGGACGTTCGCGTCAAAGCCCGCCTGTGCGATGACCTCCGAAGCGCCGTTTTTGCCCAGTTCCGGGAAGCCGGAGGCAAGGCCGTTAGAGAGCTTTTTGCGCCGCATGGCGAAGCTGGCCCGGACGGTGCGGAAGAAAATGTTCTCGTCCAGAATGTCCCATTCCCGCTTTTTTCGCACCTTCAGCTGAATCACCGCCGAAGTCACCTTGGGCTGGGGCAGAAAGCAGTGGGCGGGCACGTCGAACAGCAGCGCAGGCTCTGCGTAATACTGGCAGAACACGGTAAAAGCGCTGTAATCGGCGCTGCCCGGGGCGGCGGAAATCCGCTGGGCTACCTCCTTCTGCACCATGACGGTGACAGACTCGAAGCAGTCCGCTTCCAGCAGAGCCGTAAGGATAGGAGACGTGATATAGTAAGGCAGGTTAGCGCAGGCCATGGGGCGAAGCCCGGAAAATTCCCCTTCCACCAGCGCCGGAAGGTCAAGCTTCAGCACATCGTTCCAAAAAATCTCCAGATTGTCGAACTCCCCCACGGTGATATCGAGAATCGGCTCCAGCCGCTCATCCAACTCCACGGCGCAGACCTTTTTCGCCCGCAGGCACAGCTGCTGGGTCAGGGAACCGATGCCGGGGCCGATTTCCAGCACCCCCGCTGTTTCGTCCACCCCCGCCTGTTCCGCGATGGACTGGGGCACCCATGGGGCAATCAGGAAATTCTGGCCCTTGGCCTTGGAAAAGTGGAAGCCGTGCTGGGAAAGCAGTGGCTTCATCACCTGAATATCGCAAACGTTTACCATTTCAGAAACCGCCTTTCTTCCGGCTATCATACCAGAAAAAAGGCGGATTTGCAAGGGCATTCCAAAGTCTTCGCCTCCGGGGAAGACTTTTTCACGCTTTCGCGTTCAGCACCACGATTGCTCCCAGTACCAAAGCAATGCCCGCGAAAGCGGGAACCGTCAGGGCTTCGCCGAAGACCAGCGCCCCGGCGGTGGTTGCCACCACCGGCTCGATGGAGGCCATAATGGCTGCCGCGCTGGCCCGCATACGGGAAAGACCCACGGTGTAGAGAAGATACGGCAGAACCGCTGTGACAAAGGCAGTCACGGTAATCAGCAGCACCAGCCGGCCCGGCTGCCCCGACTCACAGATCACCCGGGCAATCTGCGCCGGATTGCACAGCAGCAGCGCACCCGCCGCGCCAAAGAGAAACGCATAGGTCGTCACCGTCAGCGGCTGGTATTTCCGCAGGGCGAAGGTGCCGAAAATGCTGTACAGGCCGTAGCCCACGGCGGACAGCAGCCCCGTGACAATGACCATGGGGGAAAGGCTTGCCGCAGACCCGATGCCGGACACCAGCACACAGCCCCCGAAGGCCATGGCGGCGCACAGCAGCTTCCGGCGGGTGATCTTCTCCCGGAAGCAGACTGCCGACATCAGCATGACCCAGATTGGGGACGTGTACAGCAGAATCGCCGCCACGGACAGGGAAGCCAGACTGATGGTGGTAAAATAGCACACCGTAAACAGCAGCAGGCTCAGCAGCCCCATGCCCAGAAACAGCCCTACGTCCCGCGGCTGAATTTTCAGCAGATCCCGCCGGAAAACGGCGGTAATCAGCAAGAACAGCACCGCCCCGAACAGAATTCGCAGGCAGGCGATTTGCAGCGGGGAAAAGCCGTAAGTCCCCAATTTGCGCACAAACACGCCCATGACGCCCCACAGCGTCCCGGCGGACAGCACAAACATCGGCGCGAATTTTTTCATCGGAATCCCACTTCCTCGGTCAAAGGTTTTTCCACATTTTACGCATTTGACCGATAGATGTCAATAGCAAACGATACTTCCATCCCGGGGCTGGGAAGCAGTATGGCCCTCTCACCCAAGAGGAAAGCCCGGAGGATGTTCCTCCGGGCGCATTTGTGTTATCGGACAGATTTCGCATATTCCGTGGGCGTAATGCCGAATTTCTCCTTGAACTGCCGGGAGAAGTGGTGCACCGTGGAATATTGCAGCTCGGCGGCGATCTCCGTAAAGTTCAGGTTGTTCTCCCGAATCATCTGCTTGCTCTCCTGCAGCTTGATGCGGCGGATGTACTCGCCGGGAGAGATTTGCAGATTCTTGTGGAACAGGGCCGTCAGATAGCTGGGGCTCACATCCACCTGCCGGGCAACCAAAGGCACACTCAGCTTCTCCCGGATGTGGGAGGAAATGTACTGCTGGGCCTGCCGGATGATCTCATTTTCCGAGTGGACGGAATTGGCGGTTTGCAGCTTGCCGCCGGTGGGAGAAGTAGTCTCCCGCATCAGAAGCAGCAGCAGCAGATTCAACTGGCACAGAATGATGTCGCCGGAGTAGGCGTCCATCCGCTCCTGCTCATGGAGCATGGTTTGAAGCAATGACACCACCTTTTGCGGAGCGGAGAATTTCCGGTTCAGCAGCGGCACCAGATCAGCGCCCTGGGTGGCAAAGGACATGGTCACAAACCGGGGCGCCACGCCGATATCGGCATACTGCATATGCCACTGGCCCGGGCCGTAGATCACCAGATCTCCCTGCTTGAGGAGCAGATCCTGCCCGTCCGCCACGGAGTGCAGCGCGCCCTGATCCACATAGGTCAGCTCCGCCATGGGATGGGACTCGCCGGGGAACAGGAAGCCCTGCTCCTTCTCCTGATAGAAGAAGGTGTAAATCCCCTCCACCTGAAGCTGGTGATCCACCCGCTGGCTGTCCGTTCTGCGGCTGCCACGGGTTTCCGGCGGCTGGGCGCTGTACAGCAGAGCATCCGCCGGGCCTGTGAAGGGGCTGATGCTGAAAAAGGTACGGGGCTTGATGCACACCGGCTTGTCCAGATAAAAATCCTGATAGGTTTCGCCGTCCACGCTGACGGACAGCACACTGGAACCATTCCCGTTTGCCACCCAGGTATCCGAGACGGCCTGCCAAATCTCCGCCTCCGACTGGGAAAGGGCCACGGAAACGGCGGCAGACCTGTCAAAGCCCTTGGCATTCTGGGACCGCTCCGGCGGTACGGCGCCAAAGCCCTGAAAGGTTACCTGGTTCAAATTACGGATCATGGCTGGTTCCTCCAAAACAGAATAACAGGGTCAGCAAAGCTGACCCTGTTATTATACAAAAGAAAGTTGAAAATGGCAAATACTTTCCGCAAAAAGTCTCCCCGCTTTTTACACTAAAAAACGGACGGTTTTTTGGTATTAACGCTGGTACTCAAATTCGAAGTCGTAGATATCCACGGTGTCCCCATCAGCAATGCCCATTTCCTCCAGCCGGGCGAACAGCCCCGCCTTGCGCAGAAGGGTGTCAAAGTGGTTCCGGGACTCGTAGTCGTCGAAATTGATGTTCTCCACCAGCCGGGACAGCCATTCCCCAGTGACCATCCAGGTGCTGCCGTAGTGCTCAATTTCAAAGGCCGTGGGATCGGCGGGGGCGGAGATTTCCTCCACATATTCCGGCTCGTAAATGGTGACCGGGGGCAATTCCCTCAGCTTTTGGGCAACCACCCGCATGAGGTTCTTTGTGCCCTGGGTCGTTCCCGCGCTGATTTCATACAGCTCACAGCCCGCATCCTCAGCGGCCTTGCGCAGCCGATCCAGATTGTCGCTGTCCGGGGGGAGCAAATCGCACTTGTTGGCGGCAACGATCATGGGCCGGTCGCCAAGGTCAACGCTGTAGCTGTGCAGCTCCTGACAGATGGCATGAAAATCCTCCACCGGGTCCCGGCCCTCGCTGCCGGACACGTCCACCACGTGCACAAGCAACCGGCAGCGGTCAATATGCCGCAGGAAGTCGTGGCCCAAGCCCGCGCCCTCCGCCGCGCCCTCGATGATGCCGGGGATATCCGCCATGACGAAGGACACGCCCTCCTCCACATAAATGACACCCAAATTGGGGAACAGGGTCGTAAAATGATAGTTGGCGATTTTGGGCCGGGCGTTGGAGGTGACGGAGAGCAGCGTGGATTTTCCCACGTTGGGAAAGCCCACCAGTCCCACGTCTGCCAATAGCTTCAGTTCCAGAATCACGTCCCGCTCCTGTCCCTTCAGGCCCGCCTTGGCAAACCGGGGCACCTGCCGGGTAGGGGTGGCAAAGTGGGCGTTGCCCCAGCCGCCCCGTCCGCCCCGGGCGATGACAAAATCCTCCCCGGTGGACATATCCACAATGATCTGGTTGGTTTCGGCATCCCGGACAACGGTGCCCCGGGGCACGTCAATCACAAGGTTCTCGCCCCGCTTGCCTGCCATTTTCCGGCCCATGCCGTTGACACCGGCAGCGGCTGTGTACTTGCGCTTATAGCGGAAATCCAGCAGGGTGGACAGATTGTCGTTGACATGCAGCACCACGCTGCCGCCGTGACCGCCGTCGCCGCCGTCGGGGCCGCCGGAGGCCACATACTTTTCCCGATGGAAGGCCACCGCGCCGTCACCGCCCCGCCCGCCGATGACGGTGATTCTGACTTTATCTACAAACATAAAAACCTCCAAGGTGTTAGTTGAAAATTGAAAGTTGAAAATTGAAAATTAAGGAGTCCCTCCGGGAAGATAAAACAATTACTGTTGATTCATTGGACGCGACCACAACTTTCAACTTTCAACTGTCAACTTTCAATTAAAAAAGCTGCCGCAGGTAGTTTGCGGCAGCTCTTTGTCTTTATGCGCTTACTGCTCAGCGTAAACGGAGCACTGACGGCGATCCTTGCCCTTGCGCTCGAACTTGACGGTACCGTCAACCAGAGCGAACAGGGTGTCATCCTTGCCGATACCAACGTTGGTGCCGGGATGGATGTGGGTACCTCTCTGACGAACCAGAATGTTGCCAGCCAGCACAAACTGACCGTCAGCACGCTTCACGCCCAAACGCTTGGACTCAGAGTCGCGGCCGTTCTTGGTGGAGCCGCCGCCCTTGTGGTGAGCAAAGAACTGAATACCAATCTTCAGCATGGTGTTACACCTCCAAAACTTCGATATAATCAGGGTAATCGTCCCGCAGGGAGCACAGGTACACCAGCATTCCGGCAAGCACTACCTGGATGGTGTCCTCCTCGTCACAAACTGCGGGGAGGGTCAGGGTGATACGAGCCTGCTCGTCCTTGACCCGAACCTTGGCATTGGCGCCGCACACATCATTGATGGTGGCCTCCGCCATGGCAACCGCGGCAGACACGGCGGCGCAGACGATGTCGCTGCCCGCCTCGGCATAGCCGCTGTGACCCGAGATGCTGAATCCGTTAATCCGGTCATTCTCGGTGAAAAATTCGCATCTTGTCATAAATTACAGAGCGATCTTGGTGATCTCGACCTTAGTGTAGGGCTGACGATGGCCGATGTGGCGCTTCTCGCCCTTCTTGGCCTTGTAGCGGATGATGTCGATCTTCTTGCCCTTGCCGTTCTTGACGACCTTGGCCTCGACAGCGGCGCCTTCCACCACGGGAGCGCCGATCTTGGTGTTCTCACCGTCCAGCACAGCCAGAACCTGATCGAACTTGACAGTGGACTCTGCCTCGGCGTTCAGCTTCTCGACGAACAGGACGTCGCCCTCAGCCACGGTGTACTGCTTGCCACCGGTAACGATAACTGCTTTCATTTGTTTCACCTACTTTATATTGTGTAGTCTCGCTCTTGAGGCGCGGCATTTTAGGCATGCCAACTTAAGCCCCTTCAATGCGGCTTGTTTATTCTACCATTGTAAAATAAAAATGTCAAGAAGTATTTGGGCAGTTTACTTGCGTTTTTCCCACAATTTTGCTATACTATCCGGGAAATCCAACTGTTGAATCTGCCGGAAAGCGAGGTGCCGCTCCGTGAAAGCCAAAACTTGGATACTGCTTCTGAGCGGGGTGTTTCTAATCAGCCTGCTGGGCAGTTTTCTCGTTCTTCGCCGGCAACCGGACGCCGCCCTTGCTGAAGTTTCCAGCGGCGGAAAAGTGGTGAAAACGGTAAACCTGCGTGAAAACCAGCAGTTTACCATAACATCCAAAAACGGCGGTAAAAATGTCGTCACCGTGCAGGATGGCAAAATCGCCGTCACGGATGCCACCTGTCCCGACCACTACTGCATGAAGCGTGGCTTCTGCGCTTCCGGCACGGACATCGTGTGCCTGCCGAATCAGCTGGTCATTCACTTTATCGGCGCGCAAGCTGTCGACGCGGCGGCGGGCTGACCTTGCCCCAATGGGGAAATGGTGGTATAGTGTGAGTAAGCGGCACTCTGTAAATTGGCATGTCATTGCGAGGAGGGCGAAGCCCGACGTGGCAATCCGCATCCCCTCTGGCACTCCAATGACGCAGATTCTCCAAAGGAGAACGGATTGCCACGCCAGCGTTCACGCTGGCTCGCAATGACATTCATTTTGTTCTGCTGACGTAAACACCCCAACCATCACTCCGTCTAAGGAGGTCAAAACTATGAAAATCCAATTCATCGGCGCGGCCCATGAGGTCACCGGCAGCTGCACGCTGCTGGAGGTGGGGGAGCGTTGCTATCTGGTGGACTGTGGTATGGAGCAGGGGGCGGATATTTTTGAGAACGTGCCCCTGCCCGTCAATCCCGCCGCCATTGAGGCAGTGTTCCTGACCCACGCCCACATCGATCACTCCGGTATGCTGCCCAAGCTGTGCAAGGACGGCTTTTCCGGGGCCATCTACGCCACGGAGGCTACCTGCGACCTGTGCCGCATCATGCTGATGGACTCGGCCCACATTCAGGAGTCCGAAGCCCAGTGGCAGACCCGGAAGGCCGAGCGGGCCGGTCAGCCTCCTGTGCAGCCGGTGTACGATGTAAACGACGCTGCCGCCGCACTGCGGCTGCTGCGGCCCTGCCGGTACGGGGAGATTTTGCAGGTCGCCGAGGGCATTGTGCTGCGGATGACCGATGCCGGACACCTGCTGGGTTCCGCCTCCATCGAGCTATGGCTGACAGAGGGCAAGGAAACCCGAAAAATCGTCTTCAGCGGCGACGTGGGCAACACCAACCAGCCCCTCATCAATGATCCCAAGCCCGTGACGGAGGCGGACTACCTGGTCATCGAGTCTACATACGGCAACCGCCTTCACGAAAAGGACCGGGGGGATGTGGTGTCGGAGCTGGCGGGCTACATCCAGCGGGCACTGGACCGGGGCGGCAATCTGGTAATCCCCTCCTTCGCCGTGGGCCGAACCCAGGAAATGCTCTACGCCATCCGGGAAATCAAGCAGCGGGGACTGATTCAGGGGCACGACTATTTCCCCGTGTATGTGGACTCCCCGCTGGCGGTGGAGGCCACGGGCATTTTCCTGCAATGCGATGAATCGAATTTTGACGAGGAGACACTGGCAGTGATCCAGCAGGGTATCAACCCCATCTGGTTTGACGGCGTGACGCTGTCCGTCTCCTCCGAGGAATCCAAGGCCATCAACTTTGACACCCGGCCCAAGGTGATTCTGTCCGCCAGCGGTATGTGCGAAGCGGGCCGAATCCGCCACCACCTGAAGCACAACCTGTGGCGCAGTGAGAGCATCATTCTGTTTGTGGGCTATCAGGCGGAGGGGTCTCTGGGCCGGAAGCTTCAGAACGGTGCCAAAGCCGTACGGCTGTTCGGCGAGGACATCGCGGTGAACGCGGAAATTGCCACCCTCCACGGCACCTCCGGCCACGCCGACCGGGACGGGCTGCTGAACTGGCTGGGCGGCTTTACCGAAAAGCCCGGCATGGTGTTCGTAAACCACGGCGATGAGGAAAGCTGTGAGGCCTTCCAGAAACAGCTGAAAGAGCTGGGCTACCGGGCGGAGGCCCCCTTCAGCGGCACGGAGTACGATCTGCTCACCGGCAGGCTCGTGACCTTCGCCCAGGGCATCCGCATCAATCGGGAGGCGGTCTTCAAGGGCAGCCAGCGGGCAAAACAGGTCTATGACGATCTGGTGGCAGCCGCAGAGGCTCTTCTGGCGCTGGTCAAAGCCCGGAAGGGCTGCACCAACAAGGACAACGCCAAGCTGGCAGCCCAGATTCGGGCGCTGACGGAAAAGTGGAAGAAATAACCGCTCTGCAATAATGGACAATATTGTGCTATAGCTGACTAAGAAAACATGTCATTGCGAGCCAGTGCGCACACTGGCGTGGCAATCCGTACTTCTTTTCGTAGCAGGTATGTATTCGGAACGTGAGAAGGGGAACGGATTGCCACGTCGGGCTTCGCCCTCCTCGCAA
>JAXEXE010000103.1:0-7026 GCA_034113565.1 Faecousia sp.
ATCTGATTCTGGCTGACAGACCCTGTCTGGCAGCTTGAGTCAGTGCGCCTTTGCGGACAAAAAATTCGGATGTTATCCACAGTTTTTATTCGGCACCTGTTGTATAATGCGGATTGTGGCATTTATACGGTATTGCCTTAGGTTACTGACCGCAGATTTCAGGATAATCCTCAATGGCACGGAACTGGTTTGCATAGACACTCCACTTCTCATGAGCCTGGTAGCTTTCAATCAGTGCTTTCGGCACATAGATGTACCCGGTTCCTTTTGAAATCGGGGTGTCGGAAAATACACTGGTATCGTCCAAACTACACATAGTCTCGCTCCTGAGAATCACGGTTTCCAGGGATGAGCAATAATGGAAAGCATAGCAGGAGTAATTTGTTCCAACCCCAATATGGGTACAGACCGGAAGATCAATCCGTTCCAGCGCAGTACACTTTTCAAATGCATATTGCTTCCGAATGTCTTTTACTTGCGGAAGATCCACATTTTTAAGGGCCGTGCAGTTTCTAAAGTATCCATCCATGGCCTTCAGTGCTGGAAAGGATACCGTCTCTAATGAGGTACAACCCGTAAAACAATCGGGGCGTATACTGGTTACATTTGTACCGATCACCGTTTGCAGAGCCGCACAGCCGTAAAATGCGTACTCAGAGATGGTGTTAATATGCTGGTCAATCACCTCGGTAACCGTTCTCATAATCACGCTGTCCGTTAAGGCATCATCACCGATGACGTCAACGGTATAGGTGTATTCGCTCATTTTATCAACCTCCCGTAATGTCAGGATAATCCTCAATCGCGAGTATCTTACTTGCGTGCTTGCTCCATCTGTTGTCAGCTTTATAGGCATCTACCAAAGCGGAAGGGACAAACACCTGTGTAAGGGCTGTCGAATCGAATACATTGGTGTCGCCGAGAGAGCAAACCTGACTTTCATCGCGCAGGATAACCGTTGTCAGATTGGTACAGCAATAGAACGCCATGGCGGCAATTGAGGTAGCGCCGTGGAGGTCAATGCTGGTAAGCGCGGTACAGCTTGAAAATGCCGATCTGGAAATGGACTTGATGGCCGGAATGCTGACGCTGGTCAGTTTCGTGCAGGACAGGAACGCGCATACGCCTATGCTTTCGACAGAAGGCAAACTGATGCCCGTCAGAGCAGTACAATTACGGAAAACATAGTCGCCAACCGTAGTTACCCGGTCATTTGCGTACTCACCCGAAATGGAACTTTCCACAATGGTCGTGTAGGCATAGCCGATATACTTGTACTGCGCATAGCAATAGGTGTTCCCAGTGATTCCGCTATTGGAGGGACTCCAACCTGTGAACACATAGTCCTCCGGGAAATCAACGCCGGTCTTTTCCGGGGTATCACCGGAATAATAAGCGCCGCTGCCGTAAGGAACATTGGAAACAGTCTCCAACAGTGTCGAACCATTGTAGAAATAAACGGTATACTTTCGGACAGTTTTGGAGTAGGCCGCATACACATTCCGATCCACCATAACCGACTTGAGAGCATTGGCATTCGCCGAACCACCTGCGGACAAACTCCATCCGGTGAAGCTGTAGCTGTACTGCGCCGTGGATGCCTTGGTCGGATTACTGCTGCCATAGGCTGTATCCCCACCATCGTAAACCGTAACGGTTTTCAGCAAGGTACTGCCAGTATCGTCATAGAAGTTGACTTGTGCAGTGAAGTGGTTGTACTGAATGTGAATGTTCGGATACCGCTCCTGCATTTCAGCAAGATCATTTCCCGTCAGCGTATCAATGGTAAAGACTCCACTGATCTGTGCCTTATCCATGTTGTTGCCGTTTTCGTCCAGACCGCGCATGGTGTCCAGCAGATCATAGAATGACAGAATATCCGCCGCATCCTCGAAGGTGCGCTCAAGCCCAGTAACGCGGACACGGGCACCTAAAGGGATGCTGTGCAGAATCTCCCACAGGTCAAACACCTCGCTCACATTCTCCAGCCGGAGCGTGGAGATGTTGTCATACCCGCCAATGGAGAAATCCGTAATCGCTTTCTGGTTCCGAACGGTCAGGTTGGTGACCGTTTCGGGCAAATGAAGCGTTTTCAGAATACCGCCGTTGGGCAGCTGAACACCGGTGACCGCCGTCCCCTCGAAATACAGCTGCTCAATGTTGGTGCAGCCGGACACATCCACTGCTTGCTTGAGATTCGGGCAGTTGCGGACATCCAGCGTCCGGAGCAAGGTGTTGTTGCCCAGGTACAGTTCGGTCAGGTTGCCATTGGCGTAGCTGTCTGCCGCATCGCCGACCTTCAGGCTCTGGAGCCGGGTGGCCATGGAGAAATCCGCATAGCCCACCATCAGCCCGGAAAGGTCGCCGATGGACTGAAGCTGACTGGCACTGTAGATATAAATCTCGGTGTCGTTCACATTGGACAGCGGACAGGCCAGTGTGTAGGCCACGTTTCGGTTGGCTCTCTGCTGCACCAGATAGGAGCCATATTTGATGGATGCGTAGATGTCCGCATAGGGCGTGACGGTTATATCATCCTTGGCATAACCACGGAGCGTCACTACATCGGTCAGGGCATCCCCGGCATTGTACCTGGAGTCCAGATAGCGGAACCGGTTATACAGCCACCACTTTCTCTGCTCAGCCTTGGAGCCCTGCAGCATGGAGAGGTAGCTGGCTGTGTTCTGCTCCACCAGGGGCTGGAGGTACTTAAAGTAGGCATCCTCGTTGAACACCGCCTCGGGCCACTTCGCCTGATGTTCCTCAAACCGCTGTTCCGTCACGGCGAAGGACAGCGTGCCGCCCGAGCGCAGCTTCTGGTACATGCCCTTAATATCCTCATAGAAAGCCGCCCGGACATTGATCCACAGGACGGACTGCTGACCGTTGTAGATATCGGCCCCGGACTCGGTATGGTCAATGTCCTCCAGATTGTAGGAGAACACCAGCGCGCCTTCGTTGTTGATGCCGATGGCGGTATCGAAGTCATAGGGCAGCGAGAACCATTTGCTCCCGGACATGAAGGTCGGGAACATATTCTTTGCCCGGCTGTCCACCATCAGGAACAGCTCTGTGAACAGGTAATAAAAAAGCACGGCATCCTTTTCAAAATGCTGTGCAAACTCAGATTTGAACTTGGCAAGGCGGTACTGCGCGGTATCCTGCGTGTAGAGAACGCCATCGTAGGTGCGGCTCACCAGCAGGTTATCCCCGGTGGCAGCGGACTGATCGGTGCTTTTCAACCATGTGGCCAGTTCCGCCAGATTAGCGGCATCGGCATAATCCTTCGGGTACCGTGCTTCAAAGTCGCCCTGCCAGTCCGTACCGGAGTAATCATCGGATTTCCAGAGGACACGGTCGCTGGTGTTGTTGAGAATCTCCCAGCTTTCATCCCCCTCGGCAAAGCCGAATACCTCCGGGGTGGCCTTATCGAAGTTGAAATTGTACTTGCCGATGAAGCTGGTAATGTTTCCGTCATACCAGAAAACCACGATTGGGAAGCCGTCAATGGCCTGGCGGATTTTGCTGTCCTGCTTCTGGGGTTCGGTCTGGAAGGGACAGGTATCCTCATAGAGCCGAGCCAGTTCCACGTTGTTGGCACCCTCAGAGGATGCCACATCCGCCTTGAAGGTGAAGGTATTGGTCGGCACAGAGTCCGGGCGCAGCTTATAGGTCTCCTGCGTGTTGCCGCTGGGATCTACAAAGCCGCCCTTGAACTTGATCTTGTAGTTCTTCCGGGCGTAATACTGAGAGGACGTACCCTGGACATCCACCTCGGCTCCGGTGAAGGTAAACGAGCGACTGGCATTGATGGGATCGGTGTAGTAGCCACCCATCACCTTTACATCGCCCTTGTACTGGGGCAGCTCCGTGCCGTCCAGCACCAGGTACGGCAGATCCTTCGGCAGCTGGGCAATCACAATCTGGGAGTAGGCGTCAAACACATGATTGCGGCTGTACCGCTCCAGCATGGTCTCCACCACCTGGGTGTCGGCAATCCAGTTGTTCAGAATCTGGTGCCGGGTCAGGTCGTTGTCATAGACGCGGATGCAGTACAGGTCAATGGTGGCATCCCGGGAGCCGATGGTGATATCCACCGGCACAGTCTGGGCAAAGTCATCATCCGCCGGGTACTGCACCACACCGGACATGATGCCGTTAATGTAGCAGTAGACAAGGCGATTGGCGGCTTTCTTCTCCACCACAAAGGCAAGGCGCAGATGCTCGTTTTCCTTATACCGGGTGGTGATTTCCTTCTGTTCCGAGCGCAGGGTCGCCAGCTGGGGCGTGATGGAGATGCCGCGATTTCCGCTCATACAGGACAGCACCACCGCATCGTAATTCATGACATCCCGGGTGGCGAACTCAATCTCGATGGTCTTGCCGGTGGTACGGAAGTCCTTTCCGAAGGGCTGCACCGGGATGGTCAGCGTGGCATCGCCGGACACACGGAGAACCGGAATATTGTCCTCATCGAGTTGCCATCCGTCCGAGGTGAAGTTGAAGCCGGAGAAGCGGGCGGCAATCGAGCCATACTCCCAGACAGCAGGATTCTCTTCGGTGTTGCTCCGACCGGCGCTGGACAGATACAGAGAAAGGCTCTCCGTTTCCGCTTCGATCTCCATCTCACTGGCGGTGACAGTAAGGGCGATGGTTCTGGAGACGCTGCCGCAGGAAATTTCAAGAGCAAGATCACCGGCATTGTCGGCGCGATAAGACCATACCTGCTGGGTGCGGTCTACCGTCTGGCGGGACACCACATTACCGTTTACCGAAAGCTCCACCTCTGCTGTCAGGCTGGTAGGATCATAGACGGTAAACGGAATCGCCAGCGAAGTATACTGTTGGGCCTCACTGTCCCGGAAGTTGGTAGCGATGATGGGAGTAGTGTTCAGGCTTTCGATGCAGATGAGCTCATAGTACAGATGGTTGGATTCAATTACCTGCCCGTTGATGGTGGCATCAAAATAGGCCTCCAGCGTGTGGAAGCCATGACTCTGTGCCGGAATGGTATAGGACATCTGCCTGCCGCTGCTGGTGGTATTCACAGACGCGATTTCCTTGTTGTCCAGCAGGATGTGGACAGTCTTGCTGATGCTGCCCACCGGGACATAGGTGAAGGTAATCAGCCCGTCAAAGGCTGTGCTGGAGTCAAAGGTGGAACTGATGGATGCTTCGATGGCATTGATGTTGAAGTTGATGGTGCGGCTGTTCTCATAGGCATCTGACACCTGAATCCGCACCGCGTTGCTGCCCACCGAGAGATACGGCCCCAGATCAGCGGTTACCGCACCCTGGGGGATGTCCAGCATGGCCTTGACGATCCCGTTTACCGTGACCTTCATGACACCGTTACCCGTGGGCATCTCATCCTCCAGCGAAGACCAGGTGATCTGAATGAGGCATTCCTTCCCGTATGCGATGGACTTACTCAACCATCCGCTGGTGTTGCTGACCTGCAGAATGGCATTGTTGCCGCCGGAGCCACCGGAACCGCCGCCCGTACCGGAGAAGGGGCCGAGGGGGCCTGCGACCACCACGTTGTTGGAAGTCAGATACAGGTATCCGTTTTCCACAAAGGCACCATCCACCTTGCCGGAGAGCATCAGTTCCATGGTGGTGTAGTTCTGCTCCACCTGCTGGGCGGCTGCCATTGCCAACTCCGCATCCCCGGCGGCATTGAAGGCATCGTCCTTGGCATTCTTCGCCGTGGCAAGAGCCTGACTGGCGTTCGACTCCGCCGCCCGGGCGATGGTCTTGGCATCCTCGGCAGTCTTGGACGCGTTCTGTGAAACCGCCGTGATTTCTTCCCGGATGTCCAGTACCTGCTGGGTTGCATCCTTCATGGGCTGTTCCAGCGCGGCGACTTCCTGATTTTCCTTATGGATTTTCTGGATGCAGGATACGAAGGCGTCCTTGACATCCACACCGAAGCGCGCTGTCAGGAAACGCTGCAGTTCTTCCTGTAGATCTGCCACAGGTCATTCCTCCCTTCCTTTACTCGATAGAATCAATAAAAACCTGGGCAACATCGGCGATGCTGTCACAGGCGGCAACGGCGGTCTTGTCCACCAGCACCCGGTCGATGCGGTAGTTGTCCCGGATGATCTTCCCAGTGGTATCGTCAATTTCGGAATAGGTGATGCTGAGACGCTTGCCCACGGCATCGTTCCAGAACGTGACAGAGGTTACTTTCTTCATGTGGTGATTCTCCCTTCTGTAATGGATGTCAGATAAGAAGCCGCTTCGGCTCCGTAGTTGGTTGTGGAGGTGTCAATCTGTCCTCGATCTTCCGTCATGCGAAGCTGGTCATAATCAATCTGCTTCGCCTTGATTTCCCAGCCAAAGGACAGCCCCGGAGTGCCGGAAACCACAAAGTGGTCAGAATATCTTTCTTCAATGCAGACTGCATCTTTTCCGTAGGACTGGAGGAACACCTGATAGCCCTCCAGCGATACGCACTGGGCAAAGACCGGGTCGATGGATACATAGCATAGGCCGTCCTCCGCAATCACCGCCTCCCCAATATCTCCGAAATAGGGTGTGGGCGTCTCATAGGCGTAGAGCTTGCGTTCGCCGTAGTCTCTGGTCTTGACACACCGGGCCTTGCTTCCCAATACGGACAGGTCGCCGGATACCTGCGTAAAGACAGGCAGTTCCAGCCAGTCGTGATGAACATTCAGAATGTTGTTCTTTTCTTTATCCATCAGGCTCATCCGAATCTCGTTGCTGTCACTGACCCCGACAAATCCGCATTCATAAGCACCCTTGTAAAAGCCAATGGTTCCCTCGGTCATCTTGATGGAACGGACGATGCTGCCGGACTGCCCATCAAATGAATCGGTGGAGATGCCGCCCTTTCCAAGGTACACATCTCCGGCACCGCCGTGGGGCGTACACATGGAGAGCCAGTTGCTGGCATGGGTCCAGTCACCAAAGGCGATATAGTCGCTGTTGATGTTGAAGCCGCCAATCTGTCCCGCGATGGCTTCCATACTGCCATCGGTCTTGATTTTGAAGTAGTTG
>JAXEXE010000104.1:0-11879 GCA_034113565.1 Faecousia sp.
CAGGATGGCAGCGGAATGACAGCCACCCACAAGGTGACCATCTATCCCGCGACCACCCAGGTGACCCTGCGCGCAGAGGGCTATGATAAACTCCCCACGACGCTGGCGGTTGGTGAGACGCTGAAGCTGGTTGCCTCCTGCAACGAAGGCGCGGCAAACCAGTACACCTGGAAGAGCAACAACCAATACGTAACGGTCGAGGACGGAACTGTCGCTGCAGATGCAAAGGCCGTTGGCAAGACGGTCACCATCACCTGCACGGCAGCTGACGGCACCGGAAAGTCCGCCTCCGTCAAAATCAGAATTGTTGCAGCAGAAGTAAATAACTAACACAATCGGCAAGACAGGCGCAGCCATTTGGCTGCGCCTGTCAAGGAGCATTTCAAGAGGCAAACGGAGGGATACGTGATGGCGAAGCGAATCATAGCACTGGCGGTCACAGCCATACTGATTTTGGGCATTATTCCCATTGCCCCGTTTGCTGACGGCGCGGAGGACGGGGGAAGCACCAGCCTATCGGAAACTACACAGGAAACGGTCTCGGAAACGACTGCTGAAATAGAGCTGCTGCTGGAAGAGGAAGAGATTGTCGATGAGACAGAGGCCAAACTTCTTCTGGAAGAGAAAAGCGAAGAATGGGAAGAAAGCCAGGCGCAGACAGTCCTGGGTTTGGATAATGTTACCTTTGAGAACCTCGGCTATACTCCATGGGATCATTCCTATGATACGGAAATCACGGAAACAACAGCCATCAGTTCCCCGGAGGATCTGAAATCGCTGTTTGATTATGTGGCCGCCGGAAACAGTACCGTTGGCCGCTGCTATACCTTCACGACGGATATTACACTGCCGGCAGACTGGAAGTCCATCGGCGTTTTGCGCGAGGGAGCGACCAGCTCCGGTAAGGGAAAAAATATATTGCCATTCAGCGGTGTGATCAACGGAAACGGGCACACGCTGACAGTTGCGGAGGGCGGAAAGCCTTTGCTGGGATATGTTCGAGATGCCATGGTGTGCAATCTGAACGTATACGGTAGTAAAATTGCCGGCTATGGGCTGGTTGAGAACTATGTGGTGGACTACGGCCCGAGCGGAAGCTATAAGGGACAGACGGACAATACGGTGACCTTTTCCAATGTCACGCTGAAATCCGGGACGCAAACGCTCCGGTCTGGCTTCATTGGGGGCTATGCTTCGGGAATCAACGCGGTCTATTTTATGGACTGTACCGTGGAAGCGGGCGTGACAATTGGCTATGATAAAATGCAGAGCAATATCGGCTCCTTTGGAGGGCAAACCAACGGATACCTGCTGCGCTGTGTCAGTGCCGCCGATGTATATGGCAAAAACAATGTCGGCGGCCTGATCGGAATCAAGGGGCAGGCTATGGGGCCGTGCAATGTGAGCGATTCGGAATTCCGGGGCAGTGTGTACGCCTCAGGAAACTGGGCGGGCGGTATTATCGGGAGCGGTTATGATGTGTATTCCGCACCTAATACCCCCGGCGTGTGCATTGAAAACTGTGTCTGTTCCGGGAGCGTGACAGGCGCGGATTATGTCGGCGGTATTCTGGGCGGAGAGCCGGTCATGGAGCAGTGCTGGGACAACGGCATCGGTTATATTCGCAATAACCACTTTATCGGTACGGTGACCGCCGCTGGGGGAGAAAATCTGGGCGGTATTATAGGTTATCTCAAGTCCCTGAATCGGTACAATGTCATTGAGAATAACCGTTTCAGAAGCACCTGCGGCGCAAAAAAGGGGATCGGCCGTGTCTTGTATGTGGATACCAGCCTGTATTCCGACGGTACGGACACGCCCAAGGGCTGGGTGGGCGGAACCTATTACATGAATACCGCCGAGGACAGCCTGGACAAAATCAAAAAAGACACCAACCCTGACGGCGCGTATTACAATATCAAAAAACCGAATCACAACCGCACGGATGATCCCCTCGGCGCGGATGCGGATAATCTGACCAGAATGGACAGCCCTGTACCGGAACCGGAACCTGAACCATCCCCGGTGCGGCTGCTGGTTTCCGGAAGCTATAAGACGGTGTATACGGTGGGGGATGAACTGAATCTGGACGGGATGTCGCTGGTGGTTGTCTACGATAACGGCACGCAGAAAGCGGTTCCAGTGTCCGAAGCCGAAGTTTTCGGCTTTGACAGTAGCACTGCCGAGGATAGAACACTGATAATCCGCCACAGCAATTGCAGCACCGAAGTCTCCTATTCGGTGAAAAACGTGGAAAAGATGGTCACGGTGTCCGTTTCCATTCTGGGCGACAGCCTTCACAGCGACCCAAGCAGCAGCGGCGGCCCCCACGGCTTGGCAAGAGGCGGCCTGACCATCTGGGCCAGCGAGAGCGGCATACAATCGAGCACTACTGAGACGGTGTGGGATGTGCTGCAGCGTGTGTTCACAAAGTATAATCTTTCGGTCTACGCCGACGCAAATAATCAGTATGGCTCCGTCTATATCCGCTCGGTGAACGGACTGGGCGAATTTGACAACGGCCAGAATTCCGGCTGGATGTACACCATCAATGGGCACCACCCGGATGTGGGTGTCTCCGCAAAGTTCGTAAAGGATGGGGACAAGATCGTCCTGCACTATACGGATGATTATACCTATGAAGAAGGCGGCATCAACTATGGTAAGTCCGACAGCGCCTCTGGTGACACCAGCACTGCGAATACTGCCACGCAGAACAGCACCGCGCAGAAATCGGCAGTACAAAAACAGTCAGCGCTGAAAGCTATGGGCAGTACCGCCGAATGCTATACGTCCACCGGCGACTATATGGAGACGCTGGGAACTCCCAGCGTCGGCAGCATCGGCGGGGAATGGATGGTGATCGGTCTTGCCCGCTCCGGCCGGGAGGTCCCTGGTGTGGAGGACTATTACCAGAGCGTTGTGGACTTTGTCCGTGAACACATCGACGAAAACCAGAGGCTCCACAAGGCGAAATCCACCGACAATTCCCGCCTGATTTTGGCGCTGACCGCCATTGGCAAAGATGTGACCAATGTGGACGGGCACAATCTGCTGCTGGGCCTGAATGACCTGGATTTTGTGAAAAAGCAGGGCAATAACGGCCCTATCTGGGCATTGCTGGCGCTGGATTGCGGCAATTACCCGGAACCCGAGGGAAATGTGACCCGTCAGGCCCTCGTGAGTGAGATCCTCAGCGTTCAGACCTCCGATGGCGGCTGGGCGATCTCCGGCGACGAAGCGGATTCCGATATGACCGGTATGGCCCTGCAGTCGCTGGCGCCCTACTACAGCAGAGATCCAGCGGTGCAGGAGGCCGTGGATAGGGCCATCGCCCGTCTTTCCCAGATGCAGAACGATGACGGCGGATTCAGCACCTTCAGCGGCAGCGGCGGCAAGGTGGCGACCTCCGAGTCTGCCTCCCAGGTTATCGTGGCTTTGGCCGCACTGGGCATCGATCCCCATACAGACCAGAGGTTTGTCAAAAATGGATGCTCTGTCATTGATGCGCTTCAGGCGTATTCCGTTGCAGGCGGTGGCTTCCGGCACACGCTGGACGGCCAGTTGGATGGCATGGCTACCGAGCAGGCTTACTATGCCATGACCGCCTACTACCGCCTGCTGGCTGGCAAGGCCAGCCTGTATGACATGACCGATGTCATCGATATGGGCGGAGTGGAAAAGTCTGTGCCTGTCGAGACAACGCCGAATTCTCTGGCAGTGGCGGGGACGGTGGAAACGTCCCAATACGACGAAGTCTGGACGCTGCTTCTGGGACTGAGCGTCGGTATCCTGTTTGGAATCGTGCTGGGCATCGGCTTGAGTGCCGTGGTCGTTGTCATGTACGTAAAAATGAAGAAACGGTTCGACAAGTGAGTTTGCGGAGGAACGTGTGATGAAGAAACAGAAAATTGCGAATCTGGTCATGGTGCTGATCATTTTGATCATCGCCATCGTGGGTATTACAATCGCTTTCCATCTGAGGGCTGAGCAGGACACGGGTCTGGGAAGCCAGTATCATATCAACAAGATTGCGGACAACGCACTCATTACCCCGGGAGAAGAAAACAATGTCTGTACCATCACCATTGTCTGCGACACTATACTGGATAATCTGGACAACTTGGAGGAAGAAAAAGCGCCCTATGTTCCGAAGGATGCAGTGATCCTGCCAAAGACGCAGGTTTCCTTTACGGAGGGAGATACGGTCTTTGAAGTTCTGCAAAAAGTCTGCGCGGCGGCAGAGCTTCAGATCGAGTACAGCTGGACACCCATGTACAACAGCTATTATATTGAGGGCATCAACCATCTGTATGAGTTCGACTGTGGAAACGAGTCCGGCTGGATGTACAAGGTCAACGAATGGTTCCCCAACTATGGCTGTTCCGCCTACACTCTGAAAAACGGGGACGACATTGTGTGGTGCTATACCTGCAACGGTCTGGGTGCGGATGTGGGAGAAGTGTGGACGGGTGACGAATGAGAGACGATGCCTTTTCCAAGCGGCACCCAGCGGTGAACTTTGCATTTTTCATTGGAGCCATCATCTGCGCGGTGGTCATCCAGCACCCGGCGTACCTAAGCGCCGGGATGCTGTGCGGCGGGGCTTATTACCTGCTGCTCCATGGGCGCAGGGGCGTGAAAATGGTTCTGGGAATGGTGCCAGTATTTCTGGTGCTGACCGCTATGAACCCGCTGTTCAACACCTACGGGGACAGGGTGCTGTTCCGGTACTTTGGGCGACCCTGTACGTTGGAAGCTTTGCTTTACGGCGGGGCCATCGCCGCGATTTTTGTGGAGATGCTGTTGTGGTTCGGCTGCTATAACGCGGTGCTGACCAGCGATAAATTCACCAGCCTGTTCGGAAAGTTGATCCCGGCCCTGTCCCTGCTGCTGGTAATGGTTCTGCGGATGATCCCCAACCTACTGCGTAAGGGCGCCCAGATCACGGAGGCCAGAAACGCCATTGGCAGGGGCGCGGCGGAGCAGGACACAGTGAAGGGAAAGCTGGGGGAGGGCATGACCCTGCTGGGAGCACTGACCTCCTGGGCGCTGGAAGGCAGCGTGGTGACTGCGGATTCCATGCGCAGCCGCGGCTATGGAAGCGGAAAACGCTCCAGCTTCATGATCTACACCATGACCGGACTGGACTGGGGACTTCTGGCAGCACTGGCCGTTCTCCTTGTGGGCATGATCGTGCTGGGCGACCGCACTGCTGCCTTCACACCGGTGCTGAATATTGCACCCATCGGTGGGAGAAACCTACCGGGATTTCTCTGCTACCTCTGCTATCTGCTGATCCCAATTGCATTACACATAAAGGAGGCCATCCAATGGCGCATTTCAATATCGAAAATCTGACATTTTCCTATGCCGCCGCCAAGGGCAGGCATTCGCTGGAAAACGTCAGTCTCAAGGTGGAACAGGGAGAATTTCTTGTACTGTGCGGAAAGTCCGGCAGCGGCAAAAGTACGCTCCTGCGGCATCTGAAAACCGTACTGACCCCCAACGGAAAACGCACGGGGGAAATCGCGTTCCACGGCGTTCCGCTGAGCAGGGTATCTGACCGGGACCAGGCGGAGAAGATCGGCTTTGTCATGCAGAATCCCGACGATCAGATCGTTACGGACAAGGTCTGGCACGAGCTGGCCTTCGGGCTGGAAAGCCTGGGATGCGACCAGAAGACTATGCGGGCAAGAGTTGCGGAGATGGCCTGCTATTTTGGCATCCAGGACTGGTTTCACCGGGATGTATGCAATCTCTCCGGCGGACAGAAGCAGCTATTGAATCTGGCCTCCATTATGGCGATGCAGCCGGAGGTGCTGATTCTGGACGAGCCGACCAGCCAGCTTGACCCAATCGCCGCTTCTGATTTTCTGAATACTGTGCGGAAGATCAATCGGGAGCTGGGCACCACAGTTATCATTACGGAGCATCGTCTGGAGGATATTTTTCCCTATGCGGACAGGGCTGTCGTTATGGATGGCGGCAAGGTCATAGCGGACGATGCCCCTCGGAATGTAGGCAAACTCCTGTATGAACAGCATCACCCCATGTTTACGGCTATGCCCACGCCTGTCCGGGTTTTCTACGGCGCTGCGGGGGTCGGGGAATGTCCTTTGACTGTCCGGGAGGGCAGAAGCTGGCTGAGCAAAGCGTTTCCCCAGACACCCCAATATCCGGCTATCCCAGCTCCCGAGCTTTCGGAAGAAACAGCACCCAGTGCCCTGTCTCTCAAGGAACTCTGGTTCCGCTATGAAAAGGACAGCCCGGATATCTTAAGAGGTGTCAGCGCGGAAGTGCCAAAAGGAAACCTGTATGCCATTCTGGGCGGCAACGGCGCGGGGAAATCCACCACGCTGAAAGCCATCTGCGGCATTTGCAAGCCCTATCGGGGAAAGGTAACGCTGTTCGGAAAACCAATCGATAAATATAAGAATCGAGAGCTGTTTTCTCACTGCCTTGCTATGCTGCCCCAGGACCCCAAGAGCCTGTTCGTCAAGAAAACAGTCCGGGAAGATCTGGAAGAAATGACGAAGGACAAAGCCCTGATCGAGGAGACTGCCGCCACCTGCCAGATCACGTCTCTGCTGGACAGCCACCCCTACGACCTGTCCGGCGGCGAGCAGCAGCGGGCGGCGCTGGCCAAGGTTCTGCTGACGCAGCCAAAGCTGCTGTTACTGGATGAACCCACCAAAGGCATTGACAGCTTCTTCAAGGAAACCTTTGCTGAAATTCTGGCGAATCTGAAGAAGCAGGGAATTACCATCGTCATGGTTTCCCATGATGTGGAGTTCTGCGCCCGGTATGCCGATCTGGTGTCCATGTTTTTTGACGGGCAGATTTTGACCACCGATACGCCCCGCCGTTTCTTCGGAAGCAATAGCTTCTATACAACCGCCGCTCACCGCATGAGCCGTCATGTGTTTGGTATGGCGGTTACGGCGGAGGATGTCATTTGCCTGTACAGGCAGAACAAGGAGGCCGCGGAATGAAAAAATCCCATATTGTAACGTTGCTGATTTTCCTGCTGGTGATCCCCGCAACGCTGTTCTTCGGTCTGCGGCTCAGCGGACGGGCCTACTATTTTACCAGCACCCTGGTCATTGCGGAAATCCTCGTTCCTTTCCTGCTGGCCTTTGAAAACCGAAAGCCCCAGGCCCGGGAACTGGTGGTCATTGCGGTGCTGTCCGCGCTGGCAGTAGCCGCCCGGGTGGTCATTCCCATTCCCAATTTTAAGGCGATTTTCGCGGTCATTATGCTATCCGGCATTGCCTTCGGTCCGGAAGCGGGCTTTCTGGTGGGGGCAGTTTCCGCCTTCACCAGCAACTTTTTCTACGGTCAGGGTGCCTATACCCCGTGGCAGATGTTTGCCTATGGCGCGGGCGGAATGCTTGCGGGCTTCCTGTTCGCCAAGGGAAGACTGCCGAGAAAGCCAGTTGTCATGGGAATTTTCGGTTTCCTGACAATGCTTTGCTTTGTGGGGCCGCTGCTGGACACCTGCTCGGTGTTCCTGACCCTGCCTGTGATCAATTTGGAAACGGTATGGCCCCTGTATATGTCCGGCTTCCCGGTGAATCTCAGCCAAGGCGTCTGCACCTTTCTGACCATTTTGCTGTTTGGCAATGCTCTGCTGGAAAAGCTGGACCGGGTGAAGGTGCAGTACGGGATGACGGAGGACGAAGATGGGCTTTGAAAGCTGCCATCCGGCGGTGAACTTTCTGTTCTTTGCTGCCGTCCTCTATGGAAGCGTCACATTTACGCACCCAGTGTTTCTGGTGGTTTCCTTTCTCTGCGCCTGCGCCTACAGCGTGAAGCGAAACGGAAAAGCAGCTGCGGTATTCAATTTGTTCCTGCTGCCGCTGGTTTTCTGTTTTGCCCTGTACTACAGCAGCTACCATCACTTTGGTGTGACGATACTAAAGCAGAATTTCATCGGCAACAATCTGACGGTGGAGAGCTTCGTTTACGGTCTGGTGATAGGGCTGCGGGGGGCGACCGTTTGCATGTGGCTGAGTTGCTTGAACCGGATCGTGTCCAGCGACAAGGTGGTGTATCTGTTCGGAAAGGTCAGCCCCCTGCTGTCGCTGTTCCTGACAATTCTGCTGCGCATGGTTCCCAGAACGAAGCAGGAGGCACAGCGAATTGATCTGGCGCAAAAAGGAATCGGACGGGGCAGCAATCAGGGAAATCTCTGGCAGCGTTTTATAAACTGCCTGCGAATCTTTTCCATGCTGATTACCTGGATGATCTCAGCCCTTGCGCTGGAAGCCGATTCCACTCGCAGCCGGGGTAGTTTACTCCGGGGGCGGACGGCGTTTTCTATTTATCGTTTTGATAACCGGGACAGAGCCTTTGTAATCGCCTTGTTTTCCTGTATCACCTTGACCGCTATGGGCGTGATTCTGGGGGCAACGGAAATGTTTTATAATCCCAGAATCATATGGAAACCGATGGACGCTAGAAACAGTGCAACCGCCATTGGCTATACTGTGCTGTGCCTGCTGCCCATGGGGCTGGAACGATGGACGGAGTATCGGTTCCGAAAGGCGAGGTGTGAATCTTGAACAAAGACAAAATCTACATATCCACGACAGCTTCCGACGCGGCGGAGGTTGCGCGCCGGTGGGGATTGGGTCTCGAAATCGCGGAATACTGTACCGCGTGGAACATGGATGACGAATTTGCGGTGACGGATGTGCTGGTTCGCAAGAAATTGGAGGGCATTTCCCGCCGGGTACTTCACGCACCCTTTAATGAGCTGTTTCCCTGTGCCATCGACCGAAAGGCCAGAGCATTGGCCGCGGAGCGCTACCGGCAGGCAATCGGACTGGCGAAGCGGTACGGCGCTAAGAAAGTCGTTGTCCACGGCGGTTACAATGGACGGATGTACTACCCGTCATGGTATACGGAGCAGAGCGTTCTGTTCTGGAAGCAGTTTCTGGATGAAGACCCGGGCGTGGAAATTGCGCTGGAAAACGTGCTGGAAGAAGAACCTGCGTGGATGTTGGATATCATCAGGGGCGTGGATGATCCCCGTCTGCGCCTGTGTCTGGATGTGGGCCATGTGAATGCCTACTCCCCAATGCCGGTGATGCAGTGGCTGGAAAGCTGTGCCCCTTACATCAGCCATTTCCATATTCACAACAATGACGGAAGCTGGGATTCCCACAGCCCGCTGAATCAGGGTAGCATCCCCATGAGGGAACTGCTTCAGAAAGCCGAAGTCCACTGCCCGGAGGCAACCGTCACGCTGGAACTGACGGAGGCAGCTCCCTCTGTAATATGGATGACGGAGAAAAACTGATTTGAGGAGGGACTTATGACTCTGATTATCGGTGGTGCATGTCAGGGTAAACTGGATTTCGCAAAGAAGACCTTTGGTGTCACAGATGCTGGTATATTCATCTGCACAACTGAAAAAATCGATTTTTCCAAACGCTGTGTGTATAAAGTTGAAGAATTTACCTACGGACATCCAGACCCTATCGGCTTCTTTAAAGCCAACCGGGAAGCCTGAGAGGACAGTATTTTGATTATGGAGGACTTTTTTTGCGGGGTGGTTCCCATGGGAGCGGAAACGAGGACATGGCGGCAGGATACGGCCCTCCTTGCTCAATACTGAGGCAGGGAAGCTGCACAGGTCAGTCGGATATTCTGCGGATTAGAGCAGAGATTGAAAGGATAATCTATTTCATTCGCTGCGTCTGGACTGAGGTAAATAAAAACACTGCCATTGCGGCAGTATATACTGAATCTTCTTGTTGGATGGTTTTCCTCTTGAGACAAGCACAATACAAGAATGACTATAATTGAAAGAGTGCAGGCAGCGAATCCGCTGCCTGCACCCTTATTTTTTTCGACACCGTTCTGCAAAGTTCGCGATCAAAAGACAACGGATTTTGTAGAGCGGTGTCTTTTTCCTTGCGAAAAAACTCCACAGTATTGCATAAACAGCTCTCTTATCTGTGATTTCTCCCCTTTATACAAAAAAACAGCAGCGTTTTTGGTTAGAATTCGCGGTCCTCCTTCTGAAATTTGATTTTTACTCATCAAATTTCAGTTAAAGGAGGTCTGCACAATGGCAGACAGGGAAAAATACATAATCAAGGTTGAAGGGAAATTGGTCGAAGTGTCCCAGGAAGTTTACTTTGCTTATTTCCGCATGGAAAGACAGGAACGCTGGCAGGAAGAAAAACAGCGGGAGCATGGTGTTATGTCCTATGACGCTCTGGACGATGGAGAAATGGTTGGTCTTGAAGATGTGGTGGATACAGCCAGCCCTGGACTGGAGGATGCCGTGATTGCCGGGGAGTTTCGGGACAGGCTCCGCAATGCGATAGCTTCGCTCCCCAAAGAAGACAGGGAGTTGATCCAGGCAATATACTACGAAGGAATGAGCGAGCGCGCATACGCAAAACAGCATGGAATCAGCCAGAATTGCGCATATAAACGCCGCAGAAGAATTCTGTCGAGGCTAAGGGCAATTATGAACTTTTTTAGAACAATTTGATTTTTTGGCTATCAGATGGCCCTTGAAACTGGATAAGTAGTGAGGGGACTTTTCACAGCCACCCGATCTGCACCTTCTCAAGTACATATCCAGAAGCGGAAATACGTCCGCTGGTGTGCCCTGCAAAGGGCAAGCGACATTGGAGAATCGCGCGATGACCCACCTGTGCAGAAATCTGCATCAATGCGGCAAAGAAGGTGGTTAGCGGGTCCGTTCGTCCAGAAAACAGGCCGTGGCCGACCTGTCTTGCGATGACAGCACCAGCGTTGGTACTCCTGCCCAGCCACAGCTACACGCAATGGGGGCAGCTCGGAGAGATCCTCGGAGGGGTGAGATTCCCGTGACGCGCAGCCAAGCGCGGTTTCCGTTTCTGCCCTGGAATAAACACTCGGTTTATTCTGTGCCTGGGGAAGTAGTGTCAGGAATACAGGCAGTCATTCGTTCAAAATCAAATTTCAGAAGGGAGCCGCCCTGCAGTACCTTGTTGGTTGCAGCAGGGCGGCTTTTCATATAGGAGAACAAAATGAATGCCAATGTGAATTATTGCGGTGTGGTCATCCTGCTGCGCAAACTGGTGGCATCAGGATACTGCACGAAAAAGGAAGCGGGCAGAATTGCTGCCCGGATTGCGAAACAGACCGGGGCGGACATTATTCTTTCGATATAAATATATTCAATTTCCACTAGCTATTCCGGGAAGGGTGTGGTATTGTGTGTTGCTAATAAGAGGAGGTGAAGCTATGGTAACGGCAAGGGATAACCTGGCAAGAAAACAGATTGTTATACCAGCGACACAGCCGGAGGAGGAAATTGTCCTGCGGGTAGCCGCCTACTGCCGTGTCAGCACCGATTCGGATGACCAAATCAACAGCTTCACCGCACAAAATAATCACTACACCGAAATGATTTCTGCTCATGATCGGTGGGAATTGGTAGATATTTACGCGGATGAAGGAATTACTGGTACCTCAGCAAAGAAACGGAGGGATTTCCAACGACTTCTTGCCGATTGCCGGAAGGGGCGCATCGATAAGGTGCTGGTAAAATCCATATCGCGGTTTGCCAGAAATACCACGGAGTGCCTGGAAACGATCCGGGAACTGAAATCCCTTGGCATCAGCATCTACTTCGAGGAACATAACATCGATACCAAGATGGTTTCCAGTGAGATGCTGACAGCGGTGATTGCCTCCTGCGCTCAGGCGGAAAGCGAATCCATTTCCAGAAAAATGCTTATCGACTTAACTCAGCACACCACAAGATGTAGCGACGGCTCTGGTTAAGCGCAGGAAAATCTGATCGCCAGTCATACGGCGGTTGAAGCGGAAGCAGTATTCGTCCAGATAGGCCTGGAGCTTGGTGCATC
>JAXEXE010000105.1:0-3158 GCA_034113565.1 Faecousia sp.
GGGAGGACATTACCGCAAGAATCTTTGAACGGTTCTGTGTAGGGAAATAAGAATATAGTGAATTAGCATGTCATTGCGAGGAGGGCGAAGCCCGACGTGGCAATCCGTTCCCCCTTCTCACGTTCCGAATACATACCTGCTATGAAAAGAAGTACGGATTGCCGCGCCACTTAAGCGCACTGGCTCGCAATGACATGTTTTCTTTGTCAGCTATAGGACAATATACATGAATAAGGAACAACCACTATGATCTATCTCGACAATTCCGCCACCACCAAGCCCTGCCCGGAGGCGGTGGAGGCCGTTACGAAAGCCCTGACCGAACATTGGGGCAACCCCTCCGCCCTGTACAATTTCGGCATTGACACTGCCCGCCTTCTGCGGCAGGCCCGGCACAACGTGGCCGCCGCCATGGGGGCTGAGCCGGACCGGGTGTTCTTCACCTCCGGCGGCACCGAGGCCGACAACTGGGCCGTGTTCGGCACGGTAAAGCGCATGGGCAAGCGGGGCAAACACATCATTACCACCGCCATGGAGCACCACGCCATCCTGAACTGCATGAGCGATCTTGAAAGCCGGGGCTTTGAAATTACCTATTTGAAGCCCGACAGGATGGGCCGAGTATCCGTGGACGATCTGAGGGCCGCCCTGCGCAAGGACACCATTCTTGTCTCCATCATGATGGTCAACAACGAGGTTGGCTCCGTCATGCCCATCGCTCAGATGGCGAAGCTGACGCACAAGCTCTGCCCCGACGCCATTTTTCACACCGACGCGGTGCAGGGCTTCCTGAAAGTCCCCTTCGCCGCGAAAAATCTGGGAGCCGACCTGATGAGCGTATCCTCCCACAAAATCCACGGCCCCAAGGGCGCGGGGGCGCTGTACATCTCCCCCCGCCTGAAATCCTTCCCGCCCCTGCTGCTGGGCGGCGGTCAGGAGAGCGGCTACCGCAGCGGCACCGAGGGCGTTCCCGCGATTTTCGGCTTTGCCGCCGCCTGCGCCGCTGTGAGCGGCACCTTCCGGGAGGATTCTCAGCGGGAAGCCGGGCTGATTTCGGAATTTGCCGAAAAGTTTGCCGCGCTGGATGGGGCCTTGGTCAACGGTGCCCACGAAGCGCCCCATATTCTGTCCCTCGCCATTCCCGGCGTGCCGGTGCAGAACACCATCAACATTCTGCAGGACAGCGGCATCTGCGTCAGCGCGGGCAGTGCCTGTGCCAAAGGGCACCGGAGCCACGTGCTCACCGCCATGGGCCTGCCGCCGGAGACCATCGACTCCGCCTTCCGGATTTCCCTGTGCCGGGACACCACCCGGGAGGAGCTGGAAGCCCTGTACACCGTCATCCGGGACAAGGTGCTGCCCAGAGTTCGGTAAATTGTTATTTGGCGAGGAGTCGCCGCCAAATAACAATTTGTCGATCTGTTTTTGAAATTCTCCCGCGAACAAAGTTTCAGGATTTCCGCGCCGATCAGGAAAATCGGCGCGTTTTTCCATAATCTGCAACTTGCCTTCAAAAAAGTTGCATAACCCCCTTGTTTTTTGCACAGAATTCTGTTACAATGCGTAGGCCTAAATCTTTCTAGGGAGGACATTTGTACATGAGTTATGTCGACGAAACACTGGCTCGGGTCAGGCAGCAGAACCCGAACCAGCCGGAGTTCAACCAAGCAGTTTACGAGGTGCTGGAATCCCTGCGCCCCGTAATCGAAAAAAACGAGGAGGTTTATCGCCGCGACGCTCTGCTGGAACGGCTGACAACCCCCGAACGCGCCATTATGTTCCGGGTACCCTGGGTAGACGACAAGGGGCAGGTGCAGGTCAACACCGGCTACCGCGTGCAGTTTAACAGTGCCATCGGACCTTATAAGGGCGGTCTGCGATTCCATCCATCCGTAAACTTAAGCGTAATCAAGTTCCTTGGCTTTGAGCAGGTCTTCAAGAACAGTCTTACCGGTCTGCCCATCGGCGGCGGCAAGGGCGGTTCCGACTTTGACCCCAAGGGTAAGTCCGATCGGGAAGTCATGGCCTTCTGCCAGAGCTTCATGACCGAGCTGTACAAGTATATCGGCGCCGACACCGACGTGCCTGCCGGTGACATCGGCGTAGGCGGCCGGGAAATCGGCTACCTGTTTGGCCAGTACAAGCGTATCCGCGACCGTTATGAGGGCGTGCTCACCGGCAAGGGTCTGAGCTACGGCGGCAGCCTGGCCCGTACCCAGGCCACCGGCTACGGCCTGCTGTACCTGACCGAGGAAATGCTCCGCTGCAACGGCAAGGATCTGAAGGGCAAGACCGTGGTGGTTTCCGGCGCCGGCAACGTGGCAACCTACGCCATCGAGAAAGCATGGCAGCTGGGCGCCAAGCCCGTGACCTGCTCCGATTCCAACGGCTGGATCTACGATCCCGACGGCATCGACGTTGCCACGCTGATCGAGGTCAAGCAGGTGCGCCGCGCCCGTCTGACCGAGTATGCCAAGGCACGTCCCAATGCCATCTACCACGAGGGCAAGGGCGTTTGGAGCGTCAAGTGTGATGTGGCTCTGCCCTGCGCGACGCAAAACGAGCTGCTGCTGGACGACGCCAAGATGCTGGTTGCGGGCGGCTGCTTCGCGGTCTGCGAGGGTGCCAATATGCCCACCTCTCTGGATGCCACCGCTTACCTGCAGGAGAACGGTGTTCTGTTCGTCCCCGGCAAGGCCTCCAACGCCGGCGGCGTTGCTACCTCCGCGCTGGAGATGACCCAGAACTCCGAGCGCCTGAGCTGGACCTTCGAGGAAGTGGACGCCAAGCTGAAGGACATCATGGTAAACATCTTCCACAATCTGGACAATGCCGCCAGGGAATACGGCATGGAAGGCAACTATGTTGCCGGCGCCAACATCGCCGGTTTCCTGAAGGTTGCCGACGCCATGCAGGCACAGGGTATTGTGTAAGGAAACATAGCAAATCCCCGGATTTCTTCGGAAATCCGGGGACTTTTATGTTTATCACATTATTCCAGCAAACAAGCAAATTGGAATTTGACGGGCCAATGCGTAGGGCGGAGTCATGACTCCGCCGATCACGTTGGACGTGGATAGTGCTTTCGTCCAACGGAAAACGTGCGGCGGAAAACCTACCAAATACCATTCATCATAGGCTACATATCATCGAAACCG
>JAXEXE010000106.1:0-46619 GCA_034113565.1 Faecousia sp.
TTATACTGCCGGACAGCGAAGTGCTGGGGCTTTTCCTTTTCCAGCTCCGCGAACATCATATCAACCGGATTCTGAAATTCCTCATCATCCTCCCGAACCTCCATGGCATTGATGAACTCGATCAGCGTGGAGAAGTTCTGCTCCTCCACCGGGGCTTCATAGTGGATGTAGCCGATAAGCGCCGTGTACAGCAGGGTTTCCGCTTTGACCCAGAAATCGTCCCCGGCTTTGCCCTCACCCTTGGTGTTGGCAATGAGGGCAGTCACCACTTTCAAAATGTCTTTTTCACTGTGAATGTACGCAAAGGGGTTATAGTGCATCGACTTTTTGAAGTTGATGGTGTTCAGAATTTTCAGCCGGTAGCCGAAATGCAGGAGCATTTTTCCACACTCGTTGACAATACCGCCTTTTGGATCGGTGACAACGAAACTGACAGGATACTTTTGGGAAGTACACTGCATCAGGTTGGGTTTCAGCCAGAACCGGGTTTTGCCGGAACCAGAGCCGCCAATGATAAGGACATTCTTATTTCTGGCGGTTTTGGGGTCGGCAGGGCGGTTGTTCATGGTCAGGCTCTCCGTCTGGGTGAGGATGATGTTGTTTTCAAACACCGGGTCAGCAAAAGGCTTAATATCCTCTGCTGTGCCCCACCGGGCGGAGCCGTATTCCATGTTCTTGCGGAACTTCTTGGCGTTCTTTCCCTTCACATAGACACCCAGCCGTATGGCTGCGGCGATGGCAATGCCGACGCAGAGATCTACCGGGTGGAAGCTTGGCAGAGGGGTGGCAAAGGCGGCGGACAGTCCCTCCATGAAGTGCAGGAACTTCCCGGCGAAATCAGAGCCGGGGGCCAGCCGCGCTGCCTGCCCCAGCTTGGTGGCAAACAAAGCGATGGCTGCATATGGGATGTTGGGCAGAAGGATTTTCTTCCAGTTCACCTGTTTCAACGTTCCAGCTCCTTTTTCTTTGTCCGATCCACAACGGCGGACTGAATCAGCGCCTTAAACTGTTGCAGCTTGGCAAGCACGGAGGGGCGGGATTTCTTGTTCACGATCTGCTCCGTGTACTCCTTGAAAGCGGCGGTCATGGCATCGGCATCCTGACTTTTGAAGAAAATCAGATACCGATCCTGTCCCTTTGCCTTGAAGGGGGCAAAATCAATGCCGTACTTCCGGGCAATCCGGTTGAAGGAACCGATGTTCTGATCCGTGACCTCCACGCTCTGCAAGCCCCGGTTCTGGGCGGCGAGCTTTTTGACGGTCATTTTGCCGTGGGGCTGTTTGGTTTGGTGCTGGGTTTTCAGGTGCGTAAGCAGTTTCCCCAGGGCTTTTCTCAGCTCCTGCTCTGTTAGTTTGGAGCAGTTGACAATTAGAGTGACAACCCTCTGTTCCACTTCTTCCTGCATAACAAATCACGCTCCTTTCATGGAATTTGCAGGGAGAAGGTAATCCCTGCTAGGGCGGAACCACCAGCCGGTGCAGCAGTATTTTTAGATTCATGGAGCCTCCTTATCGTATCTGGTCTTTGCGGTCATAGAGAAGATTTCCATGAATGACCTTTGCGTGGGACAAAATCTGGATGTTTCCGTCCTTTTCGTTCGCCAGAGCTTTTTGATAGCCCTTGTCAGAGAGAAACAGGCGCATCCTGTCGCCTTTGTCACCCACCGGGGAATCATGGGTCAGGACATGGAAGATAATCATGTGCCGGGTGTTTTCATCAAACCGGGCCAAGTCCATGTAGTCATGCCCCTTGTAATTCTGGGCACCAGCCTGAATCCGGGCCTCCTCCATCCGCTGGGCAATGGTTTTGCTGTTACTCACAGAGATGTCCTCCTTTCTCCCGGTGTCCGGGCATGAAAAAAGCGGCTCAAAACGAACCGCCAAAATCGCTGTTTGCCTGCATGGTGTAGTAACTGTCCAGCGTGGAAACGGCATTGAACAGTGCCGCCAGGAGGTAGGCTTTTGTATTTCGCACCTGGGTATGATTATCCCGGATGCCGTCGCAGACACGCTCAATGTGCATGGATGTGATTCGGGAGAACCGATCCTGAACATAGGCAGTAGCGTATTCCGAATCCCTGCCAATACGAATAGTAGGGCTGCGATTCATGGAAACCTCCAGCATGATCTCCACAAGCTCATCGATCTGCTCCCGGCTGTACCGATCCCGCATAATTTCATACTCAATCTGCTCTCTAATCCGTTCTCTTTCTGTCCTTCCGTCTGTCAGCGGAGCTTGTCTGTTTTCTAGAAGTGCCCCAGAAGGAAAGAATGAATCTTTACTTGATAGATCAGTAATTGATTTTTCTGTAATTGATTCTTGTATATTTAATTGGGCGGGTTTTTCCTGTTCAGGTTCATCCTGTGCAGGGCTTGCCTGTTCAGGGAAAGCCTGTTCAGGATTGTCCAAAACAGGATAACCCAAGACTGGCTTTTCCCGTTTAGGTGGGGTTCCGGTATTGGCAGAGTTGTCAGGCTGCGGTAGATTCTCCGAAGAAGATGGACGCACCGGCTTTTCCAAAATCGTATATTCGATCTCTGTGAGATGCCCCAGCTCATTTCTGAGCCGTCTGCGCTGGACATATCCGGCTTTTTCCAGCTCTTTGACCGTGGAACAGATGCTGTCTACACCGTCCTTACAGATGCAGGCAAGCCCTTTGGTGGTGTAGTCCCAGCCCTCCGGCAGAGAGAGCATCAGGGACAGAAGCCCCTTGGCTTTGAGGGAAAGAGATATATCCCGAAGGTGGTAGTTTGCCATCACCGTATAATTTTTGTTCTTTTCAATGCGAAATACAGCCATTTGATTTACCTCCAAAATGCACGGAGGGCACGAATCTGAGTCCATGCCCTCCCATGCAAAGCGTTTTTCTAAGCGTTCTGCGCTCCAATCTTATTAAATTTTGATGATGGGTCGGTGCTGATGTATTAAGGCTCGTAGATGATCGCCTTCAGCGTAGCGTCAAGTTCTTCATCGCCGCAGTCCTGGTACTTGTCGATCAGAGACTGCCACAGCTCCAGAATGTTCACAGGAACGAGGTGGGCGGGCCATTCGTCACCTTTGTATTCCCGGTACTCGGTGATATAGCTGGCGGCGGAATGGAGGACACGGAAGCAGGAAGCAGCGGCGATGGTCATATCCTCCAGCAGCCAAAGCTCGTTGGAGTAGGAGGTGGAGATAGTATCATCGCCCAGCGGTTCCCCCTCGTCACTCCAAAGCAGCGTTGCGTTCGCCGGGAACAGCTTGGTGCTGTGATACTGGTGGGAATCGCAGATACCGCCCCCGGCGCAGCAGACATAGACGGGTTCCGCTGTGTCGCACAGGACACTGTACAGCCGCTTATAATTCAGGCTGCATACCAGCCGTTCAATTTCGCCGGGTGTGTAGCAGAATTTTTCACCCTCTGTGCGAAAGAGGGCGCGGATGCTTTCGTGCAGCTTTTCGATTTTGTTCATGGAAATATACCTCCTGATAGATTTTGAATCAATGATTATTTGTGCTTGTGCTTTCTGCGCCGGGGAGAATCCGGCTCGGAACAGCCCTCCACGATTTCTTCGTGGTGAACGATCCGAAGCAGCCCATTGGTTTCAGCCTGACGGATCATTTCGTAAACCGGGGCCGAAACATAGAGCCGAACCCGGTGATGCGCTTTTTCCACCAGATCATCGAAAATGACCATGTGGCGTACATCGCTGCGGTAGCGATGGAGGGAATAGAGGGGGTGACCGTCGGTAACGCCAAAATCACGGCTCATGGGAAATGCCTCCTTTCAAATTGAATGCGGCGGTGCCGTACTTGGCAATCAGCAGGGCGTTCATAATCAATCGGAACGCTTCATCGTCGATTGTCATAGGATCGGCAAGCTCTGATTCTGTTACGCCTCTGGCATGGCGCAGCCCCTTGGCGGCATAAAGCAGGGCGTAGTTGTGCGGAGAAATGCCGCGAAGAACGGCAAAGGAAAAGTCAATGCCGCCGTGGTAAAAACAGTTGGCTGTCCGCCGGTACAGGGCATCGTTGGAGGTCAGAAGATACAAGGCTGCGTAATAGCTGGGGGTGTTTCTGCTCTTGATGTAGCCCAGTCGGTTATTAAAGACCTCCATCCTGGTTTTGTGCTTTTCATCTGCCCAGAGGGAGCCGGGAAAACTGTGAATCAATCCGGGCAGACGGTTTCGGATACTGCTTGTGGATGGAATCAGCGAAAGAACTGCTTCTGCGTAGGAAATGACACCGGCTTCAATCCGCTCCGCATAATAGGGGCAGACCTCCTGACGGCATCCCTTTCGTCCGACAACTTCTGTGCAGAACTTGCAATCCACATCCTCGGCAGAATAGGTGTAGTTTCGGATATACAATGCAGGGTGTTGTCTCCTTTGCTTGGAAATGAAAAAAGCCTGACAAGGGGGCTTGTCAGGCTGAGGGAATATGGAATTGTCATCTGCTGTTATCACGCTGACGCTTGCGCATCCAGGCATCCAACAGCTTGAAGATGGTTTCTTCGATTCTTTGTGGGGAGTAGGAGCGTGGGAAATACTTGCGAAGTTTTTCGCCGGATAGGGTAATGTCATTCCTTTCCGGCTTTTTCTGCTCCATCATAATCTGGAGCATGGAATCTTCGTCGAGTTTCCCGCTTTGGCTCAGCTTGCGAATACGCTGCGCCTGGGACAGGGAGGGAGTTGCCTGCTCACTTTCGATGGTATCGTAGAGCAGATTCTGACTTTCCTGGGGGAGTGCGGCAATCTGATAGGCAGGGCTGAGCGCAATTTTCTTTTCATCCACCATCTCCATCAGTTCGGGAATCAGATTTGTCAGGGAGATATAATTGCGGATTGTATCGCCACTGACACCAGCCAATTCTCCGATGGAATCATCGCTGCGGAAATTCGCCGAAATTTTCGGCGAATTTTGATCTTCCTCCTTTTGGGGCCTTCCGGCCTTCTTTTTGACCGCTTCCATGCGGAGTTTATAGGCTTTTGCCCGTTCAGAGGGAAGAATGTTTTCACGCTGGATGTTGCTGTCAACAAGCTGGATGATGGTATCATTGTCATCGAGGTTCATCACGATCACCGGCATGGAATCCAAACCGGCAAGCTGACTGGCTCTCTGACGGCGATGACCGGCAACCAGCTCATAGCCGCCATCCGGCTTCGGTCTGGCGATGGCAGGAACCAATACGCCGTGTTTCTTCACGCTTTCAATGAGTTCCAGCATGGAAGGGTCGTCCCGGATACCGAAGGGATTGTCCGGGTGTGGATGGAGTTGGTCGATGGGAATGCTGTAGATACTGCCTATCGATTCAGGGGGTTGACGAGGGATAATGCGCGGCTCCTTTCTCAAAAGTGTATATGAAAAAAGCACCCAACCGGGTGCTTCAATCATTATGGGAACTGGGAGGATAACAGTATAATTGCTGGATGGATATACAGGGAATTAAGGGGGAGAGAGGCTTGGAAAAAGGGCGGAGTTAGCCCAATAGTTAGCCCATTGGTTAGCCCATTCGGGCGCAAAAACCCTGAGTTAGCCCATAGTTAGCCCATAAAAATCGCGTTAAATTAGGTCAAATTGCGTCAAACTATATCAAACAGAAAAACCCCGAAATCCGGAGATTTCGGGGTTTTCGTATCTTTTTTGAAGTAGAAAGTTGGAATTTAGCGCTTGGAGAACTGAGGAGCGCGACGGGCGGCTTTGAGGCCGTACTTCTTTCTTTCCTTCATTCTGGGGTCACGAGTCATGAAGCCGGCAGCCTTCAGAGAAGCGCGGTACTCGGGATTCAGGGTGACCAAAGCGCGGGAAATGCCGTGACGGATAGCGCCGGCCTGACCGGAAACGCCGCCGCCGGCGACGGTGACAACGATGTCGACCTTGCCCAGCAGGTCGGTGGTGACCAAGGGCTGACGGACGATCAGCTTCAGAGTCTCCAGACCGAAGTAGTCGTCGATGTCGCGGCCGTTGATAATGATGGAGCCGGTGCCGTTCTCGTAGACGCGAACGCGGGCCACGGAGGACTTACGACGGCCGGTGCCGTAAAAATACTTCTTCTTGCTCTCGTACATTTAAGTTACCTCCAAATTAGTCCAGGTTCCAAACTTCGGGCTTCTGGGCGGCGTGGGGATGCTCAGCGCCCTTGTACAGGTGCAGGCGGGTCAGTGCGCTCTTGCCAAGGGTGTTCTTGGGCAGCATACCCTTGACAGCCAGCTCCATGGCGTAGTCGCTGCGAGCTTCCATCATGTCGCGGGCCTTGGTCTCCTTCAGACCGCCGATCCAGCCAGACACACGATAGTACTTCTTCTGCTCGGGCTTCTTGCCGGTTAAGATAGCCTTGTCGGTGTTGATGATGATGACATTGTCACCGCAGTCAACGTTGGGGGTGAAGTCAGACTTGTGCTTGCCCCGCAGCAGGTTTGCGGCGGCGACAGCGGTACGGCCCAGGGGCTTACCGGCAGCGTCGATCACATACCACTTGCGCTCCAGGGTCTCCTTCTTCAGCAGAGTAGTGGACATTATGATTTCCTCCAATTGGATAAAATATTTTGACATTTTCAGCCCGTTGGGGTACAATACCCACGGGACGCTTGAACTTTATACCACAGAAAAAATCAAATGTCAACTGATATTTTGCTTGTTTTTATGGAATCCGAAGTAATCTCTTAAATTCTCTTTAATACTCGAGAATGCTCCTGTTTTCTCACATTCTATTTTTCCCTTTTTTGGAGGTAATTTTACCAATGCAGAAGCTTATGGGCCTTGTCCGCCGGTGCGTGGACGACTATGATATGATTCAGGAGGGAGACCGGATTGCCGTTGGCGTTTCCGGCGGAAAGGACTCTCTGGTGCTGCTCACCCTGCTGGCGGGCCTGCGGGCGTATTTCAACAAGCCCTTTGAATTGGAGGCACTTACCATCGACATGGGGCTGGGAATGGACTACTCTGGCGTAGAAGCGCTGTGCCGGGATATCGGCGTACCCTATTCCATTGTGAAGACGGAAATTGCTCCCATTATTTTTGACCACCGTCAGGAGAAGAATCCCTGCTCCCTGTGCGCGAAAATGCGCCGGGGCGCCCTGAATCAGGCAATTGTGGAGCGGGGCTTCAACAAGCTGGCGCTGGGGCACCACTATGACGACGCGGTGGAGACCTTCGTGATGTCCCTGCTGTTTGAGGGCCGGATCAGCTGCTTCCAGCCGGTGACCAATTTGGACAGAACAGGGATTATTCAAATTCGCCCCATGCTGTATATCCATGAGAAAACCGTGGACAACTTTGCCCAGCGGCAGGGGCTGCCGGTGATTCAAAACCGGTGCCCCGTAGATAAGCAGACCAAGCGGGAGGAGGTCAAGCAGCTGATCTACCAGCTGAGCCAGACCTATCCCGACCTGAAGGAGCGGATTTTCGGTGCCATGCAGCGCTTTCCTCTGCCGGCGTGGGAGCCCCACGGGCGGTATAAGCGACCGAAGGAACAGGAATAGTCTGGCAGTTTTTGGACATACTTCCTCCGTAAGGAGGCGGTAAATCATGGTAAAAGGCATTTCCCGGCAGGTGATTGTGGTTCATGCACCGGACCCGAAGCTGTTTGAACAGGCAATTTTTATTCTGAAGGACGATGTGGGCGAAGGAATTACCGATGAGGCCCTTTTGAAGGAGGCCCGCAGCGCCATCCGGGGAAGTGAGGACAGGCCGGGAAAGAAGCGGCACTTTTACCTCTACGGCGCGGTGTGGGCATCCGGCGGCGCCCTGATTACGGGGCTGATCTGGCTTCTGACGGTGCTGCTGTGACTTGCGCATCCGGGTAAGCTGTGCTATAATCTGACCCACTGTGAAAGATGAAAGAGAGAAAACCATGAAACTTGGCAACATAGAACTGCAAAATCCTCTGTTCCTCGCCCCCATGGCCGGGGTCACGGACTGGGCTTTCCGCACCGTCTGCGCCCGGTTGGGAGCGGACGTGACCGTGACGGAAATGGTGTCCTCCCGGGCGCTGGTGTATCAGGACAAGAAAAGCGTCAAGCTCCTTCGGAAAAACGAAGGCAGCGTCTGCGGCGCGCAGATTTTCGGCAACGACCCGGAGATCATGGCCCGGGCCGCGGTGCTGGCGCTGGAAATCTCCGGCTGTGATTTTCTGGACATCAACATGGGCTGTCCCATGCCCAAGGTGGCCAATTCCGGCGACGGCTGCGGTTTGATGCGTACCCCGGAGCTGGCGGGGGAAATCGTGAAAGCGGTGGTGAAGGCGGTGGATGTCCCTGTCACCGTGAAATGCCGCCTTGGCTGGGACAAGGGCAGCATCAACGTGCTGGACTTTACCAAACGAATGGAGGACAGCGGCGCGGCCATGGTAGCCGTCCACGGACGCACCCGCAGTATGCTCTATTCCGGCACTGCCGACTGGGATATGATTCACAAGGTCAAGGAGCAGCTGTCTATCCCGGTGATTGCCAACGGCGATATCACGGATGGAGACGCGGCGGTTCGCTGCCTGAAGCGCACCGGGGCCGACGGCCTGATGATCGGGCGCAGCGTGTTCGGCGACCCCTGGATTTTTGAGGAGGTTCGGGCCGCTCTGAACGGAGAAGAATATCCCGGCCGCCCCTGCCTTGCCGACCGCATTGATGTCGCTGTGGAGCAATTCCGGCTGTCCGAGCAGGACCACGGGGAGCACATTGCCTGTCTGGAAGCCCGGAAGCACTTTGCCTGGTATCTGCGGGGAGTGCCCCACAGTAGCTACTATAAAAACCAGATTACGTCCCTCAATACCATGGAGGATATTTACCGGGTGGCCAAGGATGTAGTACGAGATTTGAAATAATAGAAAATGCTTATCGAGTTCAGTCAGCAGCGCGATAAATTGGAGTTTAGTTGACAGTTGAAAGTTGACAGTGGACAGTTGTGGTATCCCTGCGGGATGAAAAAATATAAACTCAAGGATACGAAATGCGAAAGATCCGTACTGAAATACCTACTTTTTTAGTTATTATTATTTCAATTGTCCCGAAGGGACTCCTTAACTGTCCACTGTCAACTCTTACAAATTCCAATTTACCTGTCTGCTGAGTTAACCCGATACGCAGTTCATAGAATAAAAACAGTACCGCTCCATACCCTAACCTTTGAGGTGAGGGTATGAAGCGGTTTTTTGTGCTTGCGGTGCTGATTCCGGCGCTGGTGCTGCCGGTACGGGGGGAGACCATTCGATGGGTGGATTTTGACGTGTCTTATGAGTCGATGAAGTATGCGTTGGATCAGGATATTTTGACGGCACAGCAGGAGAAGCACATTTCCTGGATTGACACCCTTGCGCTGGCTGCCTGCCGCACCGGGGGAAAGTGCGACCTGCCTGCGGTAAAGAAAGCGGTGTCCGATTTGAAAAAGGACAAGTCCCCGGAGGAGCTGCTGGGAGACCTGTACAAATACTATACCTATTATCACAATGCCTATTCCGCCGCCTTGGGCGGGCTGGTGGGCAGCTACGCCATCGAAAAGGACGGACAGTGGGTGCCGGCCTACGGCCTGAAAGCGTTCTCGCCCATCGCAGCCGGGTATGGCTACAGCCACTGCGATGATTTCGGCGTGGCCCGCTCCTTTGGATTTCGCAGGAAGCACCTTGGCAACGACCTGATGGGGGGCCTTGGAACCCCCATTGTGGCGGTGGAGGGCGGCGTTGTGGAGGCCATGGGCTGGAACCGCTACGGCGGCTGGCGCATCGGCATACGATCCTTTGACAATAAGCGTTATTACTATTATGCCCACCTGCAAAAGGACTGTCCTTTCGCGCCGGGTCTGAAGGAGGGGGACATGGTTCAGGCAGGGGATCTGATCGGCTTTATGGGCCGAACCGGCTATTCCGACCGGGAGAATGTCAACAACATCGAAACGGTGCACCTGCACTTCGGCATGGAGCTGGTGTTCGATGAGAGCCAGAAGGAATGCAATTCGGAAATTTGGATTGATGTCTACGACATCGTGCGCCTGCTGTCCCAGCACCGCAGCAGTATCGTGAAGACGTCGGAGGGCTGGACACGGGCATACCCTTATCAGGATCTGGATACCATGGATTATCCGGCTGAGGGCATATCCTGATATTTTTTGCGGTTCTTTGCGGTAATCAACCGGGCAAACCACAAAAAGTCCTCCTTCCGGCAGACCTGCAGCAGCGTAAACAGGCAGAAAAGCAGCACGAGAAATACAACACATTGGGCGGAAACCGTGCCCAACCGCCGTGCGCCCCATAAAGCCGCCAGCGTGGCGGCAAGGGCCAGCGTGGGAATGTGGGCGGGCAGATGCTCCCCGGTGATTTTCAAAAGTCTTCGCAGACTCAAAATGAAATTCACCAGATGCGTAATCAGGAAACTGAAAAAATACCCCTCCATTCCGTATTTTGGAAGCAAAATGTAGAGAAACGTCACATCCATGGCGGAGGTCAGAATGTTGTAGCGGACGCAGGCCCTCTGCTGCCCCAAGCCTTTGGTCATGGCGTCGGTGATGGCGTCGCAGTACAGCATGGGAATCAGGGGCGCGTACAGCCGCAGATACCGCCCGGCTTCCTGACTTCCGTAGAACCGCAGACACAGGGAATCGGAGAGCAGATACACGAGACCGGAAAAGGCCATCCCATAGAGCATGGCAATTTTCAGACCCCGTCGGGTCAGATAGGAAATCCGGGTTTTACTCCCGGCGGCGGCACACCGTGCCAGCTCGGGGATCAGCAGCTCCGCCAGCCCGAACAGAATGCAGGCGGGGAACATGAGAATGGGAAACACCATACCGCTGACGGTTCCAAAGCTTGCCAACGGGTCGGCAATTGCCGGATTCTTTGCAAGCTGTCTGGGAACCATCAGATTTTCCGCGGTATTGATGCCGGATTTCAGCACATCCGCCAGCGCCAGCGGAACGGCGGCCTGAAGGAGCCTCCTTCCAATGGGGAAGGGCTCACCGGTTTCCGGATGCTCCCGGTTTCTCAGCAGCACCAGTGTGCACAGCGTCAGACATCCGCTGAGACTGCTGCCGAGGATAACGCATTGGCAGGCACGCCCGGCATCCTGCCCGGCCCAGAGCTTCAGGGCCAGCATGGTCAGCGTTATGGAGCACAGCTGCTCGCCGACTTCCACAGCTGCCAGCGTTCCGATGCGGTTTTCCGCAGTGAAGTATCCGGTCATGACGGCGCACAGGCAGGAGGCGGGCAGGAACGCCGCCAGAAGCCGCAGAGCCGGGACAGTCTCCGGGTTTCCAATCCAGCTTTCTGCCAGCCGGGGGGCCATATGATAGAGGAACAGGGCCGCCCCGCCGCTGCAAAGAATGCTGTACAGAAAGCAGGCCGACAAAATTCGCGTCACGTTCTCCGGGCGCTTTTTTCCCAGCTCCCCAGCAGTCAGGTACATGGTGGCAGTCCGCACACCGGCGATGCCTGCCACCGTGGCGAAGGAACCTACGGACAGGACCAGCTGGAGCAGACCAATGCCCGCAGGGCCGATGCGCCCGGAGAGATAGACCTGAAAGGAAGTCCCCGCCAGCCGCAGCAGCAGGTTCACGCCGGTCAGCAGCAGAGCGGAATAAAAAATCGGAAGCTTTCTGTGCAAAGAGAATCCCTCCCTTGTCCACAGCCTATGCGGACAGGGGAGGGGTTATGATTGTTACGCTTCCGGGTTATATTCCCGGCAGTAAAGAGACAGCGGGCAGTTTCCGCAGTCCGGGTTCCGGGCGGTGCAGCAGTCCCGGCCAAAGAGAACGATCCGGTGGCAGAAGTCGCTGCTTTCCTCCGGCGGCAGGACGGCCCGGAGCTGGGCCTCCACCTTTTCCGGCTCCTTGCCGTGGGAAAGTCCCAGCCTCCCGCAGATGCGGATGCAGTGGGTGTCACAGACCACGCTTCCCGGCACACTGTACAGGTCACCCAGCAGCAGATTGGCGGTTTTCCGCCCCACGCCGGGTATTTTCAGCAGCTCCTCCATGGTGCCGGGCACCTTCCCGCCGTAGTCGCGAAGCAGCATCTGGCAGCCCAGCACGATGTCTCTGGCCTTGTGCTTGTAGAAGCCGCAGGAGTGTACCAGCTCCTCCACATGGGCGATATCCGCGTTTGCCATGGCCTCCAGCGTGGGATAGGCTGCGAACAGGGCGGGAGTCACCAGATTCACCCGGGCGTCGGTGCACTGAGCAGACAGCCGCACGGCGATCATCAGCTCATAGTCCTTGTCATAGTGCAGGGCGCACAGGGCGTTGGGATAGCGCTGCTTTAGTATCTCGATAATGGCGTTTACTTTTTCTTTCATAGCCATCTTTCCTTTTCGTTTTTTCTCTTTATACCACGAATGGGCGGGAAAAACAATAGTATTTTATGCTTCAGGTTCCACCTTTTGGGCAGCAAGCGCGGAGATTTCATAGGCGGTGCGCTCTTCACTGCCGGACTCCGTGACCTTGGTATAGGCCCTGCTTTGCAGCCGCCCGGTGATCCTCAGAATATCCCGTGTATGGAACTGAGAACACTCGAGGGCAGTTCTGCCCCATAGAATGCAGGGCAGGTAATCCGCCCGCCGGAAGGCCCGGGGCACCGCCAGCATCACATCACAGATTTCCCGCCCCAGCGGGGTTTTCCGGTAAGTAGGCTCCCGGCACATGGGCCCCTCCAGCACCACGTCGTTCAGCGGCTCGCCGTCCTCGCAGACAATGAGATTGGCGAATACAAAGATGAGCAGCCGCCGCCTGCCGTCTTCCCGGACATTGTGGGAGCGCACCTGTCCGGTGACAGTGAGCATTTCCCCGTCGGACAGCTCCATGGCGTTGAGAACATCCTCCCGGGCAATGACCGGGAGCACATCCACCGCCCCGGACAGCCGGGGCACCTCCAGCGTAAAGCGGAAAAACCGCCGTCCGTGGTTTTCGTGGGAGAATTGGGGCATGGAGAATAGAGATCCCCGAAGCGTAATGTGGTTTGCCGTCAGTTCCATAGTACCACCTCAAAGTACAGATGTATGGAACATCCTATGCGCCTTCCGGGGAAAGAGAACAACCCCCCGGCACGGACTTTTTCGTACCGGGGGCGTGCTTACTGGATATGGGTGTGGTTGTTGATGTGATCCTGACAGTAGCAGTAGTAGCCCTTGCAGCGGGAGCAATAGCGGAATTCCAGCTCCGGGTTACTCACATCCGTCCGCCCGCAGACCGTGCACTTGTGGGTATAGGGGGCTTTTACGGAAGCCTGACTTGCCTCATAGGAACCGGCGTCAAAGCGGATGACCTTGGCTTTTTTTTGCACCGGCGTTTTTTTACGGAACAGCCGGGCGGCATTGGCCCGCCAGGACATGGGAATCACGTTCAGCACATCCTTGCCGAAGAACAGGAAGTAGTTGGCAAGGGAAATGACGGAGAACAGATTGTAGGGGAAGGGGTAGGACACAAGGCCGATGAGCACCATCACCAGGTCAATCAGCGCGAAAATCCAGCCCTTGATGGGAATGATGAAGAACAGCAGGAAGGTCGCGTCGGGGAACAGGGTGGCGTAGGCCAGGAACAGGCTCATGTTCAGGTAGGACACGTCCGCCGCGCCGCCGAAGATCATGCAGTAAATGTCCATCATGAGCACCCCGGACAGGTAGTACAGGTTAAAGCGCAGGGTACCCCAGATATTCTCCATGGCCCGGCCCAGTGAATAATAGCACAGCAGGACGACTGCGGTCAAAAGCAGGTTGCCGGCGCTGTAGGTCAGGGGATAGGTAATGAGCCGCCAGACCTGTCCGTGGAGGATTGCCGTCCGGTCGAAGCACAGCAGGTGGTAGAGGAAGTTATTTCCTGCAATTAGGCTCATGACGTATACCACAGCGGTGCCGAGAACGATGTAGAGCATCAGGTTGGGGATGCCCTTATTCCGGTTTTTGTAGCAAAAAAGCTCAAATTGTCTGCGAAGGTTTTTCATGCGGGGAACCTCCAGTCGTAGTCTGCGTTCATTTTATCAGCAAACCCGCGAAAAGTCTATATCAGATTTGTGAACAATCCTCAGCGAAGGTAGAAGACCCGCCGGTTTTTTGCCGCTCCGGGCTGACCGGGAGCGCCGGTCTGAAACAGGCCGTACAAATCCTCCCACCTTTGCTCCATTTCCCAAAGCGGGTGGGGGGCCGGCTGCCCGGCGTTCAGAAAGAACCCGTCCTTTTTCGTGCCGCTTAAGATCTCCCGTCCCCGGTCATTGAAGGCCAGTACCCGGACGTAGGGAATTTCCGCTTCCAGCATTGGGGCGGTGATTCCCAGAAAGGCACACAGAATCATCCTGTCAATGCGGCTGCGGGTGTAGCGCTTGGACTTGACGGCGGCGGCTATGGCTTCTAATGTGGCCTGAGTGCGGCTTTCACGCATGAGCTTGCGCCACAGGCCCTCGGAGCCAAAGGGCAGGACTTCAAATTCCGCGTCCTCCATGGTACGCAGTCTGCTTAAGACAGCCCGCTGCCCGGCTTCCAACGTGTGGATGGGCGCGCCCGCAAAAACCCGCCCCGCCGGTTCTGGGAGATATTCGGAGATCTCCAACCCGTTTTGCAGCCGTATTCGTAGGGAGGTGGCGGAGGGGTTTTCAAAATCCGCTTCCTTCGCGTGATAGCTGCCCTCCCGAAAAATGGGCAGGGGCTGCATGGGGGAGGACTGGCGCAAGATGGCCTTGCAGTATTCCACCGCCAGAATATTGTTGGGAGATTCCAGAATTGCCCCGGGAAGCCCCATTTTCTCCAGCGCCGCCTGCCGGGCGGCAGGGAAGGAGCGGCCCGTGTCCAGTTCCCGGCGGAGAAGCTTCGGGAAATCTTCACTGAGCAGCGCCTCGGCAGTTCCCAGCAGCTGCCTTAAATCGGCGGTTTCCGCGCCGAAGCACAGCCCATCGCACAGCCGGGAAAGCACCGCCACACCGCCGGCAGCGAACCCCTCCGCGGAGGACAGAGACGTGGTTACCGGCAGCTCCACCACCAGATCGGCGCCGCAGCGAATGGCGGCCTCCGCCCGGATGGTTTTATCAAACACGGCGGGATGCCCTCTCTGGACATAATTGCCGCTCATAGCGCAGATAATACCGGTATTTGCACCGAATTTCTCCCGAATGAAGTCAATTTGCTTCCGGTGCCCCAGATGAAAGGGGTTATATTCGCAGACGATTCCCACATTCATGGAAATTTTTCCTCCTTCGCGAAATTTTTCCGTTTCAGGGCTTGAGAAATCCGGAAAAATGCAATATAATAAATCCAGCTGTGGTTATCATATCATAAAGTTCCCAACAAGGAAATAAAAAATTTTTAGGAGGCAGATTCCCATGAACATTCTGATTATCAATGCCGGTTCCTCTTCCCTTAAGTACCAGCTGATGGATCCTGATACCGGCGTAGTGTCCGCCAAGGGCCTGTGCGAGCGTATCTACATTGACGGCCGCCTGACCCACAACGCAAACGGCAAGAAAATTGTCAAGGACATCCCCATGCCCACCCACTCCGAGGCCATCGCCGCGGTTCTGGACATTCTGGTTGACCCCGTTGACGGTGTCATCAAGTCCACCGACGAGATCGATGCCGTGGGCCATCGCGTCCTGCACGGCGGCATGGAGTTCTTCGACTCCTGCATCATCAATGACGAGGTCATCGCCGCCATCGAGAAGTGCATCCCTCTGGGCCCCCTGCACAACCCCGCCAACTTGATGGGCATTCGCGCCTGCCAGGCTGTCATGCCCAAGACACCTCAGGTCGCCGTGTTCGACACCGCGTTCCATATGACCATGCCCCCGGTGGCCTACCGCTACGCCATCCCCACCGAGTATTACAAGAACGACTCCATCCGCCGCTACGGCTTCCACGGCACCTCTCACAAGTATGTCACCAAGCGCGCCATTGAGCTGATGGGCACCAAGGACATCAAGCTGATTAACTGCCATCTGGGCAACGGTTCCTCCCTGTCCGCTGTGAAGGACGGCAAGTGCCAGGATACCTCCATGGGCCTGACTCCTCTGGCCGGTGTTCCCATGGGCACCCGTTCCGGCGATTTGGACCCCGCTGTGGTGCAGTTCATCATGAACAAGTACGGCATGAGCGCGGACGAGTGCCTGAATATGCTGAATAAGAAGTCTGGTGTGCTGGCTCTGTCCGGCGTATCCTCCGACTTCCGTGACATCGAGGGCGAGGCCGAGAAGGGCAACGAGGACTGCCAGCTGGCGCTGGACAAGTTCGCTTACGAGGTTCGTAAGTATATCGGTGCCTACGCTGCTGCTCTGGGCGGTCTGGACTGCCTGGTGTTCACTGCTGGTGTGGGCGAGAACTCCGCTTCCATGCGCGCCCGGATCTGCGAGGGTCTGGAGTATCTGGGCGTGAAGATCGATCCCGAAAAGAACACCATCCGCGGCAAGGAGGCCATCATCTCCACCGACGATTCCAAGGTTACCGTCTGGGTCATCCCCACCAACGAAGAGCTGATGATCGCGCAGGACACCGCCGAGCTGGTCAAGGCTGCCAAGTAAGTTTCGTTTCAAGCAGGAGCCGCCGCGAAATGCGGCGGCTTCTTTTGCAAAGGGGTAACGAGTATGAAACGATGGAACCTCTGGTATCTGGCGTCGGGAATTATACAAGTGGCCTGTGTTGTCCACATTCTGCTGGAGTGGCGGAGATACTCCGAAACCCTAAACTCCGCCCCCTTTTCTGTAACGATTCTGGTCAACGGGGTATGCTTTGGAACTCCCGCGGCAATCCTATTTTTGATTGGCTTATTTCTGGAAATGAAACGAAAGGATGATTCCTATGAGCACGGTTGTTGAACGTTTCCTTCGCTATGTGTCCTTTGACACCCAGTCTGATGAAAATTCCACCACCAGCCCCTCTACTGCCAAGCAGAAGCTGCTGGGCGCCGCTCTGGTGGAGGAAATGCTGGCTCTTGGCATTGCGGATGCCAGAATGGATGAATTCGGCTATGTTTACGGCACGGTGCCCGGCGACCCTAGCTTTCCCACCATCGGCCTGATTGCCCACATGGACACTTCTCCGGACGCTTCCGGGGCCAATGTCCGGGCGAAAATCGTGGAGTATACCGGGGAGGATATCTGCCTGAACGGGGAAAAGGGGATTTTTCTGCGTCAGTCTGACTATCCGGCCCTGAAGAATCATATTGGCAAGCACCTGATTGTCACCGACGGCACTACCCTGTTGGGCGCGGACGATAAGGCGGGTGTGGCGGAGATTATGACCGCTGCGGCGCATATTCTGAAGCAGGGCGGAAAGCACGCCACCCTGAAAATCGGCTTTACCCCCGACGAGGAAATCGGCAGCGGCGCGGATCACTTTGATGTCAAGGGCTTCGGCGCGGACTACGCCTACACCGCCGACGGCGGCCCCATCGGTGAAATTGAGTATGAGAATTTCAACGCCGCCGGTGCCATGGCAGTGTTCCACGGGCGGAATATCCACCCCGGCTCCGCGAAAAATGCCATGGTGAATTCCCAGTATATCGCCATGGAATTCCAGAACCTGCTGCCCATCCACCAGCGTCCGGAGACCACGGAAGGTTATGAGGGCTTCTTTCACCTGACAGATATGAAGGGCGAGGTGGAGCGTTCTGAACTGCGCTATATCATCCGGGACCACGATATGACCAAATTCGAAGAAAAGAAAAAGGTCATGACCGCCGCCGTTGACTTCCTTAACGCCAAATACGGCGCGGGCACCGTGGAGCTGACCATTCGGGACAGCTACTTCAATATGAAGAAGTGCATTGAGCCGGTGATGTACGTGGTAGAGCGGGCGAAAAAGGCTATGGCTGCCGTCGGCATGAACCCCAGAGAGGTTCCTATTCGCGGCGGTACCGACGGCGCGCGCTTAAGCTACGAGGGCCTGCCCTGCCCGAACCTGTGCACCGGCGGCGAAAACTACCATGGCCGCTTTGAATATATCCCGGTGGAGGATATGGAGCTGTGCGTAAATATGCTTGTGGAGATATTGACAAATATCTGATATTTAAAGTAAAATCCCGGAATGGCATTGCCATTCCGGGATTATTTGCTGAAAATTATTCGGCGAAGTCAGCGTCCTCAGCCACAGGCTCGTGAGGGGCGACCACAGGCTCCTCGGTAGGAGCGGCGACAGGCGCTTCTACGGGAACCTCCACAGCGGCAGGTTCCTCGGCAGGGGCTTCCTCAGCAACGGGCGCTTCAGCGGGAGCTTCCTCAGCGGCATCGTCCTTGCAGCAGGGACACTTGGGCAGGTTGGAGAGCACCTTTTTCGCCCATGCGGTGATCTGCTCGCCGTAGGTAGCAATGATGTAGACAACGCCGGCGACAGCGGCCAGAGCGGACAGAAGCTTAATAACGGTTTTCATATGGCATTACCTCCATAATTGTGATTCTGGGACTATTATAACCAGCCCGCAGGGAAAATGCAATAAACAAATTAGAATTATTTGTAAATTCGACGAATTATACGTAACCGTACATTCCCCGGACGCTGACCTCCCCGGAATTGACGGCTTCTGTGTGCCCATCCGGGAATCGTACCACCAGCGCACCTTCATCATCCACATCCAGCGCTTTCCCATGGCGAACCTCGTCGCCCCGCACAAGGGAAATCTCCTGCCCGATGGTGATGCAGTCCTTTCGGTATTGGGTCAGCATGGCTTCCTGTTCCGTCAAAAGCCCGCAGCTCATGGTGTGCAGGGCATCCAGTTCTGCCGCCGCCACCCGGAATCGGTCAACTGCCTGCCTGGTCACCATGGACAGGGAACCGGCTACATCACGGATTTCCGGCGGAAAATCCTGTGGCTTCTGGCAGCAGTTGATGCCGATGCCCACAATGGCGTAGTCCACAAGGCCCTGCCCATCCAGCCGCAGTTCCGTAAGGATGCCGCCCAGTTTTCGTTTACCGCAGACAATGTCGTTTGTCCACTTGATGCCGGGCCGGAAGCCAACGCTCTGCTCAATGGCATTGCACATGGCGACACCCGCTGCGCAGGTCAGGTGCATCAGCCGTGTTGGGGGGCACTCGGGCCGCAGAAGAATGCTCAGATAAAGTCCCACGCCCGGCGGAGACAGGAAGCTGCGGCCCCGCCGCCCGTGCCCGCCGGTCTGATGGTCGGACAGGGCCACGGTGCCGTGGGGCGCCCCCTCCGCAGCCAGCTTTTTCAGGTAGTCATTGGTGGAATCCACCTGCGGCAGGAAGCAGAACCGGTCGGCCCACGGATAGTCCGGGGAAACGTAGCGTAAAACCTGTTCTTTCATATCAGTCAATATCGCACAGAACCTCCTCCGGCGGATTGTCCAGAACCTCCGGATGCATCAGAATCCGTTTGTAGTGCTTAAAGAAAGCGGCGTAATAGAACCCGTCTACGATGCGCTCGTCCAGTACGAATTTCACATCCACATATTTTCGCTGGACAACGGTGCCGTCCTCCAGCACCTCGGTGGCCCGGCGCTTCATGCCGAAGGCGCCGAACACCGGCAGATTGCCGAAGTCGTACAGGTGGTGGAAGATCGGCGGAATGCCGAGACTGCCCATGGAGGTGAAGAAGAGACTTCCGTGGAAGGGACTGACCTCCAGCAGAAAACCGGGCAGAAGCCCAAAATAGTCCATGGTTTTCAGCCCCCACACGGCGAATTTCAGCAGCACGCCGGGAATCATGGTAAATGCGGCGGCAGTGTTGTCGAAACTGCTGTCCAGCGGCGTGTTTTTCACCTTTTCCACGGCATCCTGAAGCTTGCGGTACACGTCGGCGGCGGTGTCCCGGGGATTCAGGTGGACCTTGATGACCGTGTCCGGGGACTGGGCGCTCATTTCCTTCTTGATGGTCATGCAGTACTGAATATCATCGCCCCGGGAATAGACCTTCTGCCCGGAAATGAACCGGTTCAGGCCGGGATAGCGGCACAGCGCCCGGACATAGCAGGCAAGCAGAACGTGAGTAATTCCGAAATTTGTCAGTCCTTCCCGGCGCTTCTGACGAATATACCGGTCAATCTGACTGATTTCGAAGGAGTCCTCAAACAGGTTGGAGGAGGTGTTTCGGGTGACCATGATGTAGGGGGAGACCTGAGCCATGGCGGGCAGGGAACGGATTCTGCGCCCGTCGGGCCGATCACCCCAGGCGCGGTGATATTCTCCGGCGGGGTGAATGCGGACGGCAAAGCAGAGAATCAGTACGCCGGTCAGCGCAAGAAAATCCGCGAAGCGGTTCTTCATGCCCAGAAAATCCCCCCGCAGGAGGTTCCCCCTGTAGAAATAGAGCAGAATCACCATGGGTACGCAGACCACGGGCAGCAGGAACAGCACCCCGTGGTGTCCGGCGGTGATGTCGGTGTAGAGGACGGCGAAGAAAATCAGCGCCATCCAGAACAGCCATACCATCATACGGCTTGACACGCTGCCGGAGATACACAGCCCGGCGTAAATGGCCATCATCCAAACGGGAATCGCGGTTTTGTAGAACAGCTTGTCGCCGTTCAGCAGGGCGATCAGCGCGAACAGCGTGGTAGCTGCGATTGGCAGGAGAATTTGACTCCACAGATAGAATGCGTCCCCGGACCCTTTCCCACCGGAGACGGCTATGCGGGTCACTGCCGAAGCTGCCATGCAAAGCGCCATCAGCCAGGTCAGCACGTTTTTGCGGCTGACATAAAGATGTATCCTCGTTTTCATACACACAAAGCGTATCACATTTCCGGGAAAATGGCAATAAAAAAAGCAGGCATCGGCCTGCTTTTTTATAAATGCTTATCCACTTATCGGCGTTGCCCGGTTGAAAGTTGACAGTGGAAAGTGGAAAGTTATGGTATCCCCTTCGGGGATGATTGAAGTATTTTGATACGTATAAAACAAGAACATTCATTTCAAGTTGGCCCGCAGGGACTCCTTCATTTTCAACTATCAATTTTCAACTGTCAACTACAAAGCTGATGCAACCCGATCAGCATAGAACTAAATGCCCCGCAGGGCGGCGATATATTCCGGAGCGGTGCCGCAGCAGCCGCCAAGTAAGGTTGCCCCATTTTCCTTGCACTGCTTCATGACTTCCGCGAATTCCTGAGGGGTCTGGGAATAGACGGCGATGCCGTCATCCCCGATGGTGGGAACGCCTGCGTTGGGCTTGCAGATCAGGGGAATCTTCACGCTGCGCCGCAGTTTGGCAACGAGATAGGGCGTCATGATATCCGCCGCCACGCAGTTAAAGCCCACCGCCGCCGCGCCGGAATCCTCCAGAGATTTCAGGGCCTTTCCCGCGTCCGCGCCGGATAACAGAGAGCCGTCCGGCTGCATGGTGAAGCTGTACATGGCAGCGCCCGCGCCTTCCAGCTCGGCAGCGCAGAGAATGGCCTCCGCCTCCTGCTGGTACAGCAGCGTCTCACCGATGAGCAGGTCGGCACCGCCGTCGATGAGGCCCCGAATCTGGCGGCGGTAATTGTCTACCAATAAATCAAAGGATTCCGCGTCCCAGCTGTCACAGAAGGTGGCGAGGGTGGTGATGTCACCTGCAATCAGACAGCCGGGGGCGGCAGACCGGGACAGGGAAACCAGCGCTTCATTGAGGCGTTCCGTCTGGGCGTCCAGACCGACCGCCTTCAAAGCAATGGGCTGGGCTTGAAAGGTGGGGGCGTAGATGATCTGAGAGCCTGCCTCGGCATAGGCCCGCTGCAAAGCCACCAGCGGTTCCGGGTTGGCGAGAATCCATTCCTCGGCGCAGCAGCCCTTGGGCATCCCGGCGTTGCGCAGGTTGGAGCCTGTAGCGCCGTCCAGAATCCGCACGCCCTCTGTAATTTTTTGCTGGAACTGTTCCCGTGTCAGCATAAGCATTTCTCCCATTCCATAAAATAACAACTGTATTATACACGCGCAAATGGAAGAATGCAACCGTATTGACCTTTCCATCAAAATCTGCTACCATAACAAAAGTTTAAAACAAAGGAGTAATACCGATGAAAAAGACTGTATTGCGGGAATATGCCCGACTGATCGTCCGTTGCGGCGTGAATGTCCAGAAGGGGCAGGAGGTCATGATCCTCGCGGGCCTGGACCAGCCGGAGTTCGTCCAGATGGTTGTGGAGGAAGCCTACAAGGCCAAGGCGAAAAAGGTGATTGTGGAGTGGACCTATCAGCCGCTGGAAAAGCTGGCTGTCCGGTATCAGAGCCTGAAAACCCTCGGCACCGTGGAAGAATGGGAGAAGGCCCGGCAGGAGCACTTCTGCGAGACACTACCCTGCCGCATCTACCTGGAATCCGAGGATCCTGATGGCCTGAAGGGCGTGAACATGGAGAAAGAGGCCAAGGCCCGCCAGCTGCGCTACCCCATCATCAAGCCCTACCGTGACCGCCGGGAAAACCGGGATCAGTGGTGCATTGCCGCCGTGCCCGGAATCGCCTGGGCAAAAAAGGTATTCCCCGGTATGCGCGCCAGCGCTGCCGTGGAAAAGCTGTGGGAGGCCATTCTCTTTACTGCCCGGGTCACCGACGACCCCATCGCCGCATGGGAAGCCCACAATGCCGATCTGAAAGCCCGCTGCGATTACCTCAACAGCCTGCACATTCAGAGCCTGCACTACACCGCCGAAAACGGCACAGATCTGACCGTAGGCATGATTCCCGAAGCCCGCTGGTGCGGCGGCAGTGAAACCAGCCTGCAGGGCTTTACCTTCAACCCCAATATCCCCTCCGAGGAGTGCTTCATTTCTCCCATGAAGGGAAAGACCGAGGGCATTGTCTACGCCACCAAGCCCCTGAGCTATCAGGGCCAGCTCATTGAGAACTTCTCCATCCGTTTTGAAAACGGCAAGGCCGTGGAAGCCAAAGCCGAGAAGGGGGAGGAGCTGCTGAATACCATGATCTCCATGGACGAGGGTGCGGCCTACCTTGGCGAATGCGCGCTGGTGCCCCAGCGCAGCCCCATCGCCGAAAGCGGCCTGCTGTTCTATAACACCCTGTTCGATGAGAACGCCGCCTGCCATCTGGCGCTGGGCTTCGGCTTTGCGGACACCATCTCCGATTTCCAGAACCGCACACTGGACGAGTGCCGGGCGCTGGGCGTCAACGATTCCATGAACCACGAGGACTTCATGATCGGCTGTGATACCATGAATATCGACGCCATTTGCGAGGACGGCCGGGTGGTGCCCGTGTTCCGAAACGGCAACTGGGCGTTTTGACAACTTTTTTCAGAAAACCGAAAAAAATGCTTGCATTCTTCTGCTGGCTGTGATATGATATCCGGGCGATTGAAGATTGCTTAGGGCATTTATGCCCTTTAACTGATACGAAAGAGGTGAACGAAATGAAGGAAGGTATCCATCCCAAGTACGAACAGACCACCATCCGCTGTGCCTGCGGCAATGTCTTTACCACTGGTTCTACCAAGAAGGACATTCGTGTTGAGATCTGCTCCAAGTGCCACCCTTTCTATACCGGCAAGCAGAAGCTGGTTGACACCGGTGGACGTGTTGATCGGTTCAACAAGCGCTTTGGCCTGAAGTAAGAGCAGAAAATTCCGCACTACGGATCATCGTGGTGCGGATTTTTTGTTTTTTTCGGAAAAACAGTTGTCCGCCCGGTGCTTTGTGTGGTATACTAAAAAATAATGTATCTTTGGAGGTACTATGGAATCGAATTTTGAGAAAACCGTACAGGAGCGGGCGGTGCTGGTGGGCCTGAATGCCGACTGCTTCACGGCGGAACAGACCGCCACCGCGGAATCGTTGGAAGAACTGGAAGACCTGCTGGAAACCGCCGGCGGCTTCTGCACCGGCAAGATGCTGCAAAACCGCCACACCCCGGATTCCCACAGCTTCATCGGCGAGGGCAAGGCTCAGGAGGTGCGGATGCTGGTAGAGGCCACCGCGTCCACCATGGTGATTTTCGACAACGAGCTGTCTCCCGGCAATATCCGGGCATTGGAGGAAATCATCGGCGTGACGGTGCTGGACCGCAGCGCCCTGATTCTGGATATTTTTGCCCAGCGGGCGAAAACCAAAGAGGGACGTTTGCAGGTGGAGCTGGCCCAGTATCAGTACCTTTTGCCCCGGCTGTCCGGCATGGGCGCCAGCCTTTCCCGGCAGGGCGGCGGCATCGGCACCCGGGGCCCCGGCGAGACCAAGCTGGAAACCGACCGCCGCCACATCCGGGAACGGATTGCCCGGCTGGAGGATGAATTGGAGCAGGTACGCAAGGTGCGCGCTGTCCAGCGGGAGCGGCGGATGAAGAACGCCATTCCCGTGGTTGCCATTGTAGGCTACACCAACGCGGGAAAATCCACCCTGCTGAACCAGTTGACGGGCGCGGGCATTCCCGCCAACAACCGCCTGTTTGACACGCTGGACACCACCTCCCGGCAGCTGAAGGTCTCGGACAATCTGGATGTGATTCTGTCGGATACGGTGGGCTTTATCGCAAAGCTGCCCCACCATCTGGTGAACGCCTTCCACGCAACCCTGGAGGAGCTGGAATACGCCGACCTTCTGCTGCACGTTATCGACGTGTCCGACCCCAATCTGGAGGAGCATGTGGCGGTGGTGGACAGGCTGATTGCCAAGCTGGCCAAGCCGGATACGCCCGTTCTTCGCTGCTACAACAAAGCCGACCTTGTCTATACCGAGGACATCCCGGTGGGTAAGGACTGCGTTGCCATCTCCGCCAAGAAGGGCAAGAATATGGACGGCCTGCTGAAAGCCATTGAGGAAGCGCTGGGCCATTCCCGGCACCATGTGATTCTGCGCTTCCCCTACGCCAAGGGCGGCATGGTGGAGACGCTTCACGACAACGCCCAGGTGAAGAAGGTGGAGTACACCGATCAGGGCATCGAGGTGGAGACGATTCTGGATGCCATTCTCTATGGACGGCTCCGGGAGTACGTTGTGAAGGAGTGCTGAGGCGTGGACGAATACCTTGTCCCAACCCAGTTCGGGGAAGCGGAGTTCATCGAGAAAAAGTCCCGCTTCATCGGCAGAATCTGGCCTGTGGAAAAGGAAGAAGAGGCACTGGTCCGGATTCAGGAGATGAAGAAGCAGCATTATGACGCCACCCACAACTGCTGGGCCTACATTATCCGGGACGGCGCAGTGCGGTTTTCCGACGACGGCGAGCCCGGCGGCACGGCGGGAATGCCCATGCTGCAGGTATTGCAGCGGGAGAATTTATATAATGTGGTCTGCGTGGTGACGAGGTACTTTGGCGGCATTCTGCTGGGGGCCGGGGGACTGGTTCGGGCCTATACCAAGGGCGCGAAAATCGCCGTAGACGCGGCGGGAAAATCCATGAAGCGGGTGTGGACGGTTTTGTACGTACCCTGTCCCTATAACTTTTACGAGCGGGTCAAACTGGAGGTGGAAGCCTTCGGCGGCATCATCCGCAATACCGATTTCGGCGCGGAGGTGGAGCTGGAGCTGCTGTTCCCGGAAGCCCAGACCCAAAAATTTCTTGACAGGCTGACGGACATGACCTCCGGCATGGTAGAGGGCATGGAGCTCGGACAGGAGTACCGGGCCTTTCCGGTATAGTACAAAAGGGGAACTTAGTTGACAGTTGATAGTGGACAGTTGACAGTTAAGGAGTCCCTGCGGGACAAAATTATGAAAGCCGAATATGACTGGTTTCTTCGAAAAATACCTTGTGTTTTGTATTTGACACCTTTTTCAAATCCATCCCGAAGGGATACCACAACTATCAACTGTCAACTGTTCACTGTCAACTTAATAATAACTCTATCAATTATGCGCGGGGTGATATCATGACAGTGAAAGAAGAACTGGAACGGTTGGAGCACAGGCGGCTCAATCCTCTTGCTGCTTTCGCGGACAAAAGCCAGGGGCGTCCACGATATGAAGAACCCCGGGAGGAAGACGTGCGCACCTGCTACCAGCGGGACATTGACCGCATCGTCCACAGCAAGGCCTTCCGCCGGCTGATGCACAAGACTCAGGTGTTTTTGCAGCCCGAGGGCGACCACTACCGCACCCGCATGACCCATACCCTTGAGGTGTCCCGAATTGCGGGCACCATCACCCGGGCGCTGGGCCTGAACGAGGATTTATCGGAAGCCATCGCCATGGGCCATGATCTTGGACATACCCCCTTCGGCCACGCAGGAGAAGCGGCGCTGTCCCAGTGCATGGGCAAGCCCTTCCACCACAATGAGCAGAGCCTGCGGGTGGTGGACGTGCTGGAAAAGGACGGGCAGGGCCTGAATCTTACCTATGAGGTGCGCATGGGTATTGTGGGCCACACAGGGGAAACCTGGCCGGAGACGCTGGAGGGTCAGATTGTCCGCCGCTCTGACCAGATTGCCTATGTCAACCACGACATTGACGATGCCATCCGGGCGGGAATCCTGACCAACGACGATTTGCCACGGGATATTACGGACATTCTGGGGGATACCCACCGGGACAGAATCAACACGCTGGTGACGGACATGATCCGCACCTCCCGGGAAGCCGGGGCCATTTGCCTGACCCCGCAGGTGGAAAAATCCCTGAAAGACCTACGCTCCTTCATGTTCGAGCGGGTCTACCGCAACCCCGTGGCGAAGGGGGAGGAGAGCAAGGCCAAAGCCATGCTGGCAAGGCTGTTTGAATACTATATCGCCCACCCGGAGGCGCTGCCGGAGGATTTTCAGCCCCAGCTGTCCTTTGACGGCATGGAGCGCACAGTCTGCGACTACATCGCGGGCATGACGGATAACTACGCCGTTGACAAGTATAAAGAAATTTTCATTCCCATGGGCTGGAACGTCCGGGGATAATGTGTTATAATATTGGCTCCATAAAGAGAGAGGAGGGGGAATATGGCGTTTCCACCGGCATTTTTGGACGAGCTGACCGCCCGGAATCCAATTGAAGACGTGGTGGGCCAGTACGTGAACCTGAAACGTTCCGGCTCCAACCTGTTCGGCCTGTGCCCCTTCCACGGGGAGAAGACCGCTTCCTTCTCCGTCGCCCCGGATAAGGGCATCTACTACTGCTTCGGCTGCCACAAGGGCGGCAATGTGATCAATTTTGAGATGGAAATTGAGGGGCTGAGCTACCCCGATGCCGTCCGCGCCCTTGCCAAACGGGCAGGGATGGAGGTGCCGGAGGACGAGCAGTACCAGTCCCGCTACCGCCAGCAGGAGCGGCTGTGGGCGCTGCACAAGGAAGCCGCCCGGTTCTACCACAGCCAGCTTTACGCCCCCATCGGCGCAAACGCCCTGCAATATGCCGCCGGGCGTGGGATGCCCAAATCCATTCTGACAAAATTCGGCATCGGATATGCTCCGGACAGCTGGACGGCGTTGGTGGACTGGCTCAGAGGGAAGGGTTACACCGATCAGGAGCTGCGGGATTCCGGGCTTGTAACCGTCTCCCGAAAAAACGGCAATCTCTTTGACCGGTTCCGGGACCGGCTGATGTTCCCCATCATCGATGTCCGTGGCAATGTGATCGGCTTCGGCGGCCGGATTATGAACAATCAGGACAAGTCCGCCGCCAAGTACTTAAATTCCCCGGAAACCCTGATTTTTAACAAGCGGAAGAACCTGTTTGCCCTGAATCTGGCGAAAAAAAGCAAGCTGGGCTATATGATTCTGGTGGAGGGCTATATGGACGCCATCGCTCTGCACCAGTTTGGCTTTGACTGCGCCGTGGCTTCCCTCGGCACCGCGCTGACCGAGGACGGGGCCAATCTGCTGGCCCGGTACACGGAACAGGTGGTGCTGATCTACGACGGCGACGAGGCGGGCCAGAACGCCACCAAGCGGGCCATTCCCATTCTGGAAAAAGCCGGCCTGCAGGTCAAGGTGCTGCAAATGCGGGACGCCAAGGACCCGGACGAATACCTGAAAAAGTTCGGTGCTGACCGCTTTAAACTCCTTTTGGAGGAATCCTCCAACCGGGTGGAGTACCAGCTGAACGCCATCTTGAAAAAATATGACCTCCGGGACGACGACCAGAAGGTAAAATATCTTCAGGAGTCAGCGGAGCTGATCAGCACGCTGGGAAGCTCTGTCCAGCGGGAGGTCTACGGAAACCGGGTGGCGGAGAAGGCCGGGATTGCGGAAGACGCCATGAAGCAGGAAATCAGCCGCGCTTACAGGCGGCGCACCTACCAGGAGAAGAAAAAGCAGGAGAAAATTGATTTGTCCCCGGTTCGCAATTTGCAGCCGACAGATAAAAAACTGCGTTACGACAATATGAAATCCGCCCGGGCGGAGGAAATGGTGCTATCTCAGATTCTCAAGGAGCCTGCCCTGTTTGAGGAGATCCCCGAATTAAAGCCGGAGATGTTTTCAAGTTGTTTTCTGGGGAAAGCGTTCTCGCAATTGTCATGCCGCTACCGGCAGGGGTTGGAAGTCTCGCTTTCCGGTCTGACGGACTTTACACCGGAGGAGATGGCCTGTCTTGCGGGAATTACCCAGCGGCTGACGGGGCCTGTGAATCACGAGGGGCTTTCGGACTGCTCCCGCACCATCCAGGAGGAATACCAGAAATCCCAAACAAAAACGATGGAAGACATTATGCTTTATCGTGAAAAAATGCAAAAGAGCAAAGGAACAAAGCCATGACAGAGCTTTTGGACAAAGAAACAGACCTGCCGGTCAGTGCCGGTGAAGACGACATGCGCCAATTTTTGCGGGAAATCCGTACTTACCCCCGGCTGACCGCCGAGGAGGAGAAGGAGCTGGCCCGCCGCTGTGCGGAAGGGGACGAGGACGCCATCCGGCAGATGGTGAATTCCAACCTCCGTCTGGTGGTCAGCATTGCCCGGGAGTACGCAGGCCGGGGCGTGGCGCTGATGGATTTGATACAGGAAGGCAGCATCGGCCTGCTGGCGGCAGCCCGAAAATTTGACTATACCCTGGACTACCGCTTTTCCACCTACGCTACCAAATGGATTCGGCAGGGGGTGACCCGGTGCCTGCTGAACCACGGCAGTCCCATCCGGGTACCGCTGCATACCGCCGAAAAAATGCGGGCGGTGCAGGCGGCGAAAAATACCCTGACTCAGGAAACCGGCGAGGAACCCACCACAGCCCAGATTGCCCGGCGGGTGGGAATGCCGGAGGAAAAGGTGAAAGAGCTGATGCGGCTGGAGCCGGACGTGTGCTCGCTGGACGTGCCCACCGGTGAGGACGATGACGGCGTGCTGGGCGCGCTGGTGGAGGATTCCCTTTCGCCTCAACCCTATGAGGAACTGGTGCGGCAGGAGTTGGAAAAGACCATGCACAATTTGCTGTCCCGTCTGAACGAGCGGCAGCAGCAGATTCTGCGGCTGCATTTTGGCATGGAGGACGGCGTGTGCTACTCGCTGGAGGAAATCGGCAAAAAGCTCGGCATTTCCAAGGAGCGGGTGCGGCAGATTGAGCGTCAGGCCATGGACAAGCTGCAAAAGGACGGAGAAAGTCTGGGATTGGAGGACTTTTTGAATGAATGATCTGGAATTTTCCTTTGAACCGGACCCGTGGGAAATATTTCGAATGTCCCTGACCATGGGCGACACCGTTTCCTCCTCCCAGCTTCTAACCCTGCTGGAAGAGGAGGACGGTCAGGCGCTGGAGGACGCGCTTCAGGATTTGGAAACCGCCTGCGTGAATCTGGATATCTCCGATCTGCCAAAAAACGGTGGAACCGGAGAAACCGCCGTGCGCCTGAAGCAGGAAACCCAGCTGGTTCAGGAGGGAATGCACCCGGAGGCGCTGGAGCCAAACGACCCTCTGCGGCTGTATCTGGAGGAAGTGGCGGCGGTTCCTGTCTGCGGTGATGAGCAGCTGCTGGCGGAGCGCTGCGTCAGAGATGGCAGCGCCGCGGAAACGCTTACCAATCTGGGCCTCAGTCGGGTGATTGAACTGGCGCAGGAATATGTGGGCTACGGCGTGCTGCTGATGGATCTGATTCAGGAGGGCAGTCTGGGCCTGTGGCAGGCCATCGGCTGTTACCGGGAGGGCGCATACGCTGCCCATCGGGACCGCTGGATTCGGTTCTACCTGGCCCGGGCGGTGATTTTGCAGGCCTATGCCAGCGGAATCGGTCAAAAAATGCGCCGGGCCATGGAGGATTACCGGCAGGTGGACGAGCGGCTGCTGGGAGAGCTGGGCCGCAATGCTACAATTGAGGAAATTGCGGACGAGCTTCATATGAGTGTGGAGGAAGTCCGGACTGTCCGGAAAATGATGGATAACGCCCGGATGCTGGACAAGGCAATCCGCCCGGAGGACGAGGAAGAGAAAAAAGAAGCGGAACAGGCGGTGGAGGATACCGCGCTGTTCCAGAGCAGACAGCGGATTGGCGATCTGCTGTCCGCTCTGGACGAGACGGACGCAAGGCTGCTGACGCTGCGCTTTGGTCTGGAGGGCGGCAGGCCCGCCAGCCCGGAGGAAACCGGAAGCGCGCTGGGAATGACGGCGCAGGAGGTGCTGGCCCGGGAGGCTGCCGCACTGGCAAAGCTGAGAAAGGGATAAAGGAAGGATTATTATGGCAAAGAAAATTTCCATCGCCATCGACGGCCCTGCCGGCGCGGGCAAGAGCACCATCGCCCGCCGGCTGGCGGCGGAGCTGGGCTATCATTACGTGGATACCGGCGCGATTTACCGCACGGTTGCGTACTTTTTTGACCTGTGGGGTGTCAGCCCCAAGGACATCGACGGCATTACCCGCTACATCGATGAGCTGACCATCCGAATCGAGTACGATGCCGAAGGTGTGCAGCACATGATTATGAACGGCATGGACGTGACGAAGGATATCCGCACCCAGGAGGTTTCCCAGAAGGCCAGTATCATCTCCGCCCATGCCATTGTCCGGGATATGCTGCTGGATATGCAGCGGGAGGTTGCCGAAAATCACGATGTGATTATGGACGGTCGGGACATCGGCACGGTGGTGCTTCCCAACGCCACGGTAAAATTCTTCCTGACGGCTTCTCCCGAGGTTCGTGCCCGCCGCCGTACAAAGGAACTGCTGGAAAAGGGCCAGAAGGCGGATTACGAGAAGATTCTGAAGGAAATCCAGCAGCGCGACTTCCAGGACACCCACCGGGCAGTGGCGCCCCTGAAGATGACCCGGGACTCCGTCAAGCTGGATACCTCCGACATGGGCATTGACGAGGTCATCGCCTCCATGAAGGAGACCATCGCGAAGAAGGTGGCCCAATGAGTGTCCGGGTCGCCAAAAGCGCCGGCTTCTGCTTTGGCGTCAGCCGGGCGGTGGAGCTGGTGGAGCAGACTGCTCAGGCCGGGAAAAAGGTCGCGACCCTTGGCCCCATCATCCACAACCGTCACGTGGTGGATAAATTTGAAAAAATGGGTGTCCGGGTAATCGATACCCCTGAGGAAGCGCTGCCGGGGGAGACGGTGATTATCCGCTCCCATGGCGTCAGCCGGGGGGTGTATGAACGGCTGGAGCGGCAGAATGTGGAGATTATTGACGCTACCTGCCCCTTTGTCAAGCGCATTCATACCATTGTAAGCCGGGCAGAGGAGGAAGGAAGGCTTCCCATTATTATTGGCACGCCCACCCATCCGGAGGTGGAGGGCATCGCCGGATGGTGCACCGACTGCCGGGTCTTTGCAGGCCCGGAGGACCTGGAAAACTGGGCAAAAGCCAATGAAAAACTGCGAGATTCAGCGATTTGCATAGTTTCGCAAACAACAAGCACAGAATCTTTGTGGAAATTGTGCTGTGAAATTGCAAAAAAACAGTTTACTAACTTGAAAATTTTTGATACAATATGTAGAGCAACTGAGTATAGGCAAAGCGAAGCAGCAGAACTGAGTGAAGTATGCCAGGCAATGGTCGTTGTCGGAGACCCCAAGAGTTCCAACACAGGCCGTCTCGCTATGATTTGCCGAGAACACTGCGATAAGGTCTTTCTGGTGGATAACGCCGCCGAGCTGAAAGCGGAGGACTTTTCCGGTGTCAGCGATGTTGGAATCACTGCCGGTGCGTCGACTCCGGCGTGGATTATAAAGGAGGTCAACAAGACTATGAGCGAAATTACCAATGCTGAGGCTGTGCAGGAGGAGAACTTTGCCGAACTTCTCGAGCAGTCCATCAAGACTTTAAATACAGGAGATAAGGTCGTTGGCACCGTTACCGGTATCGGTAACACCGAGGTTCAGGTGGATCTGGGCACCAAGCACGCCGGCTACATCCCTTATGACGAAGTCAGCAACGATCCTTCCGTGAAGCCCGAGGATATTCTGAAGGTGGGCGATGAGATCGAAGTGTTCGTTGTCCGTGTCAACGATCAGGAAGGCACTGTGCAGCTGTCCAAGAAGAAGCTGGACGGCCTGAAGGTCTGGGACGACATGGCCCAGTGGGTGGAGGACAAGACCACCGTGGAAGGCACCATCACCGAGGAGAACAAGGGCGGCCTGGTTGCCAATGTGAAGGGCATCCGTGTCTTCATTCCCGCTTCCCAGTCCGGCATCGCCAAGGGCGGTGATATGGCCGGCATGGTGGGCAAGACCGTGCAGATGAAGATCACCGAGGTCAACCGTGCCCGCCGCCGTGTCATCGGCTCCATCCGCGCCGTCACCTCCGAGGCCCGCAAGGCCGCGCAGGAGAAGATCTGGAGCGAGATCGAGGTCGGCAAGAAGTACCATGGCGTTGTGAAGTCCCTGACTTCCTACGGCGCGTTCGTGGACATCGGCGGTGTGGACGGCATGGTTCACGTCTCCGAGCTGAGCTGGAACCGCATCAAGACCCCCGCTGACGTTGTGAAGGTCGGCGACGAGATCGACGTTTACGTCATCTCCTTCGACCCTGAGAAGCACAAGATTTCTCTGGGCTACAAGACCGCCGAGATGAACCCCTGGAACCAGTTCATGACCAACTACTCCGTTGGCGATGTGGTGGATGCCAAGATTGTCAAGCTGATGACCTTCGGCGCTTTCGCTGAGATTCTGCCCGGTGTGGACGGTCTGATCCACATTTCCCAGATCGCTGACCGCCGTATTGGCAAGCCCGAGGATGTGCTGTCCGAGGGTCAGGAGGTCAAGGTCAAGATCACCGACGTGGACGCCGAGAACAAGCGCATCTCCCTGTCCATCCGCGCTCTGCTGGAGGATAACGGCGAGGACGCTGAGTAAGTTATTAAAAATGAACACCGGGACTGCGCGCAGCCCCGGTGTTTTCATAAAAAGGAGAAAGAAAAATGGTTAAGCATATCGTTTTGTACACTCTCAAAGAAGGCGTTGATAAGGTCGAGGCTGTGAAGCTGATCGCTTCCGTTCTGGAGCCGCTGGTGGGCAAAATCCCCGGCCTTCTGAAAATGGAAATCCGTCAGGCCTATAACGGCATGGACTACGCCCTGTATTCTGAATTTGAGAGCAAAGAGACCCTGACCGCCTATGCCACCCACCCCCTGCATCAGGAAGCCAAGACTCACTTCTTCCATCTGCTGGACAGCCGTGTGGCTGCGGATTACGAAGTCTGAGAGGGGATTGTGCCATGAAAGCAGTTGTTACCGTTGTGGGCAAGGACCGGGTGGGTATTATTGCCAATGTCTGCACCGCCCTTGCCGGGTTTGAAGTGAACGTGTTGGACATCAACCAGACCGTCATGCAGGGCTACTTTACCATGATGATGGTGGTGGAGGTGTCCATGTGCAATGTTCCCCTTGCCGAGCTGGTCACGAAAATGGACGAGCTGGGCAGGGAAATGGGCTTGTCCATCCGCGTGCAGCGGGAGGATATTTTCGAAGCCATGCACCGCATTTGAGGTGAGCCCATGCTGAATTACAATGAAATCCTGGCGACCCAGGATATGATTGAAAAGCGCCATCTGGATATCCGTACCATTACCATGGGCATCAGCCTTCTGGATTGCTGTGACGCGGACCTGAGCGTTTGCTGCGCGAAGATTTATAAGAAGATCACCACCCGCGCCCGTGACCTTGTGCGGGTCGGTGAGGAAATCGAGAAGGAATTCGGCATCCCCATCGTGAATAAGCGGATTTCCGTTACGCCGATTTCTCTGGTTGCCGCCGCCTGCCAGACGGAGTCCTATGTGGAGATTGCCCGGACGCTGGATGCCGCCGCGAAAACCTGCGGTGTCAACTTCATCGGCGGCTTTTCCGCGCTGGTGCAGAAGGGCTGCACGGAAAGCGATTGGAAGCTGATTCGCTCCATCCCCGAGGCCATGAAGGCTACGGAGCGGGTCTGCGCCAGCGTCAACGTTGGCTCCACCCGGGCGGGCATCAACATGGATGCCGTTGCGGAAATGGGCCGAATTGTGAAGAAAACCGCCGAACTGACCGCAGATAATGATGGTTTGGGCTGTGCCAAGCTGGTGGTATTTGCCAACGCGGTGGAGGACAATCCTTTCATGGCGGGTGCTTTCCACGGTATCGGCGAGCCGGAGTGTGTGCTGAATGTAGGCGTGTCCGGCCCCGGTGTGGTGTATCACGCCTTGCAGAGCGTGAAGGGTCAGCCCTTTGACGTGGTGGCGGAGACCATCAAGAAGACTGCCTTTCAGGTTACCCGCATGGGCCAGCTGGTGGGCCGGGAGGCCTCCAAGCGGCTGGGTGTGCCCTTCGGCATCGTGGATTTGAGCCTTGCGCCGACTCCCGCTGTGGGGGACAGCGTGGCCCGGATTCTGGAAGAGATGGGCCTGGTGGTCTGCGGCACCCACGGCACCACGGCGGCCCTTGCCATGCTGAACGACGCGGTGAAAAAGGGCGGCGTCATGGCGTCCAACCATGTGGGCGGCCTGTCCGGCGCGTTCATTCCCGTGTCTGAGGATGAGGGCATGATTGCCGCCGCCGAGTCTGGTACGCTGGTGCTGGATAAGCTGGAGGCTATGACCTGTGTTTGCTCTGTGGGTCTCGACATGATCGCGGTGCCGGGGGATACCTCCGCCGCTACCATTTCCGCTATCATCGCGGACGAAGCGGCCATCGGCATGGTGAACTCCAAGACTACCGCCGTCCGCATCATCCCCGCCCCCGGTAAAGTGGTGGGCGACCGGGTGGAAATGGGCGGCCTGCTTGGCAGCGCGCCGGTGATGCCGGTGCACGATAAGGGAAGCGAGCTGTTTGTTGCCCGGGGCGGCAGAATCCCCGCGCCGCTGCAAAGCCTGAAGAATTAAACAATATGCTGAAAGCCCGGTCTGTGACCGGGCTTTTGACTTTATCGGATTTGTCGAAAATTGACAAAATAAGTTTACATAATTTTTCGCCCGGAGGGATTGCGGTTTGGCAGCGGGGCGTGTATAATAGTCTCACGAACAGGAAACCGGAGGAACTCCATGAAGCGTTGGATAGGGTTGGGAATTATTTTAACTGCACTGATCGTCGGGGGCTGTCTGCTGTCGCAGACGGCTGTGGACCCGGCGGATTTTACCGGGGACTGGTACGGCGCGGAGGATGGACGGCTGTATCAGTTCCATGAGGGCATTATTTCAAGACCGGAAGGCACCCGCGGGGCGGAGGATGGCTTTTGCGGCGCGTACCTTTTCTGCAAAGACCGCATTCTCCTGTTTACGGTGAATTCGGATGGTGAGAGTAAGCTCATGGAGCTGTATCCGGCGGGAGACCCCAAAGGGGAGTTTCTTTGTGAGACAGCGGACGGAGCGGGACGAATCCTGTTTGCCCGCAGCAATATCGCGGCGCAGAATCCAGCCTGAAAAAAGCGGGGCAGCGTGAGCTGCCCCTTTTGTGGTATTCAGGCGTGATCCTCCAGCCACCGCTTGGCGCAGTGGGTTAGGAAGGCCGCACCGTTGGGGCACACATCCTCGTTGAACATGGCCTTGGGATTGTGGGCGGGATAGTCGCCCCGTTCGTCGGGATATCCGGAGGACAGGTAGATAAAGGCGGTGGGAACCTTTTCCGATACGATGGAGAAATCCTCGGAAGCGCTGGCGGTGACATTGGAATAGAAAGCCATATTGGGAACCGGAAGCTCCTTCATATAGCCGATGACAGACTCCACAAGGTCGTGGTCGCAGATCAGGGGCGGAACCTGAGAAATCCACTCGATGCTCACCGTACCACCATAGACTGCCGCGGTTTTTTCTGCCACTTCCTTAATGCGCCGCACCAGCTTGTCCCGGGACTCCCGGTTGTTGGTGCGCAGGGTGCCCTGCAAGACCGCCTCATCGGGAATAATATTGGCGGCGGAACCGGCGCTGAACTGACCGATGGTCAGCACACAGGCATGGGTGGGGTCGGCCTCTCTGGCAATCAGCTCCTGCAATGCCAGATGGATGTGGACGCCGATGTTGATTGGGTCCACGGCTGTGTGGGGGTAGGCGCCGTGACCGCCCTGACCGTAGATGGTGATACGGAAGCCGTCCACGGAGAACATCATGGTGCCGGTGCTGTTGTACATTACAAGCCCCACGGGCATCTTACCGGGGGAGACGTGGAAGGCAAGGGCGGCGTCCACGCCGTCCAGAATGCCGTTTGCGATCATATCCCGGCTGCCCTCGAAGGTCTCTTCGGCGGGTTGGAACATGAAGCGGACGGTACCCTTCAGTTCACTTTCCCGCTGCTTGAGCATTTTTGCGGCGGTCAGCAGCATGGCGGCGTGAAAATCATGGCCGCAGGTGTGGGCCTCCGTGCCGGTGGGGCAGGCGAAGGGCTCACCGCTGAGCTCCGGCATGGGCAGGGCGTCCATGTCCGCCCGGAGCAGCAGCGTTTTGCCGCCGGAGCCCAGCTGGGCGGTGACGCCGTGTCCGCACTTCCGGGGCTGAAGCCCGGCGTTCGTCAGCTCCTGCATTACATAGTCCACGGCCTTGGGCATTTCCAGCCCTATCTCGGCATTTTGGTGGAAGAACCGGCGGTGGGCCACGGTTTCTTCCTTTAATTGCAGTGCCTGTTCATATTCATTCATGCAAAATACCTCCTGGTTCCGATGGGCTAAGGAACCTCTGAACAAATCATCTGCGGCTGAGCAGCGGATCTTTTGCTCCGACAGTGCGGTTTGAAAAACAGGAAATACATACAGTATTCCTCTGCTTTCCAAACTTTCTGCCGAATCAAAATCTCTCGCTGTCAGCTCTTGCCGATTTATTCGGAGCTTCCTTAATTCTCTGACACTCAGAATACACAGTTTCTGGCAATAAGTCAAGAATTTACCATACAATTGATAAGATGATAAGGAATTCTTAATGAACCGTACACAATTTGTTTTGCCCTCGTTTATATTCCCGCAATAATCGCGCTTTATCCTATAACCATGAAGGGCGGCGGAAGCCGTGAGCCGCTTGCCTTTCATTCGTACAGACCCTCTTTTCTACCTCTCTTCTTTCCAAACGGAGGAGCCCGCCGCTTTCAAAGCGGCGGGCTTTTCTGTGCGCAAAAAATAGTTGTTTTTTGTGCAGATCAATGATACAATAGCCGGAAGTACGGAAATTCTTCAGAATCGGGGGTTGTTATGAACATAATCATTGCCGGTAACGGAAAGGTTGGCTCTACGCTGACGCGGCTGCTGTCTGCGGAAGGCCATGACATCACTTTGATTGATACCAATGCCAATGTGCTGGAAGAATCTCAGGAGCAGTACGATGTGATGTCGGTTTCCGGCAACTGCGCGTCCATGAACATTCTGCAGCAGGCCGGTGTCCGGGAGGCGGAGCTGCTGATCGCGGCGACAAACGCTGACGCCATCAACCTGCTGTGCTGCACTACAGCCCACTGTCTCAACCCGAAGCTGCACACCATCGCCAGAATCCGGGACCCGGAATATACCGAACAGATCTACGCCATGAAAGATGTGTTCGGCCTGTCCATGACCATCAATCCGGAAAAGCAGGCGGCTCAGGAGATTGCCCACCTGCTGCAATACCCCGGCTTTCTCAAGCGGGATACCTTTGCCAAAGGCCGCACGGAGATCGTGGAGCTGCGGATTGATGCATCCAGCAAGCTGTGCAATGTGGCGCTCAGCGATATGAACAGCGTTGCGGGTTGCCGGGTTCTGGTCTGCGCGGTTCTGCGAAACGGCGCGGCCATTGCGCCCAACGGCAACTTTGTCCTCCGGGAAGGCGACCGCATTTTCGTGACTGCCCCGGCTCAGAACCTGACGACTCTGCTGCGCAATCTGGGCATTATTACCCGCCGGGTGCGCCGGGTCATGCTCTGCGGCGGCGGGCGGGTCAGCTTCTACCTGGCAGCCATGCTGGACAGGCATGGCATTTCCGTTCAGCTCATTGAAAAGGACTACGGGCGCTGTCAGGAGCTTTCCGCCCTGCTGCCCAATGTGACCGTGCTTCACGGCGACAGCACGGACCATTTGCTGCTGGAGAGCGAGGGCCTTTCCAAGGTGGACGCGCTGGTAAGCCTGACCGGCATTGATGAGCTGAATATGATTATCTCCCTGTATGCCCAGAGCAGGGGAGTGCCACAGGTGATTACCAAGCTGAGCCGTATGGAGAACCATGCCATGATCGACGCGCTGGCGTTGGGAAGCGTGGTCTGCCCCAAGGAGCTGTGCTGCAACAACATTGCCCGGTATGTGCGCGCCATGCAGAATCAGACCGGCGCGGCGGTAAGTGTGCACATGATTGCTCACGGACAGGCGGAGGCAGTGGAATTTCAGGTGGACGAGACGACGCTGCACTGTGATACGCCCCTGAAGAATCTCAAGCTCAAAGACAATGTGCTGCTGGTCAGCATCACCCACGGTTCCCACACGGAGATTCCCGGCGGTGATTCCTCCTTCACCCGAGGAGACACCATCGTGGTGGTCACCAGCGGTCAGGGTACGCTTCGCCAGCTGAACGACATTTTTGCGTGAAGGATTTGCCATGAATTACAAAATGATGGGGCGGTTTGTTGCCCAGATTCTGACAATCGGCGCTGTGTTTATGCTTCCGGCGCTTTTCATCAGCCTGTATTACCGGGAAGACAGGGCGGTATACGGCTTTCTGCTCACGCTGGGCATTTTTACCGTAGTCATTGGCCTGCTGCAATTGACCTGCCGCAGCGCGCCCAGCGCCTTCTACGCAAGGGAGGGCCTGGTCTGTGTGGGCGTCAGCTGGATTGTATTGAGCCTGCTGAGCTGCCTGCCCTTCTACTTTTCCCGGGAGATTCCCAAATTCATTGACGCGTTTTTTGAGATTGTGTCCGGCTTTACCACCACTGGTGCGTCTATCCTGCCGGAGGTGGAGTCCCTTTCCTGGGGTATTCTGTACTGGCGCAGCTTCAGCCACTGGCTGGGCGGCATGGGCGTGCTGGTGTTTTTGCTGGCTTTCGCGCCGGGCAACGGCAAGGGACAGGGTTTTACCATGCACCTGCTGCGGGCGGAAAGCCCCGGCCCCAACGTGGGCAAGCTGGTTCCCAAAATGCGGAAAACCGCGGTAATTCTGTACATCCTGTACCTAATTCTGACCATAGCCAACATTATTTTCCTTGTCATCGGGAAGATGCCCCTGCTGGAAGCGGTCTGCACCGCCTTCGGCACCGCCGGCACCGGCGGCTTCGGCGTGAAAAACGACTCCCTCGCCGGTTATTCTCCCTACATTCAGAATGTGACCACGGTGTTTATGGCGCTGTTCGGCGTGAACTTCAGCTGCTACTATCTGCTGATGCTGGGCAATTTCAAAAGCGTATTCAAGGACGAGGAGCTGCGCCTGTATGTGGGAATTATGCTGGGCAGCATTCTGCTCATCACCCTGAACCTGCGTGGACTTTATACCACGATCGGCGAGACCATCCGCCATGCGGCGTTTCAGGTTTCTTCCATCATGACGACCACGGGCTTTGCCACCACGGATTTTGGACAGTGGCCTGCCTTTTCCCAGAGCCTTCTGCTTCTGCTCATGGTGATCGGTGCCTGTGCCGGCTCTACCGGCGGCGGCCTGAAATGCGCCCGGGCGCTGCTGCTGTTTAAGATTCTGCGGCGCAATATCCATCAGGTGCTCCACCACCGCCGGGTGCAGTCCATTCGCATCAACGGTCAGGTGATGGACGAGAAGGTGCTGGACGGCGCCAACGCTTACCTGTCCGCTTATATGATTATTCTGCTTTTGAGCTTTGTGGTCATTTCTCTGGACGGCTTTTCCATCGGGACGAATTTCAGCGCGGTTCTGGCCTGCTTCAATAATATCGGCCCCGGTTTGGAGGCCGTAGGCCCCACCTGCAATTACGCCGCCTACAGCGTGACTTCCAAGCTGGTTCTGATTCTGGATATGCTGGCAGGCAGACTGGAAATTTTCCCGATTCTGGTTCTGTTCTCCCGCAGCACCTGGAAACAGCATTGAGGAGATAACAATTACTGCCCGGTTTCCAGCAAACCGGGCGGTTTTTATGCTGAACCGGGAGCGGATTGCCGGACCGCGTCCCATTCATGCCCGCGAAGAACGCCCGCGCTGCGCCCGACGAGCGCCCTTTTTTGACAAATTAAATTAGCGAATGCTAACTAAACCAAGAGAAATAAGGAAAATTTACTGAAAAAAAGCATGGGAAATACTGGACATTTGTATGGTGTGTATGGTATAATCCATTCTGTAATCGTTTGCACGCAAACGAAGAACAAAAGGATAAGAAGGTGATATTTGGTGGATTATACCAAGTATGTGTTAAAGAGCAAAGAAGAACTGGAAGGCTTGCTCGCAGGGAAGGATAACTTCTTTGTGGTTGCCTGCAACAAGTGCTTCAAAGAGTTCAACACAACCGAAGAGCCGGAAAGCGGCGCGTTTGCCGCCATTGCTCAGGAACAGGGAAAAACCATCACCGGAACCGCAAAGCTGGATTTCCTCTGCAACAAGGTGCAGACCGAAAAGAAGCTGGCGGGCATCGTGCCGGAGGGCACTGAGAATGTGGTGGTCATCTCCTGCGGTCTCGGCGTGCAGACCGTGGCGGATCTTCAGAGCGTTCCCGTCTTTACGGCGACCAACTCCCTGAACTACATCGGACATCACGGCATGGCCCTGACGAAGAAGACCTGCGGCGCCTGCGCCCAGTGCTACCTGAACGTCACCGGCGGCATCTGCCCCATTGTGGACTGCACCAAGAGTCTGGTCAACGGCCAGTGCGGCGGCGCCAAGGACGGCAAGTGCGAAATCGACCCCAAGAAGGACTGCGCCTGGGAGAAGATCTATCAGCGTCTGGAAAAGCAGGGCAGAACCAAAGAATTCCTGGATCAGCCCGTTCAGCTGCGGGACTACTCCGTAAATGACGTGGACACCATCAAGGCTTATGTGGAAGAGGCCCGGGCCAAGCGCTACGAGGGCTTCTACGGCGGCGTCCATCCCACCGAGAACAAAGAATACACCGAGCATCTGGCTCTGCAGAAATTCCCGGAGCCGGACACCGTCATCATCCCTCTGGCCATGCACATCGGTGCCCCCGCGAACCCCGTGGTTCAGCCCGGCGACACCGTGAAGGTCGGTCAGCTCATCGGTGAGCAGGCGGGCTTCATCAGTGCTCCTGTCCATTCCAGCGTCAGCGGCACCGTCATCGCCGTGGAGCCCCATACCCATCCCAACAAGGGCCCCGGCATTATGAGCGTTGTCATCAAGAACGACGGCAAGAACACCCTCCATGAGTCTGTTGTGCCCAACAAGCCTCTGGAGGAGTTGACGCCCGACGAGATCATCGACATCGTCAAGGAGAAGGGCATCGTCGGCATGGGCGGCGCCACCTTCCCCACCTACGTCAAGCTGAAGCCCGGCAAGCCCATCGATGCCGTCCTCATCAACGGCTCCGAGTGTGAGCCTTACCTGACCGCTGACCACCGTGTCATGCTGGAGTACGCCGACGACATCGTCTTCGGCCTGCGGGCCATGATGAAGGCCGTCAGCGCCCCCGAGGGCGTCATCCTCATCGAGGACAATAAGCCCGACGCCATCGCTTTGATGGAAGAAAAGGTCGCTCCTTACGACAATATCCGCGTCTGCGCTGCCAAAACCCAGTACCCCGAGGGCGCTGAGAAGATGCTCATTAAGAAGGTCATGGGCCGTCAGGTGCCCAGCGGCAAGCTGCCCGCCGATGTGGGCTGCGTGGTGAGCAACACCTCCACCGCCAAGGCCATCTCCGATGCCATCCAGAAGGGTATGCCTTTGGTTGAGCGTGTGGTTTCCGTCACCGGCGAATTCATCGCCAAGCCCGGCAACTACATGGTGAAGCTGGGCACCAATGTGCAGGAGATCATCGATCACTGCGGCGGCATCACCGGCGACGATGTGGTGCTGAAGATGGGCGGCCCCATGATGGGCGCTCCCATTAAGGATACCAACGTGCCCATTATCAAGGGCTCCAACGGCATCATTGCCATCGCCGCCGACCACACCGAGGAGAAGGAGTGCATCAAGTGCGGCCGCTGCGTGGACGTGTGCCCCATGGAGCTGCAGCCGCTGGATATCTACAAGTACGCCCAGCTGGGTGATACCGACACCCTGCTGAAGCTGAACGTGATGGACTGCTTCTCCTGCAAGTGCTGTGAGTACATCTGCTCGTCCAAGATTCCTCTGGTGTCCAAGATCAACGCCGCCAAGGGTATGATCGCGCCTCTGCTGAAGAAGAAATAAGGGGGATGAAGGAAACATATGTTGATTACAAAATTGAAATCTGAAGAAGCAATCGCTTCCCTGGCTTCCGGCAAGGTTTTCATCATCAACTGCCACGGCTGTAAAGAAGTTGGCTTCCCCGAGGAAGAGGCAAAGGCCCTGCAGAAGAAGCTGTCCGAGGAAGGCAAGGTCGTGGGTATCTTCACCACCGACTATGTCTGCAACCCTGACGAGCTGGCCCTGCGGCTGCGCGCGCCCATGGCCAAGATTGCCGAGGCGGACGCCGTGCTGGTATTCTCCTGCGGTGTCGGTGTGCAGACCCTCTCCGAGGTGCTGGAGGACAAGCCTGTCTACGCCTGCTGCGATACCATCGAGCTGCCCGGCTTCCAGGGTGTGACCCCGCTGGAATACGACTGCGGTCAGTGCGGCGAATGCTTCCTGAACCTGACCGGCGGCATCTGCCCCATCACCGCCTGCTCCAAGAGCCTGGTGAACGGCCCCTGCGGCGGCACCAAGGACGGCAAGTGCGAGGTCAATCCCACCATGGAGTGCGGCTGGGAGCGGATTTATCAGCGCCTGAAGGCCCAGGGCCGTCTGGACGTTTTGAAGTGCCCCACGCAGTTGCATGACTTTAATACCGACGAGGCTACCAAGGCCGCCAAAGAATCTGAATAAATTAGGAGCGAATAGAATTATGAGAATTACGGAACTGTTTGATAACGGTGAATTTGTAGTTACTGCCGAGGTCGGCCCTCCCAAAGGAATTCATATTGACGGCATGGTAGAAGAGGCCAAGAAGTACCTGTCCGGCGTCCATTTCGTCAACGTCACCGATAACCAGTCTTCTGTCATGCGTCTGGGTTCCCTCGCCACCTGTAAGGTGCTGAAGGACGCGGGCTTGAACCCCATCTTCCAGCTGACCTGCCGTGACCGGAACCGCATCGCCCTGCAGTCTGACCTGCTGAGCGCTGCCATGCTGGGCATTGACAACATTTTGTGCCTCACCGGTGACCATACCAAGCTGGGCGACCATCCTCAGGCCAAGCCCGTCTTCGATCTGGACTCCGTTTCCCTGCTGCACACTGCAAGCCTGCTGGAGACCGGTGTGGATCTGGGCGGCAACGAGCTGGTGGGTGAGCCCCCCAAGTTTGCCAAGGGCGCGGTGGTGTCCCCCTGCTCTGACTCCGTTGACGCACAGCTGGTGAAGATGGAGCGCAAGGTCAAGGCCGGCGCCGAGTATTTCCAGACCCAGGCTGTGTTTGAGCCTGAGAAGTTCATCAAGTTCATGGAAAAAGCTAAGCAGTTTGGCAAGCCTGTTCAGGTGGGCATCATCATCCCCAAGTCTGCCGGTATGTGCAAGTTCATGAACAAGAATGTGGCCGGTGTTCATATCCCCGACGAGTTGATCGCTGAGCTGCAGGCTGACAAGGAGAAGACCAAGGCCGGTATCACCGGCGTGGAAATCGCCGCCCGGATCATCCGGGAGTGCAAGCCCTACTGCCAGGGCGTGCACATCATGAGTCTAGGCTGGGAGTCCAAGATTCCCGCTCTGCTGGAGCAGGCCGGCTTCAAGTAATCCCAACACCAAAACCTCCGACCCACACGGGCCGGAGGTTTTCAGGCTCTATGCCAATAGCTGGGGCAGGGAAAGAATAATCGTAAGCGCATTATAATCGCACAGTAGTAACAAAAACGGCAGGTCTCGTGTTTGAGGTCTGCCGCTAATCGAGATAGCATTTTTCGTAAGCATCGGAGTTTGGCATCTTGTAATCTTGCTGGATATGGGGTGCCCAAGGCATGAGGGTTTCCAGTTCTTCATGAGATGGGTGACTTCCCAAAGTATGGAAGCTGTACCAGCACATGCTGGAGATATGCGAACGGCTCAATCCCATTTGCCTTCGCGCTTTCCACCAGGGAGTATACAATGGCGCTTGCCTCGACACCTTTCGGCGTATCGCAAAACAGCCAGTTCTTTCGTCCCAGGGTAAAGGGCCGGATTGCGTTTTCAGCAAGATTATTGGAGATCGGAACCTCACCGTTATCCAGGAAAGCGCAGAGCTGCTGCTTTTGGTTGATACTGTATCTGCTTTGGGATGATCTGCATTTCGTGACGAAGGAACTTCTTGCCAATGGGTTTCATCTTCCCACCGCATTTGCTGCATAAGCGCTGTTCTTCCGGAATTTCCAGAAGCACCTCTTCCTCAGGCAGGTGCTTCAGCATCTCGGCCTGGCTGCGTTCCTTCTTCCGCTCATGCGCCTCAACGAAAATGGTATCCGGCTTGGGTTCGTCTGCTTTGTGATCCTGAGACGATTCTGCTTCGTTGAACAGGCTGGTCTGCTCCTGCAATACATAGGTGTTCTTCTCGCTGGACTGCCCAAACCGGGCTCTTTGCGCATTGAGCAGGATCTCATTCATATGCTCCAGCTTGCGCTTCAGTTCGTCAATTTCCGCAGACCCGACCATCTTCATCCGCAATTTCCTGAGCCAGTAATAAAAGCTCTTCTTGGAGATTCCTCGTTGCTGACAGAATTCCCGCTTCGTTAATCCACTGGCGCTGCACTCCTGTATGAGCCTTGCCCACTCCTGTGCCCGATACGCATCCCGTACTGCTAATACTTCTCCCATTTGACACCATCTCTATCCGTCTTCTCGAAAAACTCACCGTAAGTTTTTCAAGTTTTGGGATATTATCTCATAGAAGAGGGGGAGATGCTAGGCGGGCGATTATTGAGCGCTTACGCTTTGACGCTTACATGCCGCTGACCTGCTATGCAAGCCGCGGGGAGGTTTTACGTTTACAAAAGAAACCCGAGCCCAAGACGACTTGGACTCGAGTAAAACTGGTGGAGCCGAACCGCTGCCGATTTCGGAGGCGTGGGGGCACATTGCGGATGAATCCGATCCCAGTAGCAAACTGGAGGAGGGGATTGAACAAACCAACCTCCGGAAGCTGCCGCTGTGCCGGGTAATTGTGAAAAATCCCCTTGGGCAGCTTTGGTTGGTGGGAAAGGATGTTCTGCAAGGACCGCGGAATGGAAGGTGACAATATATATTCCTGCACACTTGAAGGGGAAATGTAGATTGTCTATAATGGAATCAGAGAAACGACATAAAGGAGGAATCCCCCATGCTGAAGAAAAGGCACTACCTGTACCTGGATGAGATTGAGTACAGAGTTTTGATTAGAAGCCTTGTCCAGATGAAAAATCGGCTGGTCCATGAGGGGCGCTTTACAGATTGTGTGGACGAGCTGATTCTGAAAGTCCTTTCTGCCCCAGTGAAAAGAATCTAATACATACCGAACCGCTTACTTGATTGTTTCGAGTAAGCGGTTTCTTGTTGTCAGTACATAGCCGTCTGCTTCGTTTGAAGGAATGGACTATGCGCAGGGCACGCTGTTCCCGTGCCCTGCATTGGGTATTACAGGTCCTGCAAATCCGCAAACGGAATGTCGTTTTCCAGATTGTCCCTTGCCAAGTCTGTGTCAATGATCCCGTGAGCCTTGGATATGGGCTTTTCATGCCACACCTTCTGATTTGCGCCGGTGGTTCCCGCGATGATAGGATTTGCTTTCTCTTTGCCGCTTTTGGCCTTGCCCTGAATCTGGGGGACAGGGGAAGTCTCATTTCTCGGCCCACGGGTCACATCGGGATGGGTCATACCTTTCTTTGCCATTTTCCTCACCTCTGGGTTAGTATCTCACATTGACGCCAGACGATACTTGCGCGATATAGTTTTGGTTCCTCATATAGAAAGAAGATCGTACTATCTTGTCACAAGGTAGTACGATCTTACAAATTGTAGTACGAAATATTTTGATGTGCTGGTAGATATGGTGTGTTTTGCTTGCACATTCTGTCAGATAATTGTTTTCAAAATGGCTATTCGGAATATAAACGGAAAAGAAAAGCTTATTTCTTTTTCTTCTTTGTCCTATTTCCAAATTCGCTTAGGTCAATGAAGTCATCTAACGACTTGGCGCACCTCCTGAGGTAGTTATGCCCGCCATCAACCGAGCAGGTACCACAGGAGCAAGATTTGAAATCATGTACAGAGACGGATTCTATAATGTCTCCACATTTTTTGCATTGAATAGCATTTCTAAGAATTCGTAAATTGCAAGTTCAAGTTGGACACCCAGCGGTAGAAAAAACGGGTTCCATCTTAGCCACAGTTTTGGTTGAAGCGTCAGATTCAACCAAAATTGGGGCTTCCGCAGCCGCTTAGGCTGCGCAAACAATGTCAAGG
>JAXEXE010000107.1:0-4338 GCA_034113565.1 Faecousia sp.
CCTTGACATTGTTTGCGCAGCCTAAGCGGCTGCGGAAGCCCCAATTTTGGTTGAATCTGACGCTTCAACCAAAACTGTGGCTAAGATGGAACCCGTTTTTTCTACCGCTGGGTGTCCAACTTGAACTTGCAATTTACGAATGATACTTTTCTCAACGTTCATGGCGTAAGCAGCATAGGTGGTTTCCCCTACTTTGCTTCGCATCATTTCCAGCCATTCCCTGATAAAGTCTGCAAAAAGAATGGGAGCCTGGTCGCAGCAAGGGTTCGCCGCTTCTGCCGGATTTGTGGCGATCCAGCGAAGATCAACTGCGTACCCAAGGCAAGTGGTAAGCGTTTCATGATAGAAAATCAATTCATCCGGTGTGGCATCGTCGTTCGAGCGTGCATGCTGAAAGAAGCATTCGATTTCTTTTGCGGTCAGTGCTGGGAGCATGATCGATTTCTGTTTGAAATATGGAATGATAATTCCTTTGACAGTATAGGCATAGCCAGCGTACTCTTTGGCAGACATAGCCGAGGATTTGTCTTTCAGCCACTTCAATAAGAACTCGTCAAACAGCATCCCGGCGTTTTCCGGAAGATTGTCCGGGGCAAATTCCTCACGGGTTTTTAAGAGCAGCGCTTCCGCTCGCTTCTTATTTCCTTTGACTGTCAAGCCTGTGCTTATGGACTTTGTTTTTCTTTTGCCAAGGTTATCCTTCCAGCTTAATATCATCTGGTAATATCCATTTTGTTCTCTCAGGTGTCCAGCAACCATTATCTGATTCCTCCTTTTGGTTGTGCCGATTAACACCCGTCATTGACGGAGTTATTGTAGCATTGACGGGGAAAAAGCGCAAACTTGTCAAGCCCTGATTGTAGGAGATTGATCGATAATTCCCAAATATTTTATGACATTGATTTTGGGGATTTTATATGTACGGCCAATTTTGAGACAGGCAATTTGATTTTCCCGAATCAGTCGATATGCCAATCGCTCGCTGATGTGCAGCATCTGGCCAAGCTGCGTCACTGACACAACATCAGGATACTTTGCAAACATCTGAGAATAGGCATCTTTTGTGGAAACACTCATATCCATTCACCTCCTGCCGTGTTTCTCTCTGTGTATCAAAATCACATGGATGTGCTGGGAGATAAATCCCCCAGCACACGGCATCTGACTTTGATTACCGCTGTACCATCCATTTGAACTGTAATAAACATCCGAATCGAAGGGGCAGCAGTTTTCCGTTAATGCCTTAGTTTGATGATTTCCCGTCATATTTGTTCGTTCCCTGACGGGGGGCGTGGCAAAGGCTGTCTCTGGCGAGACGATCATAACTCCAATACTCCGCTGCCTGTGAAAGCTGGCGTAAGTATTAGGGCTTCCCCCCAGTCCTTGGGAGAGCGTGAGCAAGTATCTTTAACCGCTGCAAGGTCACGGCATACCCGCCTGCCAAAGCGGGTGTTACGGCTGCGTTGATTCGCTCGGATGGCATTTCCAATATCTCCTCCCAGTGAAACCCACCGTCCCGGCGACGCTCCTGAAGTGCTGCTTGCAGCTTAGTGTTCCTGTTACCACGAGTAATTCAGTTTTCAAGGTTCATAGAAGTGGTAAAGTACCCCTTCACTAATTGAGCCGAACTCAGAGGCATAGTATGACCGTTTTTCTAAAGTTTTACAAATTGTTCATAAACTTCCTCAGCTTTGCCAAAATCTTTTTATGCCGCTTGCTGACACCGGGCTGTGTCAACCCAATCTTTTTTGCATAGATGGATTCCGTTTCTCCGGAAAAATAGATTTCCTGAATCAATGCTCGGTCTGCTTCGGGGAGCATTTGAAGGCACTGATGCAGATGGTTATGCAATTCCTGTTCAAGAAGCAGGTCATCGATGCTGGGCTGCGCAGATGCCAAACAGCAGCCACTCTCCCCCTCCACTTCCTCCATACCCGAAATATCCAAAATGTGGTTTTCGTGCACCTGGTCCTTTTCGTAAATGTACTTCTCTTTCCGTTTGCCTTGATAGTAAGCCTGATAGACCTCACGGCTCACTTCGTGGACTTCACCATTTAACGCAATGTAGAATTTTCTGTTGCCTTTCATTGTTGATACCTCGTTCAGATTTGATTTGGGAAAATTAAATCTGACAGGGAGGTGGTCTTGCCCGAACAATGAACAATTCGGTTTTTTGACACTTTTTTCGGGTAAACGACAACAAAAAATGCCCGGAAGCATACACCGAACTGAATCGGTATTTACTTCCGGGCTTGATTCCCTGTTTAGTTATTGAATGATGGAATAGTGCGTAATGATTTGTGCGAAAAATACAGAATGTCCCTGAATCCGCTCGGACGTGCGTAGATACAGTTTGCATCATTAAGATGTGTTATGTCCTTTCAAAGAGCATTATGGGGCTAATGGGAGAATAACACATCAAGATAGCGAAAAGACTCGAACGGTGTCTGGTCTGAGAAAAAGGCATGAATATCGGTGTATAACACAATCGCTACTTAACCGTATATAGCAAACGCTTCGTTTCAGAATTAGATAGATTGCCTTGAATCATCCAATCCTATAGTCTCGTGGATGTGAGCACGAAAAAGTGGTTCATAACGACACTTAAGGCAACACCGCATAAATGCCACAATCCGCATTATACAGCAGGTGCCGGCTACTGTACAGTTATGGGACTACAAGGTGTGCCTGTGTGAATAATTCAGGATTAGGGAAGTGGGAGGATGGCAAATACAAATAATCACCAATACGACGATATCATCAACCTGCCGCACCATGTCTCCCAAACCCGGCCGCGGATGTCCATGACGGACCGGGCGGCTCAGTTCAGCCCCTTTGCGGCCCTCGCCGGTTTCGATGCCGCCATACGGGAAATGGGGCGGCTCACCGAGCAGCGCATTGAACTGACTGCGGACAGCCGAGAGGAACTTGACCGCAGGCAGCAGCTTTTGGTGGAACACCTTTCTGAACACCCGGAAGTGTCTGTGACCTATTTCGTTTCCGACGAGCGGAAGTCCGGCGGTGCCTATGTCACGGTAAGCGACGGGGTAAAGAAAAACGACAGATATCAGCGTTTGTTGGTTCTGAACGATGACCTATGGATACCGCTTAATGAAATGATTGTACTGGACAGCGAGATCTATTGATTCTTCAAATCATACAGAACATCCACCGGTTCGTCAGTCTTTCAAGGGAACAAGTCTACAGCCGCGGAATGCGCGAAACAGATTTTCTTCAGCTCTTTTGCGGCGGCAGCGGCAGAATATTGGGCGGATTCCACCAGACAGACCTTGCGCGGCGGGAGCTTCTGTGCCAGGTCGATGGGATAGATGGACTGCCCCCAATCCGCTTCCGACAGGAAAGACGCCGGAACAAAGCCGATTCCCAGATTCGCTTTCACCATGGGAAGTATCTGATCTGCGGTAGCTGCCTCAATATCCGGCTCAAACGGCACATGATGATCCGCGAAAAATTGCCTGTAGAGCCGATAGGTACTTCCATGCTCCCCCAGTGAGATCAGGGGATACCCGGAAAGCGCTTCCAGCGTGACCTTGCAGCCCGTCAGGGATCGATAAGCACCGCCGCATACGGCAACCTCCTGTACGTCGGCCAGCGGGGTGCTCCGAAGCTTCTGGGTTATGTCAGCGGGGGTCGTGACGAATGCCAGATCCGCAAGGCCCTTATTCAGCTCCTCAATGGCGGCCGGGGTGGAGCTGTTCAGCAGCTTGATATGAACGCCGGGATACCGGGCCCGGAACTGCGACAGCACCGGCAGCAGGAAGACCCGCAGGGCGACCTCGGTGGCCGTGATCCGCAGAATCCCTCCGTCCAGCCCGCCGCCTCTGCGCAGGGCCTCCTCCCCGGCCTGAAGCTGCTCAAAGGCAGCGGACACATGGCGGTACAGCGTCTGTCCCTCGGCGGTAAGCTCCACATGGCGGTTGTTCCGAAGGAACAGAATGCAGCCCAGCTCCCGCTCCAGATTCTTGATGATCCGGCTAATATTGGGCTGGCTGTTTCCCAGCGCGTTTGCCGCTTGGGTAAAACTCCGGGTTTTTGCCGTGTAGTAAAAAACACGATAAGCTTCATAGCTGATATTCATGGGATTCACCATATCAATTTAATATTACATTATAAGAAAGATATATTTTACATATGATTCTTTTTGAATTATAATACTATTCGGTCTGAAAATCAATCATGAGAAAGAGAATGGTGAACGTTTATGAATCGTGATCTGACAGTGGGAAAGCCATCGGCGGTGCTCTGGAAATTCTGCCTGCCCCTGTTCGGCAGCATCGTATTCCAGCAGCTTTACAACATTGCTGACAGCTGGGTGGC
>JAXEXE010000108.1:0-20345 GCA_034113565.1 Faecousia sp.
TGCTCCATTTGTGGTATACTGAGTGTGATCCATAGTGATTACCTCTGGTGAATGGTGTTGGGGAACTTCATTCTACCACATTGGAAGTCACTATGGATTCCTTTTTTTTCAGGTGTCCAACTTCATTTTACAATCGACCGACATTTTTTAATGCAAAATGATGAATGATAAATGCAAAATGGAGGTGTCCGCTTTGCGGACTCATTTCAATTATTTCCGAAGGAAATACCTCAATTCTGCATTCTGCATTCAGCATTCTGCATTTTCAAACAGCTCCTCCACCGTCCCAAACCGGTAGCCCTGCTCCTTCCATTTTCCGATCAGTTCATTCAGTATTTCCGCGTTGGTTTTGGAGGTGGAGTGCAGCAGCACCACCGCGCCGTTGTGCGTGCGGGGCAGCAGCTTTGCGAAGGCTTCCTCCTTCGTGGGCTGGGAATCGTTTTTCCAGTCCACATAGGCAAGGCTCCAGAATACCGTTTTGTAGCCCAGCTCCTGGGCCATTTTCAGGTTTTCCTCGCTGTAAATCCCCTGCGGCGGGCGGTAGAACTTTGGCATTTCCGCCCCTACGGTGTCCCGGTACAGGGCTTCCAGATCGGTTAATTCTTTGGAAAACGCCGTTTTATCTGACAATTTGCTCATATCATAGTGGTGCATGGTGTGGTTTCCCACAATGTGCCCCTCCCCTACCATGCGTCTGACCAGATCGGGGTTTTTCTCAATGTAGTTGCCCACCAGAAAGAAAGCGGCGGGTACGTCATTGGCTTTCAGCGCGTCCAGGATTTGGGCGGTGCAGCCGTTTTCGTAGCCCGCGTCGAAGGTCAGGTACAGTACCTTTTCCTCCGTGTTTCCGATGTAGGCCGCATTGTACCGGGCCAGCTGGTCCCGCCCGGCGTTGCCGATGGGCGGCATCCCCTCCTGTCGGAAGCTCAGGCCCCAGGAGCCGGTTTCCAGCGCGCTGCAAGTGAAAATGCTGATGGTGACCGTCGCGGCGGCAGCCAGCGCCAGCAGTAAGATCAGAAAATCCCGTTTCCGCATACCATTCCCCCCTGAGACAGGCTATGCCGGACAGGCGGGAATATTCCGGCTTCCCCTTTGAAAGGGTTTATGATACAATAGTATCTTACCGTAGGGCGGGGCCATGGCCCCGCCGTCTGCAAAGCAGAATGACCTTCCTCTGTCAGTGGAAGGTCAGATGGTACTGGAGGTATGACGATGCGCGAATGTGTCATTTTCTGCGCGGCAGAGTGTAACGGCCTTGCCCGAACCATCGGGCCGGATACCTATGTGATTGCCGCCGACGGCGGCCTGCGGCATACGGATCGATTGGGGATTGTCCCCGACGCGGTGCTGGGGGACTTTGACTCCCTGGGCTACACCCCGTCCGGGGCCAACGTGTTCCCGGTGGAGAAGGATGACACCGACGCCATGCTGGCTGTCCGACTGGGGCTGAGGCAGGGCTGCGGGGAATTTCTGCTTTACGGCAGTCTGGACGGCCCCCGCCTGGATCACACCGTGGCGAATTTCCAGACCCTGCAATTTCTGGCGGATCACGGCGCAGTGGGGTATCTGGTGGGAAACACCACTATGGCAACGGTGGTGAAAAACGGGTCGATTTTCTTCCCGGCGGGGCTTTCCGGCATGATTTCCGTGTTCTGCATGGGCAAGGATGCCGAGGGCGTCACCGAGCGGGGCCTTTTCTACGGGCTGGAAAGCGGCATCCTAACCAGCGGCTTCCCACTGGGCGTCAGCAACCATTTTACAGGCGAAAAAGCGGAGATTTCCGTGGAAAACGGAAGTCTTCTGGTACTTTGGGATCGAAACTGCGGCTTTCCCCGCCGGGAAAGGGGGATGTTATGGTAACCTACGAACTGAAAAAAGCCCCCGGCGTGCCCCTTTATGAGGCGCTGTACCGCTGCATCCGGGGGGATATCCTCTCCGGCAAGCTGAAGCCCGGAGAAAAGCTGCCCTCCAAGCGGGCGCTGGCTCAGAATCTGGAGGTCAGCAAGATCACCGTGGAGACGGCCTACAACCAGCTTTTGTCCGAAGGGTATCTTCGCTCCGAGGAAAAGGTGGGCTATTTCGTGGAGACGGTGGAGCGCCCGGTGGTTCCGGCGGCGGAGCCAAAAGCCGCTGCCTCTGGCACGGAACAGGTTTGGCTCCTTGACCTGACTGCAAACGGCACGGAACAGTTTCCCTTCTCCGTTTGGATGAAGCTCCAGCGGGAGGTCATGCTGGACTACGGGCAGGCTTTGCTTCTGCCGCTGCCCAACCGGGGGGTACCGGAGCTGCGGCAGGCCATCGCCGGGCACCTTGCGGACTTCCGGGGAATGCGGGTGGAGCCGGAGAACATTCTCATCGGCGCGGGAACGGATTTCCTGTACAACCTTCTCATGCAGCTGCTGGGCCGGGAGAAAATCTACGCCGTGGAGGAGCCGGGCTACAGCAAAATCCGCAAAATCTACGCTGCCGGCGGGGTCACCTGTGTCAGCGCTCCCATGGACGAGCTGGGCGTGATGCCCGGGCGGCTGCAAAACGCGGACGTCCTCCATTTTTCGCCCTCCCATCACTTTCCCACGGGACTGGTGACTCCGGTGAACCGCCGGATGGAGCTGCTGGACTGGGCCGGGGACAGCCGGTGGATCATCGAGGATGACTACGACTCCGAATTCCGCTTTGACGCCCACCCCATGCCCACCATACAGGCTCTGGACGGCAAAGATAGGGTGATCTACATGAACACCTTCTCCAAGAGCATCGCCCCCTCCATTCGTATCAGCTACATGGTGCTGCCCCCTGCCCTGATGGCGGAATTTCAGAGCCGTCTGGGGTTCTACAGCTGCACCGTGCCCTCCTTTGAGCAGTACACGCTGGCGCGATTCCTGAGCCGGGGCTATTTCGAAAAGCACATCAACCGGATGCGAAAGCTGTACAAAAACCGTCGGAATCTGGTGATTTCCTTTCTGAATCGCTGCCCCTTCGCGGACAGACTGACCATTCTGGAGCAGGACGCGGGACTGCATTTCCTTTTGAAGGTGGACACGGCCTTAACGGATGCGGAGCTGACGGCCCGGCTTGCCCGGGCGGGAATCCGGGTACAGGCACTGAGCGAATTTTACCACGATTCCCCGGAAGGCCAAAAGTGTCTTGTCATCAACTATTCCGGCGTCCGGGAGGAGGCACTGGAACAGGCGCTGGAAGCGGTTAATGAGATTATGTAAACCAATATTGCCCTTGCGTTTTGGAGAAGGTAAGGGTATAATGTATAAAATACAAGTTGACAGTTGATAGTTGACAGTGGACAGTTATGGCGTTCCTCCGTAAGGGGTGAAAAACTGTGTTACTACAACTTTTCGCTATCATTCCTAAGCGATACAATCAATATCAACTGTCAACTATTCTGTGAAACGCAGAATGGAAGGGGGGTACACAATGGCAAGTCGGCAATCGCTCTATCGCGGGTGCCTGCTGGGAATGGCCGTGGGGGACGCCATGGGCTACACGGTAGACAATAAAAGCTGGCAGGAAATCCGGGAGGACTACGGCCCCAACGGATTGCTTGGCTACGATCTGGTCAACGGCTATGCCGACGTGACCTCCTACACCCAGCTGGCGGCCTTCACCTGCAACGGGCTGCTCTTCGGCATGACCCGGGGGCAGCTGACCGGGAAAATGGCCCCCTATATCAAATACATCGAGCTGAGCAGCCGGGAGTGGGCCGCATCTCAGCGGTCCTGGGGACGGCCCAGCCGCTGCTACTGCTGGCTGCTGCGCCGCCCGGAGCTGTGCCGCCGGCACTGCATGGACACCCGGATGCTGGACACCCTGAGCCGGGAGCTTCCCTGCACGCTGGAAAGTCCCGTGAACAACGATTCCGGCCCCGCCGGGCTGTCCCCCGCCATCGGCGTGGGCCTGTTCTTCCACAAGGACCGGATGGATTGGCAGGAGATGGCCCGTCTGGGGGCGGAGGCGGTGGCTCTGACCCACGGAAGCCCTACGGCCTTCCTGTCCGGGGCCATGCTGACCCACGTGATCAGCCTGCTGCTGCGCCGTCCCGGCGCGCCGTTAAAGAAAATTTTCCTTGCGTCGGCAGAGGCGGTTAAAGAGCAGTTCGGGCACCAGTATTCTCAGGCCTTCGACCTTGCCACACTGGTGCGCCACGCGGTGACCTACGCGGAAGCCCCGGATGCCCGGCCCGTGGAGGTCATGGAAAAGCTGGGTTGCGAAAACGCGGCCCAGGTCATGGCAGGTGCGGTGTACACCTGTCTGGTCTGTCAGGACGATTTTGACCGGGCCATGATTGTGTCGGTGAACCACTCCGGCCGCAGCGCGGCGGTGGGGGCTATCGTGGGCGCGGTTCTGGGCCTACGGATGGGAGAGGAAGCCCTGCCGGAATTCTACATTGAGTGTCTGGAGCCTGCGGAAGTATTGCGGGAGCTGGCGGACGATCTGTACACCGGCTGTCCCATGGAGCAGGGCAACAAGCTCTTCGATCTGGACTGGGACTACAAATACCGCCACGGCGGCCAATAGGGCCGTAGGACGGCCAGCCAGTGCGTGCGCAAGCTGGTATGTATTCGATACACCATTGGGCGCGCTCGGTATCGTTTCCGCTCGATTGCCCGAGAGCGGAGTTAGACGGCGAGTCGCCGCGGACGATGCGTGCACCAGCCTTGTGTAGTCGGTACACTATAGTGGGCAATAAAGAGAAAGGATGACTTTCAATTGAGGATCCTGTTTTGCAAAATCTCCAGCATGAAATATTATAAGGGCGCATGTGCAAAAGATCAGCCCTTGTTCGGTGGAAAATTTGTAGAAGAAAACGGTTATGGTCATGAGGAGTTCAATTTTCTTCCCATTGAAATGGAAGAAAGCGGAGTGCTGGAATGTGTCGGCTTTGTAGAACCGAAATCCAATCGCGGCACAAGAAACACGTTCCATATAGAAAAGCTCGAAGGCTGTGAGGCTTTGAGAAGAGAGCCTTTTGTGGACGATGTGCTGGTCGTTTGGTGTGCCAAAAGAGATCGTGGAGATGTTACAGTGGTAGGCTGGTATAAACATGCAACTGTATGGCGTGACCTTCAGGATTGGACAATCATGTTTGAAAACGGCGTAGAGGAAGAACGCTGTTATAACATTCGAGCCAATGCAGATTGTTGCACACTGCTGCCTGAGGGCGAACGCAATAGAGCTGTGTGGTCAGTTCCATCCGCCAAATATACCAAATCATATGGCTTCGGACAATCTATGGTGTGGTATCCTACTGAGCCGGGAGCGAAACTCTATCTGGATCGATTGGTCGATGCGATTGAGAACTATCAAGGAGATAACTGGCTCAATACATATCCCGAAGAGTAATTAACCATCAAAAAAGGGGCTGCCTCACTCCAGTTGGTGAGACAGCCCCTTTACTTGTATGCCCTCGGCTAACAGTTGAACTCGTAAATACCAATTTGCTGAGCAGTGCCTGTCGAGCAGGCCCAATGGCGTAACGACTACCACCTGGGTTCGTAACGCATTGGCTGGCCGCCCTGCGGCCTCATCCTGCCTGATTTTCGAAAGCGGTGACTTCGCTGGCGGCGTCCATTTCGTAGTAGCTCAGCAGAACCTGCTCCGCCACGGGAGCCAGCCAGGAACCGTGGGCCACCTTCTCGCCGTAGAGGGCCACGGCGATGTCGGGCTGGGTCTCGTCCTTGCGGTGGGAGAAGCAGATGAACGCGCCGTGGTCGGAACCAAGAGAGGCGTGCTCGGCGGTGCCGGTCTTGGCGTAGACAATGACCTCGTCCTTCAGGGGCCACACGCCGTCGCCCTCGCCGTACAGGTCCTTGGGTCCGCCGAAGTAAGCCGTAGCGGTGCCGCCCATCTGGGTGATGACCTTGCGCATACCGTTCCAGTAGCTCTCGATGGTAGTGGGGGCCATTTCCAGCTGGTTGGCAATTTCCGGCTGGTTCTCTTTAATCAAAGTGCGGTAGTCGGAGGACACAACACGGCTTAAGAAGGTGGCCTTCATCCGGGTGCCCTTGTTGGCAAGGGTGGAGGCGTAGACTGCCAGCTGCATGGGGGTGAAGCGGTTTTCGCCCTGACCGATGGCGCCCAGAACACGGTCGCCTGCGGAGAAGTTGCCGTTAACACCGGAGCCGTAAACCTGACGCTTCACATCGGGGGTATTGATCCGGCCGGTTTTTTCCACCAGCTCGATACCGGTGGGCACGCCCAGACCCAGTGCCTTGCAGGTTTCCTCCATATTCTCCCAGGTGTTCAGGTCGCCCAGCACATAGAAGAAGTAGTTGCAGGAGTAGCACAGGGCGTCGGTGGCATCGATACCGCCGGGGGAGCCGTCATAGGCAGTGTGGACAAAGTGACCGGAGGTCCATGCCAGACAGGTCGGCGCAAAGCCTTCGTACTTGGTGAACACACCCTTATCCTCGATTTTCTCACCGTAGTTATAAATGTACTCGCCCTTGCTGTTCCGGTGCTCCATGGCGGAAATCAGGGTGCACATCTTGAAGGAGGAGCCGGGGGGATATTCCGCGCCGAAGGCCCGGTTGAAGAAGGGCTTCAGGTCGTCCTTCATGATGTCGTCCCAGTCCTCGTACATGGTGGCCAGGTTAAAGGTGGGGTAGCTGGCACAGGCCAGAATCTTGCCGGTTTGAGGCTCCATGACCACCACGGCGGCACCCTGGGCGTCCAGACCAGCACCATCGTCTCCTGCTTCCCGCTGCTCGGGATCCACAATGTTGTGCATGACCTGATCCAGTGCTTTTTCCGCCACCTCCTGAATCTTGATGTCGATGGTGGTTTCCACGGAGTTTCCGGCGATGGGGTCCTTGGTATAGTAGGACTTGGTGGTAGCGCCGTCCTTGTTGACTTCGTCATAGCGGGTGCCGTCGATGCCGTGGAGGTATTCCTCAAAGGCCAGCTCAAAGCCGGTCTGGCCCACCTTGGCGTCCATGGAGTAGCCCTGCTTTTTATACTCCTGCCACTGCTCGTCGTTCATGCCGCCCAGGTAGCCTAAGATATGGGCGGCGTACTTGGTGTGGTATTCCCGGACGGTGGAGGCCTCAACGTTAAGGCCCGGAGTGTTCAGCTCCAGAATGGCAGACAGCTGCTGGTCAGTCACGTCCTCCAGGAAAGTGTAGGTGGGCAGGTTGGTGATACCGCGCAGGTCAAACTCGTACCGGAAGCCGATGACGGCCCGGGCGTCTTCGTCGGACCAGGTATCGGGAATTTCATAGCGCTTACGCATCTTCTCCACCAGCAGCGGCGCGGTGATGTCGGAGTCCAGGCCCCGGTCCACCATGAACAGCTGGAAGTTGTTCTGCCAGGAGGTGTTGAACTCGGTAAGGGTGTAGGTAAAGGGGCGGGTGGCGGAGACGGGGAAGTGGTCCGTATAGGTAATGCCCAGCTCCTTGCACTTCTGCACCAGGTCGTACAGGGCCTGGTTGCAGTTGGGGTTGGATTTGGTGACGTAGTGGTTAAACACCAGGTTGTAGGAAGCCCGGTTGCCCACCAAGACGTTACCGTTGCGGTCCAGAATATCGCCCCGGGACGCGCGGACGGTGGTAATGGTACTGTAGACCTGGGTATTATCGGTATCGCCTTTGGTATCGATGATCTGCAGCTTAAAAAGCCGCATGGAGAACAGTACCAATACGAACGCGAACAGTCCCAGAAACACACGCGCGCGGACGCGGCTTACTCTTTCCATGTGTTACCTCCAATCAGGCCGGTCTTATGGACCAGAGAATACATTGGGATCATGACAAGGCTGGTATAGACGCTTGTCAGCAGGAAGGAAGGAAGTCTTCCCCAGTAGGTCAGCCCGTAGAACAGGCCGACACCAAACAGGCCCAGCTCATACAGCGTCAGGGCAAGGCAGGCGCACAGGGTCAGGGTGCCCCGGCTGCGGTGCCAGTACATCTGTCGGAACATGGTGGCGCCCACGCCAAAAAAGGTGAGCAGGGCAATGCACAGCGGCGCTGGCGCGGAGCCAGAGAACCAGTACAGCGCGGACGCAATGAGGACAAAGAGACTGCCCACATCGGTGCCCTCAATGACGGTAATCAGCAGGATGGCCCCCACAGCCAGATCGGTGGTGGCGCCGAACAGGCGGATCTGGCTCATAATCACGTCCTGAATGACAAGGCTCATTACGATAATCAGGGCATACAGAAGCCATTTGACCAGCCGAAGTCTTTGCAGGCGGGTCAGCTTCTGGGTTTTGAGCCAGGTAGAGGTGGTGGGGTCGGGCTTAAATTCATTTCGTTTTTTCCGCTGGTTCCGGCGGAACAGCTCTGTCAGGGTGCGCTGCTTCGGCGCCCTGCCAGCGCGGCGTTTCTTCTTCTCAGCCATGGCCTGCGCTCCTTAGCCGAAGCCGCCCACAGGCTCGGTGGTCTCCTCCGTGGCGGCGGGCTGTGTCGCTTCTGTCTCGCCCTGCGCAGCCGTGGTGGCGGTGGGGGTTACCGACTCGGTGGTATACTCGGTGATGATGAACACCTGCTCCAGAGAGTTGATCTCCGCGGCGGGGTCCAGCAGGGCGTACTTGGCAATGCCGGTCTCTTCAAAGCCGGCGTCCACCACGTTGCCCATAATGAGGCCCCGGGGATACACGGTGGAACCGGAGGTCACCACCTGCTCCTTGTTGCGGATGATGGCGGCGGAGGGCAGGTAGTTCATTTGCAGCAGGGTCTGGTGACCGTCGATATAGCCGCCCCGAACCATGCCGTTGTAGCCGGAGGAAGCGATGGTGCCGGAAATTTCCAGCGTGGAGTCCAGAATGGTGGTTACCTCGGCGTAGTTGATGCCTACGTCAGTGACCAGACCCACCACTTCGCCGTTTTCCGTCACGGCGCACATGTTCTTCTGAATGCCGGAATTGGTGCCCCGGTTGATGGTCAGGGTGTTCTGCCAGTCGCTGGAGTTCCAGCCGATGATATAGGCATCCACCAGCTTGTAGTCCTCGTGGGTTTCCAGCAGGTTCATGCCCTTGCGCAGACGCTGGTTTTCACGGGAGACGGACTCCGCCTGACGGGCAGTGTCCTCCATTTCGGCAATCTGCTTTTTCAGCACTTCGTTCTCCGCCGCCAGCGCTTCATACCGGAACATATAGCCGTAGTATTTTTCCGCCGTGGTGGTCAGGGCGGTGGCGGCGGCCCGGAAGGGGGTCAGCACGCCCTGCACCGCAAGGTCCAGCGGGTTCCGGTTCATGATGCTGCCGGAAATGGTGAGCAGCAGCGCCAGAATCACGGCTATGATGAGAATAATGACGATTTTGCTGCTGAACAGGTTTCTCATTGGGTATCCTCCATGATGTCCGGGGCGATTTCCCGCAGCACCTGACCCAGCCGGCACACGGGAAGCCCCATAACGTTGTAGTAATCGCCTACGATTTTTTCACAGAACAGCGCCGCGCCGCCCTGAATGCCGTAGGCCCCAGCCTTATCCATGGGCTCGCCGGAATCCACATACCGGATAATCTCGGCTTCCCTCAGAGGCCGGAAGTGCAGGTCGGTGACCTCGGTGAAGGTTTCGGTTTTCTCCCCCCGAACCACAGTGCAGCCGGTCATCACCTGATGGTCCCGCCCGGACAGGAGGCTCAGCATAGCCACCGCCTCCTCCCGGCTGTGGGGCTTGCCCAGAACCTTCCCGCCGCAGACCACGATGGTGTCCGCCGCGACGATGAGATCGTCCTTTTCATGGGGCACCGCCAGTGCCTTGCACCGGCTGACCCGGGCCACCTCATCAAAGGGCGGCTTTTGCGGGTCCATGGTCTCGTCAATATCTGCCGCCCGGACGGCAAAGGGAATGCCGAACAGGGAAAGCAGTTCTCTTCTCCGGGGCGACCCGGAAGCTAAAATCAGTTGCATAATCGTATTTCCTTTCAGGAAAAATTGACAATCGACAATGAACAATTGACAATTTTGGTATCCCCTTCGGGGATGAAGAAAGAGTCGGATTTCATTGCAAAAGGTGCGGTTAAGAAAATAATTGTCAACTGTCAACTGTCAACTGTCAATTGTCAATTGAAACTATTCCACTCCCCGTAAATACAATCCTCTGGTACACGCGCCGGGGTCGAAGGGGGTGGGGTTCAGGTAATCCTCCAGAATGCGGTCCACTTCTCTGGCGTTTTCCGTGGTAAAGTACAGCCGCACGGCCCAGACTCCCAGCTTGGCAAGGTCGTCCTGCCGGTCCAGCCAGCTGAGCTTCTTGCCGTTGAGCAGGACGCTGCGGCAGCTGTCGCCGTCGCGGATAATGGGGAATTCCGCGCCGGTCTTGTCCGTCAGCTTGGTGGTGCCCAAGTGGCAGGTGCATTCGCCGGTGCGGCCCTGAATGAGACAGTGCTCCGTTACCATCAGGGGCAGCCGCCCGTAGGCGATGATTTCGGTGTTTACCGCCTTGCTTAGATCCCGAATCTGGGGCAGAGTCATTTCAAAGCTCACCGTGGCGGATGCAGCTTCCAGCGAGCGCAGCACGTTCATGGATGCGGAGTTGTAGATGTTCAGGCCGAAATCGCCGTGGATTTTCATGCCCGCTTCCCGGGCGGGGCCGAGGAGGCCCAGATTGCCCACCAGCGCGTTTTTCACGCCCAGTTCCCGCAGGAGTGCCAGATCCTTTTTGAGTTTGGGCATCTCGCCGTCATGGACGATTCTGGGCAGGGCCACCGCCAGCCGTCCCCGCTGCACCAGGCGCAGGGTCATATCCGGGTCAGCTGTGAGAATGTGCAGCGGCACATAGAGCATGGCGGTTTCGGAATTCAAAAGGTTCGGGGTCAGCTGTTCCCGGGTGGTGACCTGTACGGTCAGGCCGGGCAGCTCCTTGGGGCCCTTGTAATCCGGCACCGGTTTGGGCTGCCGGATGGGATGGTTCTCCCGCCGGGCCCGCAGGGCGGTCAGCTGGTTCAGCACATCCCGCCGCATGGCATTGACGGCGGCGGCGGAGATGATAAGGCCCGGGTCTACCCGGGTGCGCACCTCCGCGCAGCGGTAGGGAGTTCCGCCGGTTTTCGCAATCCGCTGGGCCAGCATTTCACCGGTGAGGGCCATGTTGATCGCCCGTTCCGGACGGGGGCCGGGCACCGTGCAGGTGCGGCCCTCCGGGTCGGTGGCGGTGAGAGAGCTGCCGTCTACCGTGACCACGGCCCGGAATTTGATATCCACCAGCGGCGTCTCCCCTGCTTCAAAGGACTGCCGGGCAGCCTGAAGCCACTGGGGGTCGTCCCGGGTGTCCTGCCGGACGCCGAACATTTTCCTGTCCACCCGGCCCGTGTAATAGCCGTCGGTGAAGCCCTGCCGGTTGAAGGCGGTCATCAGCGCGTCCATCATGGGACGGGTCACCTGCTTTTCGTCCAGAGCTTTGCGGTACACGGCGGTGACGGTGGCAACGTATTCCGGCTTTTTCATCCGGCCCTCCAGCTTCACGGAGGCAACGCCCATGGCTTCCAGTTCCTGAAGATAATGCACCAGACAGTTGTCCTTCAGACTCAGGGGGTATTTTTCCTCCCAGTGGGTGTAGCCATAGCTCTGACGGCAGGGCTGGGCGCAGCGGCCCCGGTTGCCGGAGCGGCCGCCGATGGCGGAGGACAGGTAGCACTGTCCGCTGTAGCACATACACAGGGCGCCGTGGACAAAAACTTCAATTTCAATGGGAGAGTTCGCGCAGATGTACCGGATTTCCTCCCGGCTCAGCTCCCGGCTCAGCACCACCCGCTGCATACCCATGGCGGCGCACAGCTGCACCCCCGGCAGGGAGTGGACAGTCATCTGGGTGGAGCCGTGGACGGGGATGTGGGGGGCGATCTGGCGGCACAGCTGCACCACGCCCAGATCCTGCACGATAAAGGCGTCGATATTGTTCACGGCGGCGTGGCGGATCAGCTCCGCGGCCTCCTTCATTTCCCGGTCAGACACCAGGGTATTCAGAGTCAGATGCACCTCCACGCCCCGGACGTGACAGTATTTCACTGCGTCCACAAGGGTCTGGGGAGTAAAATTTTTCGCGCTCTGCCGGGCGTTCAGATTGCCAACGCCCAGATATACGGCGTTGGCGCCGTTTTGCACTGCGGCCCGCAGGGCCTCCATAGAACCGGCGGGAGCCAATAATTCCAGCATAGTCTTCTCTCCATAGCGTAATTTACCAGATTACTGAGTGCTGCCGGTCGAGCAGTCCCAATGGTGTAACGACTGCCGCCAGCGTCCGTAACGCATTGGCTGGCCGCCCTGCGGCCTTCGCACACTCTGGCATCATATACTTGCGCACAGTATACCATAAACGGTTGAAAAGTTCCACCCCTAACCGAAGAATTCAAGAAAAATTCAAGGGCTGTTAAGAATTGCTATCGTGAGATGTGGTAAAAAAATGTCATTCCGAGCCAGTGCGCTTTACTGGCGTGGGAATCCGTTCTCCCCCAAATGTCGGTTGACCAACATCTTATAGGGATGCGGATTGCCACACCAGTAAAGCGGACTGGTTCGCAATGACACATTAGAACCCTTATTTCATAAACTTATCGATGGCCTGGCACAGATCGTCGATGGCCTCCGTATCCCCCGCCGCTACGGCGTCCACCATGCAGTGCCGCATATGGTCCTTCAGAATCACCTTGCCGGTGTTGTCCAGAGCGGAACGGACAGCGGCAAGCTGGATGAGTACCTCGGAGCAGTCATGGCCGTCCTCCACCATCCGCTTGACCTTTTCCAGATGCCCGATGGCCCGGGACAGCCGGTTAATGACGGCCTTCTGGTTTTCGTGGACGTGCCCGTGGGAGTGGGCGATGCCGTGGGCGTGGAGGTAGGCGTGGTCATGCTCATGGTCGTGTTCCTGTTCGTGGCAGTGCTCGGGAAAATCAGGCATACGCTTTGCCCCCTTTATTATAGTAAAGTGTATTATACAACAGCCGCCACCCCTGCGCAAGCCCCCGAGGGGGATATTTTGACGGAAATAAATGTTTTGACACAGGGTCTGTTTGGTACTATAATATAGAAAAAAATTGAAGGAGGACTTTTCCTATGCACGTTGATCACGATCATACCGGCCTGCCCCATGAGCATCCCCATGAGCACGCCCATACCCATGAGCATACCCATGACGGTGTGACCCACACCCATGAGCACGTTCACGAGCACACCCACGGCCACGAGCATCCCCACACCCATGACCACATCCACGCCGAGGGCGCGGAGCACACCCACAGCCACGAATGTGCCGGGGCGTGCGGCAGCTGCCAGAGCCAGTGCGAGCATACCCCCAAAGAGGAACTGATGGCCCTGATGAAGTACATGGTGGGTCACAACGCCGCCCATGCCAAGGAGCTGGCGGACCTGGCTGCCAAGCTGGATCAGACAGGCGATCACACCGCCTATGAGCAGGTCATGGCCGCCGTGTCCGATTTTGAGAAGGGCAATATGCGGCTGAGCGTGGTGCTCACCAGCATGGAGCACGAATAAAGGAGAATTGTTATGTGCCTCTCAACTGTATACAAAAACAAGCTGGCTCCCGAGACGGTGATGATGAAGAACGTCATGCGCATTGAGTGCAAAGACGGCGTAGTCATCCTCACCGACCTGATGGAGCGCCAGATGGCTGTGGAGGGAACTCTGGAAATGGCCAATCTGGTGGACGGCGTGGCGGTTATTAAGGAAGCGGCGGTGTAAGACTCCGCCCCTATGGGACAGGCGCCTGTTCATATTTTATTTGCAAATCATTCTCATTTACTTCTTGACAGCGGCAGGATCCCGTGGTATACTCAATTTGTAAATAAGAATCACTCGTAAATATGGACAGGAGGTGTCTATGGAAGCTGCGAAGCAGTTCAGAAAGCGCAACGCCATCCTCGCCTGCCTGCAGGGAACCACCAGTCACCCGTCGGCGGAAATGGTGTACGAAATGCTGCAAAAGGAGCATCCGGACATCTCTCTGGCAACGGTGTACCGCAATCTGGCCCGGTTTAAAAGTCAGGGCTTGGTAAATAGCGTTGCCACCGTCCACGGCGTTGAGCGATTCGACGCAATGACCCATCCCCATGTGCACTTCATCTGCAGCAGCTGCGATGCAGTCATCGATCTGCCCCAGATGGAGATTCCCGAAAGCCTGAGCGCGGAAGCGGAAGCATCGTCCGGCTGCCGGGTTCAGGACTGCCGCCTGACCTTTACCGGCCTGTGCGGCAAATGCGCAAGTAAGTAAACCCAAACTATTTATTGAATTGGAGGAATTTATTATGAAGAAGTTTGTCTGCCCCGTCTGCGGTTACGTCTACGAAGGCGAGTCCATCCCCGAAGGCTTCAAGTGCCCCGTGTGCAAGGTCGACGGTTCCAAGTTCAAGGTCATGGAAGAGGGCAAGCTGGCTGCCGAGCATGAGTACGGTATCTACGCCAAGACCGTGAAGAACAACCCCGACATTTCCGACGAGGACAAGAAGTTCATCTTCGAGCAGCTGATGGCCAACTTCAACGGCGAGTGCAGCGAGGTCGGTATGTATCTGTGCATGGCCCGTATTGCCCACCGCGAGGGCTATCCCGAGATCGGCCTGTACTGGGAGAAGGCCGCCTACGAAGAGGCTGAGCACGCCGCCAAGTTTGCAGAGCTGCTGGGCGAGGATCTGGAGCCCAACATGAAGGCCACCACCAAGGACAACCTGGCATGGCGTGTTGACTGCGAGTTCGGCGCTACCGCCGGCAAGTTCGACCTGGCCAAGTGCGCCAAGAAGAACGGCCTGGATGCCATCCACGACACCGTCCACGAGATGGCCCGCGACGAGGCCCGTCACGGCAAGGCTCTGAAGGGTCTGCTGGAGCGGTACTTTAAGTAAGCGGCGAGCCGCCGCTGGCAATGGCGTGACTGCGACATTTCTGTAGTCCAACACCGTTGGGTGTCACCCGATTCGATGCATTGTCCGCAGGGGCGGGTTACTGACCCGCCATCCGCGAAGCAGAAAATTTACCTGATTCTACCAGAAAAGGAGCAAATCACTATGAAGTACGTTTGCAATGTCTGCGGCTGGGTCTATGATGAGGATGAAGCCGGCGTCAAGTGGGAAGACCTGCCCGAGGATTTCGCCTGTGAGCTGTGCGGCGTGGGCAAGGACGAGTTCAGCCCGGAGGAATAAGCCATGAAGATTCGGATTAACAAGGATGTTGTGGAGTTCACTCCCGAGCACGCTGCCGAAGCTGCTGAACTGGAAGCCCTGTGGGTGAAGATGGGCAACTGTGTGGGCGGGAACAAGACCCTGTCTCCCATCGGCGTGTATGTTCCCAGCCAGAACAAGACTGCCGTGTTCCATATCGACGGTCTGTCCGAGCAGGAGGCCAAGGAAGTGCCCGTGATCCGCGCTCCCTATGACACCGACGTTTACTGCGTTACCTGCAACAAGACCCTGCACGTCAAGGCCGGCGAGCCCATCCCCTTCTGCTGCGGCAGACTGATGGAGATTCTGGACTAAGCGAATACAGAAAGGGAGACGGATTTTTCCGTCTCCCTTTTCAGATTGTCAAAGAGGTAAGGGGCAATTAAGCCCTGCGACTCCTAAGGCAGCACCGCATAATGGGGCAAGGAGATTCGGCGAGAGATTTTAGCACAAGCGAAAGTATGAAAAATGTGGGAATACTGGATGTATTTCCTATTTTTCATACTGCACGATTGGGACAAAAGATCCGCCGAAGTCCACAGTTCCCATTGTGCGGTGTTGCCATAATTTTGGGGGGTATCAGTACATCGCGGCAGTTTCATCTGCCGAACACCTTGGTCATCTTCGCCAGCGGCTCAATGACTGCCGCCAAATCCTTGATGGCCTTGTTCAGAGCCTCAAAATCCACGCCGTTCAGCTTCTCCATGGAAGCCTCCAGACTCTGCTGTCCGGTGGTCACCAGACCATCCACATTGGATACCATACCCTGCAAATCCACCTGAGACAGCTGATACGAGGTCTGTTCCAGATAATCCAGCACCGTCCCAACCTGATTGAAGGCGTGCTGCGCCTGAGCCAGTATTTCGTTGATTTGCGGCATCAGCCGGAACACCATCACCACCAGCACCGCCATGCACACCGCGCACACCAGCATCAATCCCGTGCGGACATAGCCCGAATAGGTCTGCATCCGGCTGCTGCGTTCGATTTTCCGCAAAAGCTCCAGGGTTTCCTTGTTTTCTTCCATGTACCCAGCTCCATTTCCTTGTATGTATTCCCAATTGGCGGTCAAAGCCCTTCCCCCTTGGGGAAGGCTTTTTCACGTCCATCTTACCACACTCTCCTTTGAGAAGCAATCGGAATTCTCCCAGGAATTGACAATTGTCTGTCAATCATGTATATTTATGCCGTATGATTTTCGACTGTTTTCATGAGGAGGAGATTTTTTGGAAACGATTACCCAAGTCAACGGAATTCTCAACGCTTTTATCTGGGGCCTGCCCGCCATGGTGTGCATCATCGGCGTGGGCCTGTACTTAAGCTTCAAGACCGGCTTCATCCAGATCCGCAAGTTCCCCTACGCCCTGCGCTGCACCATTGGGCGGATGTTTAAGAAGAAGGAAGCCAGCGACGGCGCCATTACTCCCTTCCAGGCGGTGTGCACGGCTCTCGCCGCCACCGTGGGCACCGGCAATATCGCGGGCGTGGCGGGAGCCATCGCCATCGGCGGTCCCGGCGCGGTGTTCTGGATGTGGATTTCCGCGCTGCTTGGTATGTGCACCAAATTCTTCGAGGTGACGCTTGCCGTCCACTTCCGGGAGCGCAATGACCGGGGGGATCTGGTGGGCGGCCCCATGTACTACATCAAAAACGGTCTGGGTAAAAAATGGATGATTCTGGCCTACGCCTACGCCTTCTTCGGCGTGTGTGCCGTGTTCGGCACCGGCAACGCCACCCAGGTCAACACCATCACCGCCGCCATCAACGCCGCGCTGCTGAATTTTAGTGTATTGTCCGAAGCCCAGGTGCCCACCTGCAATCTGGTTATCGGTATCGTGATCTGCCTGATTGTGGGTCTGATTCTCATCGGCGGCGTCAAGCGCATCGGCCGGGTCAGTGAAAAGCTGGTTCCCCTGATGGCGCTGTTGTATGTGGTGCTGGCCCTGGGCATCATCGTCATCCACATTGACACCATCCCCGCCGTGTTCGCCGCGATTTTTGAGGGCGCCTTCAAGCCTTCCGCTGTCACCGGCGGCATTGTGGGCAGCTTCTTCCTGAGTATGAAGAAGGGCGTGTCCCGGGGCATCTTCTCCAACGAGGCGGGCCTCGGCACCGGCTCCATCGCCCACGCCTGCGCTGACACCCGGGAGCCTATCCAGCAGGGTATGTTCGGCATTTTCGAGGTGTTCATGGACACCATTGTCATCTGCACCATGACGGCCCTTGTCATCCTCCTCAGCGGCGTCACCGTGCCCTACGGACAGGCCGCCGGCGCGGAGCTGACCATCTCCGGCTTCACCGCCGTCTACGGAAACTGGGTATCCATTTTCACCGCCGTTGCCATGTGCTGCTTCGCCTTCTCCACCATCATCGGCTGGGGCCTGTACGGTGCCCGGTGCGCGGAGTTCCTGTTCGGCAGCAAGATCATTCTTCCCTTCAATATCGCCTACGCCCTCATCGCCATTGTGGGCGCGACGGTGAATCTGGGTCTTGTGTGGGACGTGTCCGACACCTTCAATGGCTTTATGATCGTGCCCAACCTGATTGCCGTATTCCTGCTGGCGCCTACCGTGTTTAAAATGCTGAAGGAGCATTTTCAGGCCAAATAAGAAGAACCTGCCCGGGAAGTAAGCTTCCCGGGCTTCTTTTTACCGGCAGATGCCCTCCACAATCCGGTGCATTTCCTGTTCCGAGTGGGCGTTGTGAGCCTTGGCGATCACCGCCTGCTTTTCCTCCTCCGACATGGCGGAATAGGCGTTAAAGGCCGGTGGGTTCATGGCAAGGGCCATGCCAAAGCCCATAGGAATGTTGTAATAGTCCATAGTGTCACCTCCTTACGCCGCAGCGTCCAGCATATTCTGAATATAGATTCCATACCCCGCCGTGGGGTCGTTGACGAGGACGTGGGTCACCGCGCCAATGAGCTGCCCGTCCTGCAAAATGGGGCTTCCCGACATACCCTGCACAATCCCGCCGGTAGCGCTCAGAAGGTCAGGGTCTGTCACCTTCAGCAGGAAATTCCGGCAGTCTGCTCGGGTTTGTGGATAGATTTTCAAAATTTCCACAGAATACTCCTGCGCTTGGCCGCTGCCGATCTGAGCCCGGATTGCCGCCGGGCCGGTGTGGATTTGCGAATACTCCGCCACCGGCAGCGCTTCCCCTCGCCAGCCATGCGCGGTCACGCCGAAGACACCCTGGGCTGTGTTGCGCAGCAGCGGGGCGATGGGCTCGATGGAACGGGCCGCTCCCTTTAATTGACCCGGGTCGCCGCTTTTCCCCTTCTTTACCTCTGTGACAGAAGCGTCATAGGCGCTGCCCCGGGTCATTTTCAGTAGCCCGCCGCTGTCGCAGACCCCATGGCCCAGCGCACCGAATGCCCCGGTGTCCGGATCAAAATAGGTCACCGTTCCGATGCCCGCGATGCCCTGCCGCAGATAGACACCCATTCTGGGCCCGTCTTGGGTTTGGGTGGGCGTCAGAGTCAGCTGCCGCTGCTTTCCGCTTCGGCTGACGGTCAGGTTCAATTCGTCTTCGCCGGAATCCAGCGCGGCCCGGACATCCTCGGCGCAGGCGATGGATGTGCCATTGATTTTTACGATCTGATCGCCGATTTTCAGCCCGGCGGTTTTGGCGGCGCCGCCAAGTACATCATCGTAGGCCGCCACCGTCACCGTATCATTATATAGCTGCAAGCCGATGACCTGTCCCACCGGCACCAGATGTTCCGCCGCCAGCGCCCGCACAGGCAGCAGCGTCAGCACTGCCAGAAAAACCGACAGGCGCAAAAAATGCCGTTTCAAATGCATCCCTCCTTTTTCTGCCCGGTCTTAATATGACCCGCACGTCGGAATGTAACCGCTGAAAAAGTCGAAAAATCAGGGACGGGCTGGTTTTTCTGGCAAAAAATGCCGCAATTGTGACTTCGTCACTTTTGCGGCAGATTTACCTATTGACAATGTAGGTTGGTGGTGCTATATTACCCATGGAATTACTAGGTAAATACCTTGGAGGAATACAACTATGCGAGTTTACGCGGATAACGCGGCAACCACCGCCATGAGCCAGGTTGCCATCAACGCCATGCTGCCCTACTTTGACAAGGTCTACGGCAATCCCTCTTCCCTGCACTCCGTCGGTCAGGAGGCCAAGGAAGCACTGGATGCCGCCCGTGCCACTGTAGCCCAGTGCCTTGGCTGCGAGCCGAGAGAAATCATCTTCACCTCCGGCGGCAGCGAGGCCGACAATCAGGCCATTATTTCCGCCGCCCGGTTCGGCGCGAAGAAGGGCAAAAAGCACATCATTTCCACCGCATTTGAGCATCACGCCGTGCTGCACACCCTGGCGAAGCTGGAAAAGGAGGGCTTTGAGGTCACCTATCTGGATGTACACAACAATCACAACGTGTCCGCCCAGCAGGTGAAGGATGCCATCCGGCCCGATACCTGCCTTGTCACCACCATGTACGCCAACAACGAGATTGGCTCCGTGCTGCCCATTGCGGAAATCGGCGCCATCTGCAAGGAGGCCGGTGTCATCTTCCACACCGATGCCGTTCAGGCCGTTGGCCACCTGCACATCAATGTGAAGGAACAGAACATCGATATGCTGAGCCTGTCCGCCCACAAGTTCCACGGCCCCAAGGGCGTAGGCGCGCTGTATGTCCGCAAGGGCATTCCGCTGGTGAACATCATCGAGGGCGGCGCACAGGAGCGGGGCAAGCGGGCCGGTACGGAAAACCTGCCCGGCATCTGCGGCATGGCCGCCGCCATGAAGGACGCCTGCGACCACATTGACGAGAATATGCCCAGAGTCGCCGCCATGCGGGACCGGCTCATTGAGGGCCTGTCCAAAATTCCCCACAGCGCCGTCAACGGTAACCTTGTCCACCGTCTGCCCGGCAACGTCAGCTTCTGCTTCGAGGGCATCGAGGGCGAGAGTCTGCTGCTTCTGCTGGACGCCAACGGGGTCTGCGCCTCCTCCGGCTCCGCCTGCACCTCCGGCTCTCTGGATCCCAGCCATGTGCTTCTCGCCATCGGCCGGGTTCACGACGTGGCCCACGGCTCCCTGCGGCTTTCTCTGTGCGAGTACAATACCGACGAGGAAGTGGATCACATTCTGAAGGTGGTTCCCGAGGTCGTCCAGTATCTGCGGAACATGAGCCCCGTGTGGCGTGACCTGCAAACCGGCAAGCGGGAATATATTCTGTAACACCCATGGCTCCCCCTTT
>JAXEXE010000109.1:0-66528 GCA_034113565.1 Faecousia sp.
GCCCTTCATGGTGCTGGTTTATATGGTCGGCACCATCGCCATTCTGGTCATGAACATCAAAATGGTGCCCGCTGTGTTTACCGCGATCTTCGAGGGAGCCTTTGCCCTCAAGGCCGCCGGCGGCGGCATCGTGGGCTACGGTATGAAGCTTGCCATTGAGCAGGGCATGAAGCGGGGCGTGTTCTCCAATGAGGCAGGCCTTGGCTCCTCCGTCATGGTCCACTCCAACTCCAACGTCAAGGAGCCTGTCCGGCAGGGCATGTGGGGCATCTTTGAGGTCTTCGCCGATACCATGATTGTGTGCACCCTGACGGCTTTCGTGGTTCTGTCCTCCGGGCTGGTGGATTTGGAAACCGGCGTTGCCGTGGCGGAATACAGCGGCGTGGCGCTGACCAAGGCCAATGTGGTCAGCACGGTATTTACCATGTACTTTGGCAAGCTGGGCGGCGCCTTTGTGGCCATTGCCATTATGCTGTTCGCCTACTCCACCGTGCTGGGCTGGAGCCACTACGGCTCCAAGGCCTGTGAGTATCTCTTCGGCACGAAATCCACCATGGTCTACCGGGTGATTTTCGTCATCGCCACCTTCGGCGGCGCTGTCATGGGCGAGAATCTGGCCTGGGACATTGCCGACACCCTCAACGGCATGATGATGATTCCCAACCTCATCGGCGTCATCGTTTTGTCTCCCATTGTGTACAGAATCACGAAGAATTATGTAAACCGCAAGATCAAAAACGAAGCTGTGGAGCCGATGCTGTCCAACTTTGACGACATTCAGAAGGAAGCCGCCGAAGCCGTAGCCTCCGGCGCGGAATAATCCCTCATATATACGAAAAACGCCTGCGTGAAATTGCTCCACGCAGGCGATTTTTGAGTAATTGTCAACTGTCAACTATCAACTGTCAACTGAATCTTATCCTTCCTGCACCACAATCTCGGATACCTTCAGGCCCGGGTTCCGGCGGCAGGTGAAGTCGATGGCCCAGTAGCTGCTGAACACCATCAGGTTCCGGCCCCGGTAGTCCTCCAAAAGCTCGGCATCGCTGCCCAGATTCAGGTCACTCAGGTCGCCGGGGTACTCGTCAATCAGGCGAATTTCCTCGTAGGGCAGCATCTCCATCCGCAGATCCACACCGTACTCATTCTTCATCCGGTACTGGAAGACCTCCAGCTGCAAAATGCCCACCACGCCCACAATGACCTCCTCCATGCCGGAGTTTGGCAACTTGAAAATCTGAATGGCGCCCTCCTGAGCGATCTGCTCTGTGCCCTTAACGAACTGCTTGCGCTTCATGGAGTCCTTGGCGGACACCCGGCAGAAGTGTTCGGGGGCGAAGGTGGGGATGCCGGAATAGGTGAATTTCTTGCCCGGCACGGTGATGGTATCGCCGATGGCGAAGATGCCGGGGTCAAAGACACCAATCACGTCTCCGGCGTAGGCTTCGTCCACAATTTCCCGCTCGGCAGCCATCAGCTGCTGGGGCTGGGAAAGACGCATTTTCCGGTTGCCCTGTACGTGGAAATACTCCGCGTCCCGGGAGAATTTGCCGGAGCAGATGCGCATGAAGGCCAGCCGATCCCGGTGGGCCTTGTTCATGTTGGCCTGAATCTTGAAGACAAAGGCGGAAAAGTCCGGGTCAAAGGTGTCGATGACACCGCAGTCCGCCGTCCGGGGCAGGGGAGGGGGCGTCAGCTTGAGGAACGCCTCCAGGAACGGCTCGATGCCGAAGTTGGTCAGGGCGGAGCCGAAGAACACCGGGGACAGCTGCCCGCAGCGCACCGCTTCCACGTCCATTTCCCGTCCGGCGGAGAGCAGCTCCACGTCGTCGATGAGCTGTTGGTGCTTATTTTCGCTGCCCAGCAGGTCGGCGACCTGGGGGTCGTACAGGTCGACTTCCAGCTTGTCCGCCCGGGATTTTCCGTTCACGCCGGAGAAGAACAGCAGCTCGGCCTTCTCCCGGTCGTAGACGCCCTGAAAATCCTTGCCGCAGCCGATGGGCCAGTTCATGGCGTAGGTCTCAATGCCCAGCTCCCGCTCCACCTCGTCCAGCAGGTCAAAGGGGTCCTTGGTTTCCCGGTCCATCTTGTTGACAAAAGTAAAAATAGGGATGTGCCGCATGGCGCAGACCTTGAAGAGCTTCCGGGTCTGGGGCTCCACGCCCTTGGCGCCGTCGATGACCATGACGGCGGAGTCCGCCGCCATCAGGGTGCGGTAGGTGTCCTCGGAGAAGTCCTGATGGCCCGGGGTGTCCAGAATGTTGATGCAGAAGCCCTCGTACTGAAACTGCATGACGGAGGACGTGACGGAGATACCGCGCTGCTTTTCAATCTCCATCCAGTCGGAGGTGGCGGCCCGGGAATTCTTCTTGCCCTTGACCACGCCAGCCTGGGCGATGGCGCCGCCGTAGAGCAGAAATTTTTCGGTTAAGGTGGTTTTACCGGCATCGGGGTGGGAGATGATGGCGAAGGTTCGCCGCCGGCTGATTTCTTCCTGTAGTGTTGACATTGGTTATCCCTCCATAATCATTTGTATTGCGATAAACCGGAGGGACTTCTAAATGGGAGCAGAATAACGCATAAAGCCTCCAAATCGGTCAGAATTTATTCAAATCAATTCAGTTTACCACAGATTCACCGGATTTACAAGGGGAGAAACGAAATAATGTCCCTCCACCAGATGCGGATGACAGATAAGTCGGAATCTAGTTGACAGTTGAAAGTTGACAGTGGACAGTTGTGGTATCCCTGAGGGATGAATAAATATAAGTGCAAAGATACGAAATGTGAAAGATTCTTGCTGGAATCCTGCTTTTTTCGCCATTATTATTTCAATATGTCCCGAAGGGACTCCGTAATTGTCAACTGTCAACTGTCAACTCTTACAAATTAATCACTGTGCTGAGTCATACGGTGAAAGAACGCCTGCCCCGGTGGGGGCAGGCGTAGATTTTACGCTTTCGGCTTGTTTTCCTGCCGGGCGCTGGTGCGGCCTTCGGGCTTGATTTCGCCCACAGCCAGCAGAGAACGCTTGGTCAGCGCGGGGCCCACCAGTTCGTACATCAGCACGCTGAACAGCACCACATTCCGGGCCAGCGCACCGTCGGGCAGGGTCGCGGCGGTGATTGCCATGCCCAGCGCCACGCCGGCCTGAGGCAGCAGCGTGATGCCCAGATGGTCGGTGATCGTTTTGGGCTGACCGGTGAGACGGCAGCTCCAGGAGGCGCCGAAGTATTTACCTGCGCTGCGGGCGATGATGTACAGAATGCCCACCAGCAGCGTCACAGGCTGAGCCAGCACGTTCAGATCCAGCTCCGCGCCGGAAATCACGAAGAACAGCACGTTTAAGGGAGTGGTCCAGCCGTCGATACGGCCCATGAGTTCCTCAGAGGTGGGGCAGATATTGCAGAAAATGGTGCCGGTCATCATGCACACCAGCAGCAGGGAAAAGCCGCAGTGGATACCGCCCACGTCAAACTCAATCATGCTCAGGCCCACGGTCAGCATGACGAAGGCCACGGAAATGCTCATACGCTTGGAGCGGGAGTGGAAGAACTGCTCCACCCAGTTGAGGAGCCAGCCCATAGCCGCGCCCAGTCCCAGAGACAGAATGACCTCCACGATGGGCTCCAGCACCACGGCGACCACGTTGACGTGACCGGAGGACAGGGCGGTGGCAATGCCGAAGGACACGCTGAACAGCACCAGACCAACGGCGTCGTCAATGGCCACCACCAGCATCAGCAGCTTTGTCAGGGGGCCGTCGGCCTTGTACTGCCGAATCACCATCAGGGTGGCGGCGGGGGCCGTTGCGGAGGCGATGGCGCCCAGCGTGATGGCGCAGGAAATGGAGATCAGGCTGGGGAACAGCAGGTGCAGCGCGATCAGGGTAATGTCCACGAACACTGTGGCAATGACGGCCTGCAAAATACCGACGGTGATGGCTTTTGCGCCGGTGGCCTTCAGCTGACTCAGGCGGAACTCGTTGCCCATGGCGAAGGCGATAAAGCCCAGCGCGGTCTGAGTAATGATCTTCATGGCGTTCACCTGTTCGGCAGTATTGAAGCCCAGACCGGGAATCTTCAGTGCGCCGATGCAGAAGGGGCCGAGAAGCAGGCCGGCAACCAGATAGGCGGTGACGGCGGGGAGCTTGACCAGCTTGGTCACACGGGAAAGCATTAAGCCGCCCACCAGCGCGACGGCAAGAGAAATCAGAGAAATTTCCACGTTCAAAACCTCGTTTCTTTCCAAAATTCTTACTTTTATCGGTAACATCATATCACCGATGGGTTCCGCTGGCAAGGCGCATTCCCGCCAAAGATTTCCGGAATGGGGCGGATTCTTTGTGCATTTCGGCGGTATTCAAGGTTTGGTTTTGAACATATTTCACAAATAGCAGGGGCGGGTCATCGACCCGCCCCTACGGGGTGTTATTTCCGCGTCTGATCGTATTCGATGAGGCCTTCGTAGACCAGAAGCTGGGTCACGCCGTTGTCGTCCAGGTAGATGTCCCGGTATTCGTAACTGGCCTGATAGGAGTAGTAGCTCTTGACCGTGACACGCCACATTTTGGCATCGTCGTCATGGGCAACGTCCAGACTCAGGTAGTCCCCCAGCTTGGGGTATTCCTTTAACGCCCGGCGGGCGGCATCCACGGGGTTCGTGATAGAAACCATGTCGTTGTTGACAAAGCCGCTGTCCCGGTGGTTAAATTCTTGGCTTACGTACTTTGCCTTGGCGTCCTTCCAGGAGAAGCTGGAAACGTACAGATTTTGAATGCTGGACTGGATTTTGACATCGATTTCCTCGGCGGTGTCGGGATAGATTTCGATGTAACTCGTATATTCCCGTCCTTCGAGATCTGTCTTATATTCCATGTACACCAGATTCCCATTCTTCACTTCTCACTCTTCATAGCTGTCAATGAGCTGCCGCAGCTGCTCCACTTCTTCCTTACTCAGCCGCTTGCTCTTGGAGAAGGCGGCGATGAAGGCGGGCATGGAACCTTCAAAGGTCTCCTCCACCATCTCGTTCAGGCGGCTTTTCTGGGCCTCTTCCTTGGAGACGAGGGACGTCACCACGGCGTTCTCGTTCTTCACCACCCCCCGCTCGCTTAAGCGGCGGATGACGGTGTAGGTGGTGGCCTTGGACCAGCCAAGGTGTTCCTTGGCAAGCTGCACAAGCTTCGTGGAGTTCACCGGCTCGTGTTCCCACAGAATCAGGCAGAAGCGGTATTCACTCTCAAAAATTTTCGGGGTGTCCATAGCATATCCTCCCTGAAGGTTTAACACGTTAAACCTGACGTTTGAAGTTTAACACATTAAACCTCCTTTGTCAACCCTTGCTTTCTGGCGGCAGGGGGAGTATAATACGAATTAGTTAAGAGTTGAGAGTTGAGAGTTGAGGAGTTAGGAGTGAGGAATTAGATGTTAGGAATAAGAGTAAAAACTCCACTCCCCACACTCAAAACTCAAAACTCCACACTTTCAGGAGGTACGCTCATGAAGACATGGCAGCATTTGAAAACCGTCACCAAGCACCGCTGGCTTGTCCTGAAGGGCTGTTTCCGGGTGGGGCTGTACGGTCAGGGTCTGACCCACGATCTGTCCAAATATTCCCCCACGGAATTCTGGATCGGCGCGAAATACTATCAGGGCACCCGCAGCCCCAACGCCGCAGAGCGGGAGGACAAGGGCTACAGCGAGGCATGGATGCATCACAAGGGCCGCAACCGGCACCACTACGAATACTGGACGGACATGAACCGGGAAACCCGTCGTTATGAGCCGATTCCCATGCCCCGGAAGTTTCTGGTGGAGATGGTCATGGACCGCCGGGCGGCCTGCATGACCTATCAGGGAAAAAACTACCGGGATGACTCGGCCCTCCAATACTTCCAGAAAAGCCGGGAGCGGGAGCTGATGCACCCCCAGACCTGCCGGGAGCTGGGCTATATCTTAACCATGCTGGCGGAAAAAGGGGAAAAAGAGACCTTCCGCTACTTAAAAGAAGACGTCCTCATGGGAAAGCCCTTCCCGTGGGAGAGGGAAACAATCGATAGTTGACAGTTCAGATAACTTTCGTTCCATTGCTTATCCGATGGCTCCCCGCAAAAATTATGACACAAAGTGCTTGACAAAATAAACAAAACGGTGTATAGTCTTTTGTATAAATTTAATACACTAAAGTATTGAAAAGCAAAGGCGTTTTTCTACCCGGTTTCGGGGCGGAAAGCGCCTTTTTTCTATTATTTCTGGGATTTGGGGATGAAAATGATGATTAAACTGGAACACGTTGAGAAATATTTCGGTTCCTACATTGACGACAAGTTCTCTCCTCAGGAGTACGGCATCGCCACTGTCAAGGGTTCCGGCATGAGCGAACTGTGCGAGAAGCTGGTCACCGGCTGGCTCTCTGACGGCACCATCGATTCCCTGATCGCGGAGAACGGCATCGCGTAACTTGAACGCAAGCAGACAGAAATTCCTCAGGCAGCCGCCAAAAGGCGGCTGCACTGTGGGTGAAGGAGGTTATTTATGGCAGGACTGTTTTCCGCCGATGCGTGGAGTAAAATTTGGACCTACCGCGGTACCTTTCTGCTGGGCCTCGAAAATACGGCGGTGACGGCGCTGTTTGCGCTGGCGCTGGCATTGGTGCTGGGCATTCTCTTCGGCCTGTTCGCCACCAGCGGAAAGCGGGCACTGGCCTTCCTCGCCCGGGTGTATGTGGAAGTCATCCAGAATACCCCGGTTTTGCTGCAAATGTGCTTTCTTTACTACGCACTGGCCTTTTCCGATCACAGCATCGGCATCATCAACACCGGCATTCTGACGCTGGGGATCTACCACGGGGCCTACATGGCGGAGGTGGTGCGCTCCGGCATCGAGGCCATTCCCAGAGGGCAGTTTGAAGCTGCCATGGCACAGGGCTTCGGATATTTGCAGCGGATGTACTACGTCATCCTGCCCCAGAGCATCAAGATCATTCTGCCGCCCATGGTCAATCAGGTGGTGAACCTCATTAAGAACACCTCCTGCCTGTACATTGTAGGCGGCGCGGACCTGATCTCCGTGACCTACAGCTTTGTCACCGGCGAGAATACCGGCGGCGCCTACGCCCCGGCGTACCTGGTCAGCGGCCTGCTGTTCTTTATTGTCTGCTGCCCGCTGTCCTCCTTGGCAAGTATGTGGGAGATTTCCCTGAAGAAGCGGGACATCCGCACGGGCAGACCGGCGAAGAGTCTGGAAGGGGTGAGGTAAATGGAAGCACTCAAAGGCAGTATCACCATGATTACCCATCCCGCAGTGTTCGCCTACATCATGAAGGGCGTGGCTTTCACCATTGTCATTTCCGTGGTGGCGGTGCTCTGCGGCATCCTGCTCGGCTCCATCCTTGCCATGGTCAGAAACTACTGCACCAGCAAAAAAACCAAGGTTTTTCAGTGGCTGTCCGTGATTTACATTGAGATTTTCCGCAATACGCCCCTGCTTTTGTGGATTTTCATTTGCTTAGTCTTCTGCCCCTGCCCCAAGGCGCTGGAGCACAAGATGTGGGGCCTTTCCTCGGCGGAGGTCAAGCTGCTGTTTAAGACGGCGGTGGCGCTGATCCTTTTTACGTCCTCCGTCATTGCGGAGATTGTCCGGGGCGGCCTGAACAGCGTTGCCCACGGGCAGTTTGAGGCGGGCCACTCTCAGGGCTTTTCCACGGTGCAGATCATGCTCTACATCGTGCTGCCCCAGGCCTTCCGCAACATCGTGCCCACGCTCCTGAGCCAGGTCATCACAACCATCAAGGATTCATCGTACTTGGCCAACGTGGCGACCATCGAGCTGATGAGCCGGGTGAAAAAGCTCCTCAGCTCGGCCCATCGGTACAATGGGCTGAATACGGTGAACGTTTCCGATGTGTTCGTCCTGTTCGGGTTTGCGTGCCTGATTTATTTCATCATCAATTTCACCCTTTCCTGCATCGTCAGAAGGATGCAGAAGCGGAAAAAGGCTGTACCGGTGCGACGGTAGGAGGCGGCAGCATGAAGCAGTATGTGGTCACGATTTCCAGACAATTCGGCTCCATGGGCCGGATGATTGCCCAACAGCTGTCCCGGGAGCTGGGGGTGGAGTTCTATGACCGGGACATTGTGGAGGAAACCGCCAGCCGGATGGGTCTGCCGGTTTCCGTAATCAGCAACACCGAGGAAAATTCCAAATCCATCTATTTTAAGCAGCAGTACCCCCTTGGCATGGGCATTGCCAGTATGCGGGACGAGATCTTCCTGATCCAGAAGAACATCATCCGGGATCTTGCCCAGAAGGAGTCCTGCATTATTGTGGGCCGCTGCGCCGACAGCATTCTCATGGACATGGAAAACCACCTGAATGTGTACATCTACGCGCCCATGGGCGCAAGGCTTCGCAACGCGGTGGAACTGGCGAAGCTGGATGAAAAAACCGCGAAAAAAATGATCCGGGAAATCGACCGTTCCCGGGAGCTGTACCACCGGCGATATTGCCCGGAGTATGTGGACCCCTCCACCAACAAGGATATCATGATCGATTCCAGCCGCTTCGGCGCGGAGGGTACGGTCAAGATCCTTGCGGGACTGGTGCGGGAACTGTTCGGTTGAAAAACGGCGCTGTAAAAAGCAGCGCCGCTTTTTCCGTGAGATGCGCATCAGCCCCTACGACTCTGCATTCTGCCGAAAAGACAACCGGAAAGAAGGAGAAACCCATGGGCAAGCATAAGCCCCTGCCCCCCATTGGCGCGCGGATTATCAAATCTTCCTTAGGCTCCCTGATCTGCGTGGGAATCTATTTTATCCGGGAGCTGCTGCCCATCGGCAGCGGCATTCCCTTTTACAGCATTCTGGCGGTGCTATGGTGCATCCAGCCCTATACCACCTCTACGCTGGACAAGGCAAAGCAGCGTACCATTGGCACCTTTCTTGGCGCGGCCTATGGTCTGGTGTTTCTGCTGGTGTTCCGGGCACTGGGAGGCGGGAATAAGGCAGTGGTGTATGTGACGGCCTGCCTGATGCTGATTCCCATTCTCTATACCACGGTGCTGCTGGAAAAGCGCAACGCCTCCTATTTTTCCTGTGTGGTGTTCCTGACCATTGCCATCAACCACAGCTTTGACGAGAACCCTTACCTGTTTGCCTTTAACCGTGTCCTCGATACGCTCATCGGCATCGGCGTGGGCGTGCTGCTGAACTCCGCCCACCGCCCGGTGAAGCAGAAGGAGAACATTCTCTACGTCAGCGGCATCGACTCCGTGCTGGTGCCCAGCCGGGACGTGATGATACCATATAATAGGGTGGAGCTGAACCGGCTGATTGCCGAGGGGGTGAATTTTACCATTTCCACCATCCGCACCCCGGCTTCCATGATGGAGCCGCTAACTGGCATCAACCTGAAGCTGCCAGTGATTGCCATGGACGGCGCGGTGCTCTATGACATCCGGGAAAACCGGTATCTGGACGTGTTCGCCCTGGAGCAGCTGGCGGCGGTTCAGGTGGAAGGAATCATTGAAGCGGAGGGCGCCCACGCCTTTGTGAATGTGCTGCGGGACAATACCCTGCTCATTTACTACGGCGAGTTCCGCAACGATGCGGAGCGGGATATGTTTGAGCACCTCCGCCGCTCGCCCTACCGCAATTACACCGGCAAGCGCTTCCGCAATGACGCCGAACGGGAGCAGGTGCTCTACATCATGGCGCTGACCCGGACAGACCATGCCCAGAAGATTGCCGGGCGAATTCAGGAGCAGCTCGGCGGCAGGGTGCGGGTGATGTTGTATCCGGCGTCGGAATATGAGGGCTATACCTACCTGAAGGTCTACGCCGCCGATGCCTGCAAGGCCAATATGCTGAAGATTCTGCAAACGCGTATCGGCGCGGAGCGGGTCATCACCTTCGGCAGCATTCCGGGGCAGTACGATGTGTACGTCCATGATGACGGCGGCAACTCCGCCGTAAAAATGCTGAAAAAGCTGTACGAGGGGAAAAAGCTGGAGGATGTACTGAATTAACGAAAGGGCTGTCCCGCTTTGGCGAGACAGCCCTTTCATTTGCAATTATACCAGTTTGGAAAGCAGCTCCGCTGGCGTCAGCCCGGCAAAGCCGGGGGCGGTCAGCTCTGCTTCCGGAAGCCGCTGGGGCGTTCCGATGCCCACGGCCTTCATGCCGCCCCGGTGGGCCGCTTCAATTCCCGCCGCGGAGTCCTCGAACACCACGCATTGCTCCGGCAAAAGGTTCAGCGCTCGGGCCCCTTTCAGAAACACCTCCGGGTCAGGCTTTCCCTTCACGATTTGCGTGCCGTCGATCACCGCGTCAAACAGCGGCCCGATTTCCAGCCTTTGCAGGAGGAAGCCCGCATTTTTGCTGACGCTTCCCAGACCGATGCGGTATCCCTCTGCCCGGGCGGCCCGTAAGAACTCCGGTACGCCCGGCAGCAGAGCCGCCGGGGTCAGGCCGCCGATCAGTTCCCGGTAACGGTCATTTTTCCTGTCGCAGAGCCGGACCTTTTCCTGTGGAGAAAAGCTTCGGTTTCCCTTTTGCAGCAGCAGTTCCAGACACTGTGCCCGGCTGATGCCCAAAAAGGCCTCGTAATCCTCCGTGGTAAAGGGGATGCCCAGCTCCTGAGCCAATTCCTTCCATGCCTGACAGTGCAGTGGGTTGGTGTTCACCAGAACCCCGTCCAGATCGAACAGAAGTCCCCGGATCATAGCAGCTTCAGGGTGCCGGAGGTGATGCGCCGTCCGCTGCTGCGGTCAAAGAGCATCACGTTGCTGCCGGTGATTTCCAGCGGAAGCTTGCTGCCGATGGTGAACAGGGTGCTGCCGAAGACCACGCCGGTAAGCAGGTATTCCCCAATGCGCACCTTGACGGTGGACTCCATGCCGGTGGGCATGGCGCCGTAGATTTCGCACTCCACATTTCCGCCGCCGGTGATGGACAAAAACTCCGGACGGATGCCCAGCACCAGATCCTCGTTGGTGAGCACTGGCTCCTCATGGATGCCGTCGTCCTCGTCGTTGACCCGGGCAATGTGGTAGCGGAAGGTTTCATCCTTGTTGCTCTTTTCCACATAGCCGCTTTCTCCCGCCCGGGCCTTCAGCGCCTGAGCCTGTGCTTCCAGCTCCATATCCCGCTGACGGAACCACTGGGGCAGAAGCATGGGCTGTTCTGGGGTAAAAATTGCCTTCCGACCGTCCAGCACGGTCAGCTCGATGCTGCCGTCAGAACCCTGCCGGCCCTTTGCCTCCACAAAGTTGATAGAGGGGTTGCCCACAAAGTCCGCAACGAACAGATTCTCGGGGCGGTTGTAGACTTCCAGCGGGGCGGCATACTGCTGCAGAACGCCGTTGTTAATCAGGCAGATCTGGGTCGCCAGGGTCATGGCCTCCATCTGGTCATGGGTGACGTAGACGAAGGTAGAGCCGGTCTCCACATGGAGCCGCTGCAGTTCATAGCGCATTTCCAGGCGGAGCTTGGCGTCCAGATTGGACAGCGGCTCGTCCATGAACAGCACGCTGGGCTCGGGAGCCAGGGTCCGGGCGATGGCGACACGCTGCTGCTGACCGCCGGACAGTTCCGCGGGGTAGCGGTCCATGAACATGCTGATTTTCACGATCCGGGACACCCGGCGCACGGACAGGTCGATTTCCTCCTTGGTCAGTTTCCGCACCGATGTTTCCACTTTGCCGTCCTTCAAAAGCTCAAAATTCTCGTTGAAGGGCTGGGCTTTCCGGGCTTCTTCCACTTTGGCTTCCAGCGCCTTGACCTCGGCGGACATATCCTTCCCCTGCTCCAGATGGTAGGCAAAGAGCTTTTTCGCGGTGTACTGGGAGATGGTGTAGGTATCGATGAGCTTGATGATGGCTTTCTTTTCGTCCAGCTTTCCGTTCTTATCCCGGCATTCCTCCAGGGTTTTTACAACATCCTGGGGATTTTTCAGAATCTGGGCCAGACGGGCGGCGTTTTTCGCCTCGAAGTTGATTTTGGGCATTTCCTCCCGGATGTTGGAAAGACCGAAGGAAATGTTCTGGTACACGGTCATGTTGGGCCAAAGGGCGTAGTTCTGGAACAGGAAGCCCACTTTCCGCTTGTTGGCGGGAATGTTGATGCCCAGCTCGCTGTCGAATACCACCGTGTCGCCGATGGTGATACGACCGCTGGTAGGGGTTTCCAGTCCGGCGATCATCCGCAATGTGGTGGTCTTGCCGCAGCCGGAGGGGCCCAGCAGGGTCACGAACGCGTTGTTCTCAATGACGAGGTTCAGGTCGTCCACACCATAGAACTTGCCCCAGCGCTTGGTAATATGTTCCAATCTGATTTCAGGCATGATTTAACCTCCGATTCCTTTGTCCAGGCTTGCGCCGGTGACTTTGTTGACAATGGTGTTGCACACCAGAATGGTAATAATCAGGATCAGGTTGATGCCGCTGGAGAAGGCATACAGGCCCATTTCATCGAAGTAATCCAGCGTGGTGGACAGGATGAAGCCCTGTACGCACAGCAGCATGAACAGGCTCAGCTCCCGCAGGCAGGTCATGAAGGGCAGCAGGTAGCCGCTGATGATAGAGGACTTCTGGATGGGGATGATGATGCGGGTCATGCGCTTGATCCATGGGATGTCCTGAATGATGGCGGCTTCCTCGATTTCGCCGGACAGCTGCAGCATGGAGTTTAGGGAGCTTCGGCTGGCGAAGGGGATGTACTTGATGGTGCCCACGATGATCAGCAGGGTGTAGGTGTTAAACAGGTTCAGCTTCTCCGTGGAGAACAGGATGAAGAAGGCCGCGCCCACTGCCAGCGAGGGCATCAGGTAAGGCAGGAAGGCCATGGAGTTGACATAATTCGCCCATTTACTTCGCCGGTTTTTGGACACCGCGTAGCCAACCAAGGTACCGATGGTGCCTGCCAGCAGGGCGCAGCATACGCTGACGAAGATGGTGCCCCGGAAGGCGTGCCAGATGGTCTCATTGTGGAGAATACCCTTCTGACCATACATACCGTTCTCGGTGACATTCTCGCTGGTGACCCACCACTTGGTGGTCAGGTTGCTGGGGTCGCCGGTGTACAGGAAGGAATAGTCGCCGGGGTTGGGCAGGAAGGTCTCAAAGGCGAAGGAGACAATGGGGAAAATGCTGGTGAAGAAGGTCAGAATCACCAGCACCAGCGCGATGACGTACTTGCCGGCCTTGCCCAGATTGATTTTGGAGATCTGACCGGATTTGCCGGTGACGGTGGTGTAATTCTTCCGGCTGGTCAGGGACAGCTGGTTCATCAGCATGATCGCCACACCGAAGATCATCATGATGATGGCAAGGATACTGGCTTCGCCGGTGTACTTGGAGTTCATGGAGACGTACTTGGTGGACAGGGTGCTGAGGCCCAGATAATGGGGCACGGGATAGGAGCCCATGGCGCTGCCGAATACCAGCAGGATGGTGGACAGAATGGCGGGCTTGACCATAGGCAGGGTAATGCGGGTCATGGTCTTCCACTTGGGGGTGTCCAGAATGGTGGCGGCCTCCTCGAGGTTCGCGTCCATGTTGCGGAAAATGCCGCCGATGAGGATGTAGGCGAAGGGGGCGTAGTGCAGGCCCAGCACCACCATGCTGGGGAACAGGCCTTTGCACCACCACATGGGCATCTCGATGCCGAACAGCGCTGCCAGCAGGCCGTTGGAGGTGCCGGTGACGGTGTTGGAGTTAAACAGGTTCTGCCACACCACAGCCAGAGTCCACTGGGGCATGATGTAGGGGAAAATAAAGATGGAACTGATGTACTTGCGCCATGCCATGTTGGTGCGGGTGACCAGGAACGCCACGATGCCGCCGAACAGGATGGACACGATGCAGGTGCCCACCGCCAGCAGAACCGTATTGAGCAGCGGCATCCACAGATTGGTTTTTGCCATCCGGCTGGTGAACAGGTCAATATAGTTGACGAGGGTATAGCCGGATACCTGCCCGGTCAGGTGGGCGTCGATGGTGCCGGGGTGAATTTTCAGGGTGTCCTGAACGATGGCCACGATGGGGGCGATGGTGGTAACGGTAAAGACAATGCCCATCAGCAGCAGGATCACATTGTAGGGCTTGGAAAAGAAGGTTTTCGTCTTATTCAGCCCGATGGTGAGACGGCTGGCGGGGCGTTTCGCGGTTGTTTTCATGGAACCTCCTTCCGGAAAGGGAAGCGCCTCTGGACCGCGTGTTGAGCAAATCCAGAGGCGCCGGCTGCGTCAATTGATTTGAGTGACTCTGGAATTTAGCCTGCGCTGTACTTGGTCAGCATTTCAATCCAGCTGCCCACGGTGAAGGCAACGGACGCGCAGTACTCGGGATCTTCCAGAACCAGCTTGCCGTCGGTGGTCCACCAGCTATAGCCCCGGTCGTTCTTGGCCTCGTAGACGCTGACGCCGTCCACGTAACCGCCGGTCTGATGGTGACGGGTGTTCTCGGTAGCCTCAGCAACCTTGGGGTTGGAGGAGTAACCGCCCATATCCTTGCCCCAGGCGGAGAAGCCGTCCTCGGTGCAGGTCATGTAGGCGATGAAGGCACAGGCAGTCCAGGGCAGGGGGCTGTTGTCGGTAACGAACAGGTAATGGCAGTAGCCGTAGCCTCCGATGCCCTGATAGCCGTCGGTGTAAGCGGCGACATTGATGTTGTTGACGGAGACGGAGTTGGATTCCTCCACGGAGCGGAGCTTGGAGTAAACCAGCAGACCGAACTGATCGGTAGCGCTCTTGTCAACCAAGGTGTTGCAGATGGGGCCGTCATCGGTCTGGGCGTTGTAGCTCTCCACCCACAGCTTGATCCATGCCAGAGCGTAGGCGCCGTCGGGGCCAAGGCCCAGATCAGCGGCCTCGGATTCCATGGCCTTGATGGTGGGCTGGAAGTAGGCCTGCTCCTCAGCGGGCAGGGCGTTGTAGGCGTCCTTCAGCCAGCCGGCGTAGGTATCCTCAGTGAGCATATACAGGAAGTTCTTACCGACGATTTCGGAGTCAATGTCCATGTACAGGCCGTGCTCGCCCTCGGCCACGAAGTCCCAGCAGTTGTCATAGGTCTTGCTGCCGGTGTTGTTGTACATGAAGACCTTGTTCAGGGTCTGCAGGGCCAGGAAGCCCTTGTATTCCTCGGGGGTAGTGCCGTTGGCATCCGCCCAGTCCTTGGGGATGAAGGTGTCCAGAATGCCGGTCTGAACCATCTTGCTCTCGATCTGGTTGCCGTCCTGAATCAGGGTCATGGCGAAAGTGCCGGTGTCCTTCAGGGAGTCAGCGGTGAGCTGATCGAAGATCTTGTTGTTCTTGGGCTGCTGCCACTCGAACTCCATGTTGTAGCTGGGGTCGATGGTCTGTAAGTAGGCGATGAACAGGGGCAGGGCGCTCTTGCCGCGGCTGGAGTTGCCCACGCCGTAGAACATCTTGCCGTTGGACTCTTCGATGGCCTTCTTTGCCAGCTCCTCCAGCGTCATGGTCTGGGCTTCCTTGATGATCTTCTGGGTTTCCGTCAGGTTCTCCTCGGGAACAGCTTCCGTGGCGGCGGGAGCGGTTTCACCGGAGGCAGCGGGGGCGGCGGGGGCTTCCGTGGGAGCCGGGGCCTTCTGTCCGCAGGCGGCGAGACCGACAGCCATACCCAGTACCAGAAGCAGTGCAACAATACGTTTCATTTCAGTTCCTCCTCAAAAGATTTGTTCGGCGGCAGGCCTTGTTCCCTGCCTGTGTTTATAGTCTAATGGCAAAACAAACAAAAATAAACGGGTCAAAACTGATATTTTTTGCACTTTTCTGATTTCAATGTAAAATATGATGAAATTGAACTGGCTATGTGCTATAATTTAGTCACTTCATTCAAAGCACAGTGGAGAGAAGACTCTATGAGAAAGAACGTTTTATTTCTGGCCCTGCTTCTGCCGCTGCTGGCAGGCTGCGCAAAGCAGCCGGAGCCGCTTTCCTGCACGCCGGGGCAGGAGCAGCGGCTGGTGGTGTACACCTCCCATAAGGAGGAGGTCTACACCCCCATTGTCCGGGAATTTGAGGAGCGCACCGGTATCTGGGTGGACGTGGTCAGCGGCGGCACCAACGAGCTGCTTCAGCGTCTTCAGCAGGAAGCGGACGCACCCAAGGCGGACGTGATGTTCGGCGGCGGCGTGGAAAGTCTGGAATCCTATCAGGACTGCTTCAACCCCTATATCTGCCGGGAAGCTGCCGATATTTCTCCGCAGTTTCAGTCGGAATCCGGCTGCTGGACGCCTTTTTCCGCCCTGCCCGTGGTGCTGGTGTACAATACCAAGCTGGTGGCCCCGGAGGCCCTCACCTGCTGGAAGGATCTGGAATCCCCGGTCTTTCGGGGAAAGATCGCCTTTGCCGACCCCCAGATTTCCGGCTCCTCCTATACGGCACTGGTGACCCGGATTCAGGCGGGCGGCGCGGAAGCCTGCCTGACCGGCCTGTGCGCCGCGCTGGACGGAAAACAGCTGGACAGCTCCGGCGCGGTTCTGACCGCCGTGGCGGACGGCAGCTGCCTGGTGGGAATCACGCTGGAGGAAACCGCCCTGCAGCACATCGCCGCCGGTGAGGACATCGCCCTGGTCTACCCCTCCGACGGAACCTCCTGTGTCCCCGACGGAAGCGCGCTGGTCAAGGGTGCGCCCCACAGCGAAAACGCCAAACGTTTTCTGGATTTCACCGTCAGCGCGGATGTGCAGGCGCTGGTGGGGGAGCGGTTCTGCCGCCGGGCGGTTCGGGCGGACATCCCGGCGGACAGCAGTCTGCCGCCCCTGAGCGAGCTTACGCTCGTTTCTTACGATGTGGAATGGGCCAGCAAAAACCGGGACCGGATTCTGTCGGACTGGGCCTTCCTTTTGGGGGAGGTGCCGTCATGAACCATCCACAGAGACACTCCTTCCGCAGCCGGCTGCTGCTGTCGTTTCTGATTGCGTCTCTGGTGCCCATGATCATCTGCTCTGCCATGCTCTCCCAAATTTCCCGGATTCAGATGAAAAAACAGATGGAAACCGATGCCCAGACCCAGACGGCCAACCTTCTGACCGCGCTGGATCGGGTCAGCGACGCTCTGCCCGGAGCCGCCCGGGCGCTGGAAGAAAGCCGGCTGCTTCCCCGGGCGTTTACCAGCCGGGAGGATACCCGGGTGAATAACGCGCTGTTTCTTGCCACCGAGGGCAGCCGGGATCTGGCGGACTATTCCCTGTATGACCTGCAGGGCCGGCAGTGCTATTCCACCGGCAGCGTCACCCCGGGAAGCACCCTTCCTGTACGGTGGGGGATTCTGTTTGCGGCGGCAAATTCCGGCGGGAAACCGGTTTACGCGGCGCCGTCCGCTGGGGAGGCCAGCGGCAGTCCGCTGCTTCAGGGTGCGGCGGTGCTGAAAAATCCCCAGGGGGAGCCGGTAGGCTATCTGGTGATGGATGTGTATGCGCAGAATTTTCAGAAGCTGTTTGCCGGAAAGTATGGCAGCTCCAACGAAGTCCTGATTCTGAGCCGGTACTGGCACCCCGTCTATGCCAGCCAGAGCAGTCTGAACGCCGGTCTGGCGCCCGTTCTGCGGGAACAGCTGCTTCGCGGCGGTCATCCGGGGGCGGAAACGGAGGAATTCCGGTATCAGATTCAGGAGCACCGGCCCACGGGCCTGTATCTGGTTCTGCGCCAGCCCCAGGTATTCACCAAAAGCACCATGAAGCTGCTCCGCGCGGCCAGTGTCTTCTGCGTTCTGGTGGGCATTCTGATTTCCGCCGCCCTGTGCCTGCCTCTGAGCCGGCGGATCTCCCAGCCCATCGGGCGGCTTCTGAATGCCTTTTCCCGCCTGGAGCAGGATGATCTGGATGTCCATGTTTCCCGGGACGGAGAGGACGAGCTGGGCCAGCTGGCGGAAGAATTCAACCACATGGTTCAGGCGTTAAAGGCCAACCGGCAGGAGCTGGTGGAAAACCAGCGGGAACTGAATCAAGCCCAGGTGCGGATGCTTCAGGCCCAGCTGAATCCCCACTTCCTGTGCAATACGCTGGATACCATGAAGTGGATCAGCAAGATTAACCATGTCCCTCAGGTCGCCCTGATGTCCACCAATCTGGCGGATATCCTTCGGTTTTGTATTTCCGCCGAGGAATTTGTGTCTCTGGCCCGGGAGGTGGAGGTGCTGAACCGCTATGTGGAGATACAAAAAATCCGGCTGTCCGACCAGTTTGCGTTTCTGGTCAGCCTGCCGGAGGAACTGGAAACCTGCATGGTTCCCAAAATGATTTTGCAGCCCATTGTGGAAAACGCCATTCTCCACGGACTGGAGGGCGTTCCGGACAGCGTGATTCAGGTCTGTGCGGAGCAGGACGGCGAAGATTTACGCATCACCGTTACGGACAACGGCCACGGCCTGCCGCCGGAGATGATCGGCCATCCCTACAAGCGGGAGTCCGCGCCCACCGGGCATCATCTGGGGCTGTATAATGTGGATACCATTTTGAAAAAGCACTACGGGGAACAATACGGCCTGTATCTGGACAACAATCCCGCCGGCAGCGGCGCGAGAGTCCGGGCGCGGCTGCCTCTGCGACGGAAGGAGGAGAAGGAATGCTGAAGGTGTTGATCGTGGAAGATGAAGAACTGATCCGAAAGGGCATCGTGCTGACCGTGGACTGGGCGGCAATGGACTGTGTCGTAGTCGGAGAAGCCGCCAACGGCGCGGAGGGGCTGGAACAGGTAGAAAAATGTGACCCGGACCTCATCATCACCGACCTGAAAATGCCCCAGATGGACGGCATCGAAATGCTGGAAAGGCTCCGGCAGGCGGGGAAAAACACCTACGTCATCATTCTGACCGCTTACGACAGCTTTTCCTATGCGCAGACGGCCCTGCGGCTGGAAGCGGTGGACTACCTGCTCAAGCCCTTCCATGACGGCGATCTGGAGAAGGCGGTCCAGCGGGTTCAGGCAAGGCTTGCGCCGAAGCAGGGGGGCCTGTCGGAGCCGGAGGTAAAAAAGGGCAGCAACAACCGGTATGTTTCCGAGGCCATCGGGTACATAAAGCAGCACTATCAGGAGCCGGATATCAGCGTCAGTTCGGTAGCCCAGAGCCTGAACATCAGCGAAGGGCACCTGAGCCACACCTTCAAGAAGGAAACCGGCAGCACAATTCTGAGCTATCTGACCCGCTACCGCATCCACAAGGCCATGGAGCTGCTGAAGGACTGCCGATGGAAGGTCTACGAGGTGGCGGAACAGGTAGGCTACCGGGACATCGGGTATTTTTCCAACACTTTCAAGAAAATCACCGGGAAGACCCCGTCGGAATATCAGGAAAGCCTGTTTTAGTCCACTGGTTTCCGTAAGGGAGTTATCTTCCGTAAAATTCCAGAAACTTCCGGGTTTCCGGCTGGGTCGGGGAAAAAAGCACCTGTTCCTTTGCGCCAAATTCCATTAATCTACCCTTGTGGAAAAAGAGCACCTCGTCCGCGACCCGCCGCGCCTGCTGGAGAGAGTGGGTGACAAGGATCAGGGCGCATCCGTTCTGTCGGGTGTAGCGGAGAAGCAGCGCTTCCGCGGCGGCGGTGGTTTCCATATCCATAGCGGCGGTAGGCTCGTCCAGAATTACGACATCGTAGCGCTTCATCATCAGCCGCGCCAGCGCCATCCGGGCGGTTTCTCCGCCGGAGAGCCGGTCGGCCCGTTTGTACTCCAGATGCCGGATTTGCAGCGCGTCCATCAGTTCGGCGGCTCTGGCCGCGTCCTTGCCGTTCAGAAGAAGGTTCTGCCCCGTGGACATGCGGAAGGCGTAGGGCTTTTGCGGGAGATAGCCCACGGCGGCATCGTCCCGGAGCTTTCCTGTCCGGTCGGCAGGCAGCACCCCCGCCAGAATTTTCGCGAAGGTGGATTTCCCGCTGCCGTTGGCGCCGATGACGGCATAGATTTTCCCGGGCTGCAAATCCATTCCCGGAAAGGAAAGGACTGTCACGCCGTCGTAGGTTTTGGAAAAGGCCTGTATATTCACCGGCTCAGCCTCCTTTGAAGCCCGGAAATCACAATATTTACCACCAAGGAAAGGGCCAGCAGAATCATCCCCAGCGCGATGCCAAGGGAGAAGTTGCCCCGGTTGGTGTACTGCATGATGGCGGTGGTCATGACGTTGGTTTTCCACGCGATTGCTCCGCCAACCATGGACACCGCCCCCACCTCCGCGATGGAGCGGCCGAAGGCCAGAAGATAGGCGGAGATAATCGGATAGAGACACTCATTGCACAAAAGGGCGAAGGTTTTGAAGCCCCCCAGCCCCAGCCCCTTCGCCGTCTCCCGGAGATTGGGGGCGATCCCCGCCACATAGGTCTCCATATTCCCCACGACGATGGGGGTAATCAGCACCACCTGGGCCATGACCATGATCTGCACCGTAAACAGCAGCTTCATGTGCCGGAAGGGACCGACACCGGAAAACAGCATATAAAACAGCAGGCCGCAGACCACCGGGGGCATGCCCATCAGCGTCCGGTTCACCACCACCAGCGCGCCCCTGCCGGGAAAACGGCAGGCGCCCAGCCAGATGCCAATGGGAACCCCCAGCAGCAGGGCAATCAGGGAGCTTTGCAGGCTCATCCGGGCGGTGACGCTTAAAATGTTCAGAAGCTCCGCATCCGCCGACAGAATCAGCGCAATGGCCTTATGCAGCGCACTGCTCATAGAATCGTCCTTTCTTTGGAAAATCCCGTGGGGGAAAGCCCCACGGGATATAGTTTAGCCGATTATTCTCAGAAATGCAATCCTTATTCCATGACGCCATCGTTGGCAACGAAGGTCAGGAAGGTGGCCTTATCCGTCAGAATGTAGGCGCCCATTTCCTCAGCCATCACAAGACAGGCGCCCATGCCGGCGTTGGCGGAGACATACCAGTCCGTGTAGTTCGCAAAGGACTCGGCTTCCTTGGTAATGCCCAGGGATTCCGGCCACAGAGAAAGCTCCTTGGTGTGGGTGCCGGAGGCATCGCCCCGGGAGACGAAGGTGTACTTGCCGTCGGCGATAGCGGCGAAGGCATCCAGAACGGAAGCGCAGTCCTTGACACCGGCGGGGTCGGCAGAGGGGCCGCAGAGGACGAAGTAGTTGTAGATGAAGGAAATGCGCTCAGAGGTAAAGTCGTCCACAATCCGGGCGAAGCCCTCCTCCACGAAGGCTTCCTCCTGACTCTTGGAGTGCACCAGAATCAGGTCGGCGTTGCCGAACTTGGCGGCGTTGATGGCCTTGCCGGTACCGGCGGACTGCACCTCCACGGTATAGCCGTAGGTGGATTCGAACACAGGCAGCAGGTAGCCGAGCAATCCGGAATCGTTGACGGAGGTGGTAGTGGACAGGCGGATGACCTTGGTTTCCTCGGTGGCGGGGGCGATATCACCGGTGTAGACGGGGGCGTCGTCCTTGACGTAGAACAGGTGCTCTCCGTACTCGGCAACGCCGTAATCACCAGCCATATCCAGCGCTTCCCGGGTCAGCAGCCAGTGAATCAGGGCATCCGCACCGGCGGTATTCACGGCGACATCGGAAACGGGGTTGCCGTCCGCGTCGGTGAAGGGCGCGTCAGGGTTCACCGCGAGAAGCGTGTAGGTGTTGAGCATCTTGTCATCGGCTTCCTTCAGAATGCAGGTGTCCACCACCAGAGCCGCCTCGGTGGGCGTCTCGGTAGGGGCTTCCGTAGGTGCGGCGGTGGGTGCGGCGGTGGGAGCGGGAGCTTGTGTCTCGGTGGGCTTTGCCGCGCCGCAGGCAGCCAGACCCAGCAGCATCACGGCAACCAGAAGCAGGGAAATGCGCTTTTTCATATTCGTTCCTCCAAATTGTTCAAAATAAAACAACGAGCCGCTCCAAAGGCAAAAGGGCACACTGACTGCATAAGACCTTTGCTTTTGGAAAGAGGCTCGTCCACCGCTTTTCAAAACGCTATTTTTGCAGATGCCGCCGGGAGGGGCCTGCGTTGTTTGTGCTAATCATACCATAAACGACGGAAAATGGCAATCCTTTTTGTCATTTCTTTTTTGCCGCGGCTGTGATATGATAGTGTCAGCAGGAGCCGGCGGCGCGGAGACTGCTCGGAAGATCCGCCATCGGTTCTCTCTTCGATTTCTGTCCGCCGGAGGCGAAACCAATCACCGCAAAGGAGGCCGCAATATGCGCACGAAAACACCCCCTTCTCTGGACGCATGGCTGAAAGAGGCCAAATGCCACGAAAGCGCACCGAAAATCGGCATGTATCTGACCCATAACGGCGTTGTCCGGGAAAGCGCCAGGGCAAAGGTACGCTGTGGGGCAGAGGACACGCTGCCCGTCACCGGTATGTTCTTCTCCTATGAGCAGGAGAAGGTGGATGCCGTCATTGCCGAGACTTACAAAATGGATGGGATCTACTATATCAGGGTCTGGCTCAATCAGGGGGAGCTGGCTGTGGGCGACGACATTATGTACGTCCTCATCGGCGGCGATATCCGCCCCCATGTGGTGGATGCCCTGCAATATCTGGTGGGGCGCATCAAAAACGAGTGTGTTACGGAAAAGGAGCAGCACTGATATGACGGACTGGGAAAAATGTGTCGCATTTCACGGGCACAGCTGCGGTGGTCTGCGCATCGGCTATCAGGCCGCGCAGTACGCCAGACAGCTGCTGCAGGTGGACGTTTCCGATAACGAGCAGCTGGTGTGCATCAGTGAAAACGACGCCTGTGGGGTAGACGCCATTCAGGTGCTGCTGGGATGCAGCATCGGCAAGGGAAACCTGCTGTTTCATGTGGTGGGCAAACAGGCGTTTTCCTTCTACAACCGGGCAACCGGTGAATCTGTCCGGCTGGTTCTGAAGCCAAAGCCGGCGGGGATGACCCCGGAGGAATCCGCCCGGTACTATTTTGACCACGACTGTCAGGAGCTGTTCTGGGTGAAGGAAACGAAGCTGCCCCTGCCGGCTCCCGCGAAGATTTTCGACAGCTATGACTGCGAATGCTGCGGAGAAAAAACCGGCGCCAACTGGATTCGGTTGGTAAACGGCAGAAAGCTGTGTCTGGACTGCTGCGAGCAGTATAATCGGTTTGACGTATAAAGCTGGGACGGCAGCGAATCATCGCTGCCGTCCCGATTTTTCTGTTGGTCAGGGAATGCGGTAGAGCCGTTTGCCGTTTTCCATGGTGATTTCGTGGATTTTTTCCACGGGCAAATCCCGAATCTGGGCCAGTGCCTCCGCCATGCGGTAGAGTCTGCCCGGGTCGTTGCGCCTGCCCCGGAAGGGCTCCGGGGACATATAGGGGCAGTCGGTTTCCAATACGATCCGGTCCAGTGGGATGGAAGCGGCGGTCTCCACGGCTTTCCGGGCGTTTTTGAAGGTCAGAACGCCGGTGAAGCCAATGTACCAACCCCGGCTGACCAGCCATTTCGCCATTTCCGCAGAGCCGGAATAGCAGTGGAACACGCCCTTGACCGAGGGAAATTCCTCCACAATCCGCATTCCGTCCTCATGGGCCTCCCGCTCATGGACAATCACCGGCAGGGTAAGCTCCGCCGCCAGCCCCATCTGGGCCCGAAAGGCCTCCTGCTGACGCTGCCTTGGGACATCCTCATAGTGGTAGTCCAGCCCGATCTCACCGATGGCGCGAACCTTGGGATTCCGTTTACATAACATTCTGTATTCGTCCAGCACCGTCGGCGTTACCTCATCGGCAGCGTCCGGGTGGGAGCCAACCGCGGCGTAAATATAGTCGTACCGCGCTGCCAGTGCCACGGCATCCCGGGAGGATGCCAGGGAGCAGCCCGGATTCATGAGCAGACCAATGCCCTGCTCCGGCAGGCGGGCCAGCAGGACTTCCCGGTCTTCGTCGAAGGCCCGGTCATCCATATGGGCGTGGGTATCAAACAGCATAGGTTTCTCCTTCTGTCAAAATTGCCACAAGGCAGCCCTCCAGCTCCCGGACACGGGGGTCGTCCAGGGAAAAGGCCGTGTCGTTGGGGTAGCCGTACAGGCCTCTGCCGCTGAGCTTTGCCGAAGCTTCCTTCAGCACCCAGAAGGTCAGCAGGGCCCGGTTTTTGTCGGCGGCGGCGTCAAACTGGGCCTTTTCCGTCGGGGAGAGAATCTTTTCCGCCAGCGACAGATTTACCCGGCGATCCAATTCTTCCGCGTCAATGGCGATGTTTTCCTCAGCCAGCACACAAAACGCGTGCTTTTTTGTGTGACTGATGGAAAAATGCCAGTCGCTGTCCGAGAAAGCGGGCTTTCCCCACGCTCCAACCTCAATGGGCGGCAGGGGCTGTCCGGTGGCTTCGCCGTAAAGCCGGGTAAGCAACGAGCGCCCGGCTTCATGCCCGGTGCGCCCATTCAGCGCGCAGCAGGCCAGCATCACAGGGCGTCGATGATGTTGGGGTCATCATCCTCCCCGTTCTTCTTTTCCCAGACGCGTTCCGCCAGCATACCGCCGCCTACCGCCAGAATCACGAAGCCACACAGGGAGAACACCATCCGGGACGCAGTCATGGGCAACAGGATCAGCGCCAGACCCAGCACCGCCGTCACCACGGACAGCACCTTCCCTTGGGTGAAAACGGACTGGGTAAAGTCCCGGATGCCCCGCAGCAGGAGAAGCAGGCCGATGATCCGTCCGCCCCAGGCCGCCCAGGCCAGCGGGTGGGTCATGAGCCACCGGCCCAAAATCACAAGAGTCAGCACTGTCAGCACCTTGGACACCGACCAGTTGCTGTCCACCACCATGGCAACGGCGACGACGATGCCCGCCATCAGCAGGCCCCAGCCCACCACCTTGGAAATCAGGGCGGAAGCCGTATCCGGGCAGAAAATCAGCACCAGGCCCAGCACAATCAACACAACCGGGGTAGCAAACCGGGAAACAAACTCAGAAATTTGATGTTTTTTCATAGCATTCACCTCTTGGCTTCCAGTATAGCCCGGAAACAGGCGAATGTCAACCCAGCATCACGTCCAGCAGCATCATGGCGGCAAAGCCCAGCACAATGCCCATGGTGGCAAAATAGGGCTGGTCTGCCTGATTTTTCTGGCACTCCGGAATCAGTTCATGCACCGCAACCAGAATCATGGCGCCCGCCGCGAAGGACAGGGCATAGGGAAGCATACTCTGGACGTACAGCACCAGCCACGCCCCCAGCACCCCGGCAATCGGCTCCACCAGTGCCGAGGCCTGCCCCACAAGGAAGCTCCTCCACCGGCTCCACCCCTCCCGCCGCAGCGGCACGGACACCGCCGCCCCCTCCGGGAAGTTCTGCAAGCCGATGCCCACCGCCACGGACACCGCCCCCATCAGGCTTTCCGTGGAGCAGCCCTGCTGCAGCGCACCAAAGGCCACGCCCACCGCCAGCCCCTCAGGGATATTGTGAATGGTGATGGACAGCACCAGCAGAATAATTCGCCGGACACCGCCGCTTTCCACCCGCCCCAGCGACCGGGACACCAGCTTATCCGACGCCCACAGGAACAGCGCTCCCGTGAGGAACCCCATCGTTGCCACAAACCACGCCGGCGGTCCCGGCAGCAGCTCCGCCCGGGCAATGGCCGGTTCCAGCAGCGACCAGAAGCTGGCCGCAATCATAACGCCCGCCGAAAAGCCCAGCATGAGATTCAGCACCTTGACCCGGGGGGATGTAAAGAAAACCACGGTGGCTGCGCCCAGAGCCGTGACCAGCCAGGTGCCCAGCGTAGCGATCAACGCCATTACAATAAAGGAATCCATAGCGCACCTCCTGTCATCAGTATAGGCGAAATTCCGGGAAAGGTGCAAAAAAGGAGCGGAAAACCCGCTCCCTTTTCCTATGCGCCCTTATCAGTGCCTGCTTCAATCGTGGAAAGTTGAAAGTGGATAGTGGAAAGTTATGGTATCCCCTTCGGGGATGATTGAAAACTCTTTTGGTCATTTAGGCGTTCCGTATTCAATTGTCCGCAGGAACGCCCTAACAGTCAACTACCCGCTAAGCTTTTTCTTACAGAATCTCATCAATGCCCTGCTGTTGGATTTCCTTTGCTGCGTCATACAGGGCGCAGGCCGCCTGCGCCCGGGTCAGGGGCAGCGCCTCGGGCGCGATGCAGGATTCCTCCCGGTTCAGGGCATTTTTCAGCATCACGTCCGCTTCCGCCGCTGTGATGGGGCTGTCCGGCTCAAACACCTGCTGTTCCGGCAGGCCGTCCGTCAGGCCGGAGCGCACCGCCGCTGCCAGATACGGCTGAAGCCACAGCGGAATTTCATCTTCATAGCCGGTCTGGATCACGTCCTCCTCCACAGGGATATCCAGCGCCTTTACCAGCATGGTGACGAATTCCCCCCGGGTCACCTGCCGCTCCGGGGAAAAGCAGAGGGTTTGCCCCACCGTCTCTCCGGTGAAGATACCGGTCTGCTTCATCCACTCCGCCGCGAAGCGGCAGTCCCTGCCGGCGGTGTCCGTATATTGGGTCTCATCACCGGGCTTGAGGATGGTAATGGTGACGGTAGCCTCCCGGGATACCTTCCCAGCTGAATCGGCTGCGGTGTACACAAAGGAGTCGATGCCCACCTTATTTTTCTTGGGGGTGTAGGTGAAGCTGCCGTCCTCGGAAATGGTCACCGTGCCCCGGCGGGGCTGGCGGGTGACGGTATAGGTCATGGGCTGATTCTCCGGGTCGGAAACCTTCAATTTGCCAGTATTGGGTAGGTTTTTATAGGTTTCCAGTGTGGAGTCCTCCGCCACCGGGGCTTTGTTTTCCTTGCCCCGGATGGAAATGGTCATCACTGCCCCCTCGGCGACCCGGCCGGGATAGATGGGCAGATACCCCACCTCCAGCGCCTTATCCGTTTCCGTATCCAGCGGACGAAGGGTCATCTGGGAAACCTGCTGGGCGGTGAGCACATCGCCCTCCCGCAGAACGCGGCTTCCCAGCATCAGAGCGCCCAGATTGTCCGGCAGGTCGGTGATGCAGATTCCGGCGATTTCCGTATCGGAAAAATCCCCGATGCCGAAGCAGTAGGAGCTGCCGCTGTCAACTTCGACAGCGGCGGCTCCGGCACAAAGTCCAAAAATACAGGAAGCCGCACAGAGCAGGGCAAGAAAACGAGTGTTAGCCATAGAAAATACCTCCAAATATTGCGTTCGGAGGTATTGTTTGCCAATGCTGGCAGAATTATTCACTTTTTTTATAGCCCTGTAAGCAGAAGGGCAGCTCCATGCGGTTGGCTTCCAGAAGCGCCTTGTCCCGGAGAATCGTTTCGGCGTCCCCGTCGGCGACGATGGTCCCGTGGGACAGCAAGATTACCCGCTGACAGGTGTCGAGAATCATGTCCAGGTCGTGGGACGCAATGAGCTTTGTCTGGGGCAGGCGGTTGATGGTGTTAATGACTGTGCGGCGGTTCACCGGGTCGAGGGCCGTTGACGGCTCGTCCATGAGAATCATCTCCGGCTCCATGGCAAGAATGGTGGCAATGGCCGCCATCCGCTTTTCACCGCCGGAGATTTTGTGATTGTGGCGGTGCTTCAGGTCCTGCAGGCCCAGCTGGGTCAGAACGGTATCCACCCGTTTTTCCGTTTCCTCCTTGCTGAGGCCGTAGTTCCGGGGGCCGAAAATCATGTCCTCGTAGACCGTGGGCATGAACATCTGATTGTCGGAATCCTGCAAAACGAAGCCGATTTTTTTGCGAATTTCCGCGAGGTTGTCCCTGCACACCGGCAGCCCATCCACCTGAATCTCCCCGCTGCCGGAAAGCAAACCCAGCATCAGCTTCATAATGGTGGACTTTCCCGCGCCATTGGCGCCGATCAGGCCCACGGTTTCGCCTTTTTGAATTGTAAAGCTCAAATTCTCCACCACAGGCACGTCCCCGTAGGAGAAGGATACATTCTGAAATTCGATCATACACTTACCTCACAAGCAGGCTTCCCAGCAGCGCCGGGAGATTGACCCAGCGGGCACACAGGAAGGCCATGCAGCAGACAATCGTAAACACCACGGAGCTGACGCCGCACTGCGGCACCTCGGCGTAATAGTATTCCCCCCGGAAGCCCCGCAGCAGCATACTGTGGTACAGCGACTCCGCCCGGTCCATGCTCCGCAGCAGCAGCTGACCCAGAAAGGAGCCCCAGGCGGAAATGTGGATGCCCTTCTGCCCCGGCGCCCGGAGACTGTAGCTTTGCGTCATAATGGAAACCTCTTCCAGCATGACACCGATGTAGCGGTAGGTCAGCAGCAGCAGGGTGGTTAGAATGTCGGGGACGTGCAGCATTCTCAATGCGGCGCACAAAGTGTCGATGGACGTGGTGGCAATGAGCAGGAAGGACGCCATCAGGGAGAACACGCCCTTGAGCATCAGCGTCACCATGGAAACCATGCCGCCGGTGATTACAAAGCCCCCCAGCTGCGTCAGGGGCGTATGGTCCAGGAAAGGATTCACCAGTCCCACGGCACACACCAGCGGCAGGACGATGCCCAGCTTGTGAAAGCACAGCCCCACCGGAATTCCCGCCGCCTGAAACAGCAGCACAGGGTAGAGCACCATCACCACCAGCGCGGACAGGTCGTACTTGGGAAACGACACCACCGCGGCAATATAGAAAACCGTCACCAGAAGCTTACACAGGGGATTCAGGCGGTGCACTGGCGAATCCGCCGCCGCCAGTTCATCCATTTCCCGCAGCTCCAGCTGGGCATTATTTAGCTTGTCCATAGAAAATCCTCGCAAAAACAGGTCAGATCGTGCAGACTTGATACGGTAAAGGAGAACATTGCTGATTTAGGTGTCATTGCGAGGAGCGAAGCGACGTGGCAATCCGTTCTCCTTTTTGGGAAACTGCGTCATCAGAGTGCGAAAGGGGATACGGATTGCCACGCCAGTCTGCGGACTGGCTCGCAATGACATTCTGGTTAATCGGCTAAAGAACAATTTACCGTATCATCATATGATTTCCATTATAGCACAGTTTTCACGGTTTTACAGCATTTTTTTCAAAAGTCTCGCCCTGTATAGCGTCGGCTGCACATAAGAACACCCCCGTGCGGAAAGCACGGGGGTGATGGCGTTCAAACAGTTCTCTTTTCGGCTGAATTACAGCAGGGTAGCGAAGTGCTTGATGGTGCGGCACATCTGAGAAACGTAGGAGTTCTCGTTGTCGTACCAGGACACGACCTGAACCTGGCTGGTGCCGTTGCCCAGGTTGATAACCATGGTCTGGGTGGCATCAAACAGGGAGCCGAAACGCATGCCGATGATGTCGGAGGAGACGATCTCGTCCTCGTTGTAGCCGAAGGACTCGGTGGCCTGAGCCTTCATCTGTGCGTTGATCTCTTCCTTGGTGGGGTTGCCTTCCACAACGGCGTTCAGGATGGTGGTGGAGCCGGTGGGGGTGGGAACACGCTGAGCAGCGCCGATCAGCTTGCCGTTCAGCTCGGGGATGACCAGACCGATGGCCTTGGCAGCGCCGGTGGAGTTGGGAACGATGTTCACAGCACCAGCACGGGAGCGGCGCAGGTCGCCCTTACGCTGGGGGCCGTCCAGAATCATCTGGTCGCCGGTGTAAGCGTGGATGGTGCACATAATGCCGGACTGAATCTTCCAGCCGTCGTTCAGAGCCTTAGCCATGGGAGCCAGGCAGTTGGTGGTGCAGGAAGCGGCGGAGATGATGTTGTCTTCCTTGGTCAGGGTGTTGTGGTTGACGTTGTAAACGATGGTGGGCAGGTCGTTGCCGGCAGGAGCGGAGATAACGACCTTCTTGGCGCCGGCGTCGATGTGAGCCTGAGCCTTGGCCTTGGAGGTGTAGAAACCGGTGCACTCCAGAACGACGTCAACACCCAGCTCGCCCCAGGGCAGCTCAGCAGCGTTGGCCTTGGCGTAAATGGTGATCTTCTTGCCGTCGACAACGATGCTGTCCTCGCCGGCCTCGACAACGTGGCCCTGAGCGGCGTAGTTGCCCTGAGTGGAATCGTACTTCAGCAGGTGAGCCAGCATCTTGGGGGAGGTCAGATCGTTGATGGCAACAATCTCGAAGCCCTCAGCGCCGAACATCTGACGGAAAGCCAGACGGCCGATACGGCCAAAACCGTTAATTGCAACTTTAACAGACATGGTAATTCCTCCATTTTTATTACTGCCCATGGCAGTATATTTACTTTTTCATGTACGCATTCGATATCACCGTACAGATTTATGATACCATACCCTTCCAGTGTTGTAAACTGTTAATTTTGTACAAAACCAACCGCAAATTACAATTTTTCGGTGCAAATTGCTCATAAAATTTTACCACGGTTTAAACGTGGACATTTGTCCGTGAATTGCGCACAAAAAGGACAGAAAGGTGGGCCTTTCTGTCCTTTTCCTCAGTATTCCACAGACCCGTCCGCAGGGAGAATGGCGATGTAGGTATTGCCCACGCCCATCTGGAGCTGCTGGCCATCCTCCGTCCAGAAGAGGAAGGGTTCCAGTTCTCCGTAACAGGTCCAGCTGATGGGAATCAGCTTGCCGCCATTGGCGTAATAGCCGGTGCCGCCTTTTTCAAAGTCGGCATAGTGGTACAGGCCCTCGTTGGTCACATCGGCAGACAGCACCAGCACATTGGTGAATGCCTCGGTTTCGCCGGAAATCTGATCCTGCATAACCTTGCCGTACTGCTTCCAGGCGTACTTGCCAAGCTCTTCGTCGTAGAGCATGATGGTATCCTTCTTGGCCTTCTTGTAATTCAGGTGGATGGTGATTTCCGGGGCATCCACACCGTCCGCGGGCACGCCGTCCTCCGTAAAACGGAAACCATAGTCCCGTTCCAGGCTCATGTTATAGCCGACGAACTCGGCGTACTCCTTCAGGCCGGAGCCGATGCTGAACAGGCTGTTCTCCAGAGAGCGCTTATACTCCTTATCCCGATAGGAGGTGGTGACATTCTGCATCACGTCCCAGTTCTCCACGTTGAAGTTCTCAATATTCCGATCTGCGGCATCCCGCAGTGCGGTGTTGGAGCCACCGGCGTGGGCCACGATCAGGCCATAGTGCTGGGCCAGCTGGTTGAAAAGGGGCCGGGTGGAGCGCATGGAGCCGATAGCTTCCACATCCTCGATGTTGCTGAACAGGGCCAGACAGCGGACGATGTTGTTCATGTTCACATAAGACTCAAATACCACATCCGCCTTGCACAGGTTCACATGGGGCAGATTCTCCTGCATATTGCTGATGGTGCAGGCAAACAGGCGGTCGGTATAGGGCGCATCGATGATTTCACCGTTCAGAGGGTTACGGTAAACCGGCGGTTCCGTGGCCTCGGTGGTGGATTCGGTGGTAGGCTCCTCCGTAGTCTCCACCACGGTGGGTGCGGGCTGGGTTGCCTCAGCCTTGGATGCCTCCGTCTTTCCGCAGCCGCACAGCAGCAGCGTCAGCGCAAGCATCAGTGCAATGATTCGTTTCATACTTCTCATCCTTTCAGAGTATCCTTGTTTTTTGGTAAATTGCCGGAAAAGGCAGTTTATCGCGTTATTCTTCCCCGGTGTCCTCAATCAGAATGTCCTCCATGTTCTTGCCCATGGAGTAATAGAACACGTTATCCCGGGAGGGGTTCAGGTCCGGCAGCTGGCCCCGGTGGGCGTAGACATTGTAGTAGCCGAACATCAGGGGAATGATTCGCCCGTCCTCTGCCAACTTCTGATAAAAGTTGTAGAAGTTGCCGGTGTCCTCCAACGACTTCAGACACATGTTGTAGAGAATCTCGTGGGCCAGACCGCCCCGGCCCATTTCACCGTAGGGCCGGAAGAATTCCGTCAGATCCATGTTCGGGCTGAGCCGGGTCATGCCAAGATACATATCGTAGCTGCCCGCCACCACAATGTTCTTAAACGTAGCGCTGCTGGCTTCCAGCGTGGTGCAGGGAAGACCCAAATCCGTTAGATTGCTGGCAATTTCCCGGGCAATCCGGGTACGGGCGGAGTCGTCGGAGTTCACCAGCAGCCGCAGTTCCTTGTCCTGGCCGTCTTTCTGGGGAATTTTGTAGTGCGACAGCTGATCGATGAATTTCATGGGGTCATAGGCGTACTTTGCCGCCAGACTCTTATTGTAGAAGGATGCTGACGGCGGGCAGGGAAGGGTCACCGGGTCTACCAGTCCTTTATAGGCAGACTGGGCCAGCGTTTCCCGGTCAATTCCGTAGGTCAGGAAGGTTCGCAGGGTGCCGTCGTCAAAGTGCTCGGAGTATAGAATGTTGCAGCCGATGTAGAGCATATACCCACTTTCGATTTCCCACAGCTCATAGTCGCAGCGGTATTCGGCAAAGGAGTCGCTCATGGGATTGGTGCACACTACGCTGACGGAATTCTCGCCGTTAAACTGGAAGGCGTCACGCACCTCTGCCGGGCTGCTTACCGCCACCAGACTGATGGTCAGGTCCCGGGCGGGAATTTTCAGCGAGCCGCACCACCAGTTGGGGTCCCTCTGCAAAGCAGCGCCGCCGCTGGTCTCCACGAACACATAGGGGCCGCTGCCGATGGGGATTTCCCCGGGGCCGGTCTTATCTACATCCGATGCCTTGACAATGGGCACATCCAGAAGCAGGGGCAGGTTCTGCATATCCGTATCCGTCTGGAACAGAATGCCGCCGTCCTCCGTAGCTTCCACATTCAGCAGGTGCTTATAGAAGCGGTACTTGTAGTAGTCGTTCTCCATGGCCTTCTGATAGGTCGCCACCACGTCCGCCGGAGTAACTCTGGAGCCATCGGAGAAGGTAGCGCCCTCCTCCAGATAGATGGTCCAGTTCCGGTTGTTGGAGGAGACTTTATAGCTGGCGCAGAGAATGGGCGTCACATTTTTCTTACTGTCCACGGCGAACAGGCCCTGATACATCAGCGACATCAGCACCCGGTTGGTGTAGTCGCTGCCGAAAACGGGGTTCAGGGACCGGTCCGGGTAGTAGGCCAACACCAGATTCTGGACATCCTCCTCTTCCTCGGCTTCCGTCGGCTCCTCGCCCTCCATCAGGATGGCATCACCGGTAGCAACGTAGCCGGAATTGTCGATTTCCCGGGAGCAGCCGGGCAGAAGCGCCGCCAGCAGCGTGATCGCCAGAAAAAAACAGATGGCTCTTTTCATCGGCTTACCTCCTTGCAGCAAACAACCGCGCCCTGAGAGCCTCGCTGACCGTGGCTTGCCCGGTGGGACCAGAAGCGGTCACACTGGCAGTAGGTGCACACATCGCTGATTTCAATGCTCTGCACCCCCGCCCGGCGCAGGGCAAGAGCGTTGATGCCTTTCAGATCCAGATAATATTTCTCGCCCCGGCGTACGATGAAGGCTTCCGCCTCCTGCCCGTAGGCATCCACCATGGCCTTCGGCACATCGCCGTCGGTTTCAAAGTGGCACTGGGCGATGTTGGGGCCGATGGCGGCATGAATATTTTCCGGCTTGCAGCCAAAGCTTTTGACCATGGCTTCCACGGTCTTCACGCCGATGCCCTGGGCCGTGCCCCGCCAGCCCGCGTGGGCCGCGCCCACAGCCCCGGTGACGGGGTCGTGGAAGAGCAGCGGCGTACAGTCGGCGGTGAACACCAGCAGGGTCACGCCGGGTGTGTTGGTCACGAGGGCGTCGCACTCCGGGTAAGCCCGGTGGCAGAACCCGGCGCAGTCCGCATCCGTCACCACACGGACGATATCGGAGTGGATTTGCCGGGTCATCACCAGTTTTTCCGGGTCAAAGCCGATGGCTTTTCCCAGACGGCGCAGGTTTTCCTCCACGTTTTCCATGGTGTCCCCCCGCCCGAAGGCCAGGTTGAGGCTATACTGGGTACCCGTGCTGACTCCGCCATAGCGGGTGGTAAAGCCATGGGGAACGGAAATTCCCTCAGCGCATAAGTATTCTAATTGTCCTTGTCTCTTTGTAATGATAGGCATTGTTCAGTGTGGAGTTAGGAGCGTGGAGTGTGGAGTGAAGGCAATGGTGAAATAACTCCACACTTCACACTCCACACTCCACACTGCCGAATTCATTCGGCCAATTTATCCTTCTGCATACAGCATTTCTTATATTTCTTGCCGCTGCCGCAGGGGCAGGGATCGTTGGGGCCGACTTTTTTCGAGGCGTTGCGCACGGGCTGCTTCTTGACCGTGGCAGCCGCTGCGCCGGCAGCGCCCGTCTCCTTGGCGACCTTCTCCCGCTTGACCTCCTGATTGGTGCGCAGCTGCACCAGGAACATCCGGCGGATGGTTTCCTCCTTGATGGCCCGGATCATGGCCTCGAACATCTGGTAGCCCTCTTCCTTGTAGGCCACCACCGGGTCATGCTGACCGTAGGCCCGCAGGCCGATGCCCTGCTTCAGCTCGTCCATGGCGTCGATGTTATCCATCCAGTATTCGTCTACCACCCGGAGCATGACCACCCGCTCCAGCTCCCGCATGATGGCGGGGGTGTAGGCGGCTTCCTTGGCCTCATAGGTGCGCTGGGCGATTTCATACACCACGTCGGCAGCTTCCGACGCGCTCTTCCCGATGAGCTGATTGCTTCGGCTGGACAGTGTGCCCTTGGCAAAGTAGATGCCCTCCATGGCTGCCGCCAGATGGTGCAGGCCTTCTTCGTTTACCACGCCGCCGTTGTCGCCGAAAGCATCGGTGACGGCGGAGGATACCACGTCCCGGAGCATGGTCATCATATTCTCCCGCAGATCCTCGCCGTCCAGAACCTTCTGCCGCTGGGCGTAGATCACTTCACGCTGGGTATTCATGACATCATCGTACTCAAGGACGCTTTTTCTGGCCCGGAAGTTCCGGGATTCCACGTTTTTCTGGGCATTTTCCACGGCACCTGACAGAATTTTCGCGTCAATGGGGGTGTCCTCGTCCAAGCCCAGAGAGTCCATCATGCCCATGACCTTGTCCGTGGCGAACAGCCGCATCAGGTCGTCCTGAAGGCTCAGGTAGAACCGGCTCTCACCGGGGTCGCCCTGACGTCCGGCGCGGCCCCGAAGCTGATTATCGATACGCCGGGACTCGTGGCGCTCGGTGCCGATGATGAACAGGCCCCCTGCGGCCCGAACCTTGTCCGCCTCGTCGGCGATGGAGGCCTTGTACTTTTTCAGCAGCGCCTTGTACTGCTCCCGCACCGCCAAAATTTCGGGATTGTCGGTTTCCGCGTAGGAGTCCGCTTCCATCAGCAGCTCCTCGGGCAGGCCGGTCTTTGCCAGCTCGGCTTTGGCAAGGAAGTCGGCATTGCCGCCCAGCATGATGTCCGTACCACGGCCTGCCATATTGGTGGCGATGGTGACAGCGCCGAATTTACCGGCCTGAGCAACAATCTGCGCTTCCTGCTCGTGGTGCTTGGCGTTGAGCACGTTGTGCTGGATGCCCTCGCGCTTGAGCATTTTGCTGAGCAGCTCGCTCTTTTCAATGGAAATGGTGCCCACCAGCACAGGCTGGCCCTTGGCATGGCACTCCTTCACCTGCTGGACGATGGCCCGATATTTTCCGGCCTCGGTTTTGTACACCACGTCGGTGTGGTCGATGCGGATGACGGGCTTGTTGGTGGGAATCTCCACCACGTCCAGAGAGTAAATGGCGCCAAATTCCTCTTCCTCCGTCAGGGCCGTGCCGGTCATGCCGGAGAGCTTGTCATACAGCCGGAAGAAATTCTGGAAGGTGATGGTAGCCAGCGTCTTACTTTCGCTTGCGACCCGGACACCCTCCTTGGCTTCGATGGCCTGATGCAGGCCCTCGTTGTACCGGCGGCCGTACATGAGCCGTCCGGTGAATTCATCGACAATGATGATTTCCCCGTCCTTCACCACATAGTCGATGTCCTTTTTCATAAGGCCCCGGGCCTTCATGGCCTGATTGATGTGGTGAGACAAGGTGGTATTTTCCGCGTCCGCCAGATTCTCCACGCCGAAATACTTCTCAGCCTTGGCGATGCCGGAGGCTGTGAGGGATACGGTGCGGGACTTTTCGTCCACAAAGTAGTCGCAGTCGTAGTCGTCGTGGACTTCCTTGTCCTCGGTCTTGGCAAAGACCTGCTTGCGCAGCGTGGCGACAAACCGATCCGCCATTTCGTAGAGCTGGGAGGAATCCTCGCCCTTGCCGGAGATAATCAGCGGCGTACGGGCTTCATCAATCAGGATGGAGTCCACCTCGTCCACGATGGCAAAGGCGTGGCCCCGCTGAACCAGCTCCTGCTTGTAAATCGCCATGTTGTCCCGGAGGTAGTCGAAGCCCAGCTCGTTGTTGGTGCAGTAGGTGATGTCGGCGGCGTAGGCGGCCCGGCGCTCGGCGGGGGACATGCCGGGAATCACCAGACCGATGGTCAGACCCATGTAGCGGTAGACCTTGCCCATCCACTCGGACTGGTATTTTGCAAGGTAGTCGTTGACGGTGACCACATGGACGCCCCGTCCGTTCAGGGCATTCAGGTAGCAGGGCAGAATGGCAACCAGCGTCTTGCCTTCACCGGTCTTCATCTCGGCAATCCGGCCCTGATGGAGCACGATGCCGCCGATGAGCTGGACAGGGTAGGGGCGCATACCCAGCACCCGGTCGGCAGCCTCCCGGATGGCGGCGAAGGCCTCGGGCAGCAGATCGTCCAGCGTCTCACCCTGGTTAAGCCGCTGCTTAAACTCGGCGGTCTTGCCCCGGAGGGCTTCCTCGCTGAGCGCCTTGTATTCGTCCTCCAGCGCCAGAATTTTATCCACTGTAGGCTGGATTTTCTTCAGCTCCCGCTGAGAGCGGGTGCCGAACAGCTTGTCAAAAAGTCCCATGGAAATCTCCTTAACAGTTGAAAGTTGATAGTTGACAGTTGACAGTTAAGGAAGTTCCTTATCTTTTGCGCGCAACCATCAACGCAGTATCTCGGGTATCAATCTGATGTATTATATCACAGCTTGGATGGGAAGAAAAGTCGAAATTGTGAACAATCTTCCACGCAAATCGTGAAAATTATCGTACAGATGCAAAAAAGGCGGTGATTTCCCCCTTTTTCGCCTGCACCCGGCCCTGCTGGAAGGCGGGCTTGCCGCCGCCTCTGCCGTGCAGGGCAGCGGTCATTTCCTTACACAGGGCGCGAAGGTCGCCGTTCCGGGCGGCAAGGCAGAAGCCGTAGCCCTCGGCGTCGCTGCCGCTGAACACCGCCGCCCAGCCGCCGCACACCTGTGCAATGGCGTCCGCCAGCTCCCGCGTTTCCGTGCCGTCCAGTCCTTCTTCAAAGTGAAGCACATTGCCCGCCCCCGCGTACCCGGCGGCAGTCTGGGCAAACAGCTTTCGCTGCAAGGCCACGCGCTGGAATTTCAGCTCCGCCAGCTGGTCGTTCATTCGCCGGGCTGCCGCCCCGGTCTCGAAAATCTTGGCGGAAAACGCCTGAGACACCAGCTTATTCTGAGCGTACGTCTCATTGAGGATGTCCAGCGCCTGCGCGCCGCAGGCCATCTCCATCCGGGTGCCGCCCCGGAAATTCACGGCGGAAAAGAGTTTAATGACGCCGATCTCCCCCGTGGCGCTGACGTGGGTGCCGCAGCAGGCGCAGCAGTCGTAGCCGGTCACCTCCACAATCCGAACGGGCCAGGGAAGCTGCTTTTTCGTCCGGTAGGCCACCTTTGGCAGCTCCTCCGGGGACGGATACCAGATGTGCAGGGGCAGGTTGGCCCACACCGCGCCGTTGGCCTCCGCCTCAATTTCCGCCAGAGTCTCCTCGGGAATCACGCCGTCAAAGTCGATGGTGATGACGTCCGCGCCCATGTGAAAGCCGGTGTTGTGATACCCAAAGCGCCGGTGGATGATGCCGGAGACGATGTGTTCCCCGCTGTGCTGCTGCATCCGGGCAAAGCGTTTGTCCCAGTCGATCACTCCGTCCACCGCCTGTCCGACCTCCAGGGGTAGTTCGCACAGGTGCACCACCGTTTCGCCCCGCTCCCGGGTATCAAACACCCGGACGCCGCCCAAAGTGCCGGTATCCGCCGCCTGTCCGCCGCCCTCGGGGTAGAAGGCCGTGGCGTCCAGCACCACCTCATAGCCCTTTTCCGTCTGGGTACAGGCCAGAACCTCCGCAGAAAAGGCCGAAAGGTGGGAATCTTCGTAATATAGTTTTCGGGTCTGCATTTCCTTGCCTCCCTGATTCAGTAAAGCGATAAATTGGTATTTAGTTGACAGTTGAAAGTTGACAGTTGTGGTATCCCTGCGGGATGAATTAATATAAGTGCAAAGATACGAAATGCGAAAGATTCTTGCTGGAATGCCTGCTTTTTTCACCATTTTTATTTCAATTGTCCCGAAGGGACTCCTTAACTGTCAACTGTCAACTCTTTCAAATAACAATTTGTCTTCATGCCGTGATATGTCGATAAGCATAAATTTCATTATATCATGAAAGTGCCCGAAAAGCAACGTTTCCGAAGGTTTACATAATACAAATTTGAATTTTTCAGGAATTTTTCTTTTCTTTTCCGTAAACATGATGTACAATAGGGGAAACTGTCAAAACGAGGTGATGACAATGCCCGCCAATTACGCCCACTACCGATTCGGCAAGCTGGCTCTGCCCACTCTGCCCGCAAACGCGCGGCAGTGCATCGGACGCTTCCGCCGGATGTACGACATCGGACTGCACGGGCCGGACATTCTGTTCTACTACAATCCCATCATGGATACCTCGGTGGGGCAGCTGGGTCACAGCTACCACACCTTCAGCGGTCAGAAATTCTTTGAGCAGGCCTGCAAACAGGCGGATTCCGAGGCCGCCCGGGCCTATCTGTACGGCCTGCTGGGCCACTACTGTCTGGACTCCCTGTGCCACCCCTATGTCAACCGTCTGGTGGACATCGGAGAAGCCCGGCATATCGCGCTGGAATCCCAGCTGGAGCGGCGGCTGCTTATCTTTGACGGAGAAGCTTCCCCCGCCACCTTCGACATGAGCAGTCGGCTGAAGCTGACCCGGGGCGAGTGTATGACCGTGGCCCAGTTCTATCCTCCCGCCACCGGCGCCAACATCAGCCGGAGCATGAAGCTCATGCGTTTCTGCGTCCATTTTCTTTCCAGCCCCAAGCGGGCCCAGCGGGAAAAGCTGCTGGGCCGGGTCAAGCCGGAGCTGTGCGACATCTTCATCCCGGAGACGGAAAACGAGGAAATGTCGCTATACGTGGACGATCTGGTGGAGCTGTATGGACAGGCGCTGGAGCGTTACCCCCGGATGATGGAAGAATTGACGGCGCATATGGAAACCGGCGCGCCGCTGGGCAAGGACTTCGCCCCTACCTTTGGTTGATGGGAGAAAGATAAGGACATGAAAGAGAAATTCAAATTCTCGGCACTGGAAAAAAGCTGGATCCTCTATGATGTGGGCAATTCCGCCTTCATTCTGCTGGTGGCCACGCTGGTTCCCATTTTCTTTAACGCTCTGGCGAAAACCGCCGGACTGAACGAAGACCTTTACTTAAGCTACTGGGGCTACGCCGGCTCCATTGCCACCATTCTGGTGGCAATTCTGGGCCCCATCTGCGGCACACTGGCAGACCGGAAGCTGAAAAAGCAGTTTTTCCTGATCGCCATGCTGGTGGGCGTCGCGGGCTGCGCTCTTCTGGGCTTCGCCCCGGGCTGGCTGGCCTTTCTGTGCGTCTTTATTCTCGCCCGGGTGGGCTATTCCTCCAGTCTGGTGTTCTACGACTCCATGCTGCCGGAGGTCACCTCTGACGAGCGGATGGACAAGGTGTCCTCCATGGGCTACGCCTTCGGCTACATCGGCTCCGTAATTCCCTTCATTGTCTGCCTGATTTTGGTGCTGATGCCGGATACTTTCGGTCTGACCACTGGCAGCGCCATGGTCATCGCCTTCCTGATTACTGCACTCTGGTGGGTAGCCTGCACTGTTCCGCTGCTGCGCCGCTACCGGCAGACGGCCTTCGTCTCCACGGAAAAAAGCCCTCTGCTGGATTCCTTCCGGCAGCTGGGCCGGACCATCCGGGACGCGAAGAAGGAAAAACACATTTTCCTGTACCTGCTGGCGTTTTTCTTCTTTATAGACGGCGTGTACACCATCATCGACATGGCCACCGCCTACGGTACGGCGCTGGGGCTGGACACCACCGGCCTGCTGCTGGCCCTGCTGGTTACCCAGATTGTGGCCTTTCCCTGCTCCATCGCTTTCGGGCGGCTGTCCGCAAAATACGACACCGGGCTTTTGATTAAGGTGTGCATCATCGCCTACGCCTGCGTCGTCCTGTTCGCCGTGTTTATGGTCAGCCAGTGGCAGTTCTGGCTGCTGGCGGTGCTGGTGGGCATGTTCCAGGGCGGCATTCAGGCCTTGAGCCGCAGCTACTTAGGTAAGATCATCCCCCCGGAGCGCAGCGGCGAATTCTACGGTCTCATGGATATTTTTGGCAAGGGCGCGTCCTTCGTGGGCATGACGCTGGTTTCTGTTGTCAGCCAGCTTACCGCCGGTGTTCATCTGAAGGTCTTCGGCATGACTCTGCAAAATGAGAATATCGCCATTACTTCCCTGATTGTCCTGTTTGTCATCGGCTACGTGCTGTTCTGCAAGGCGGACGACCTGAACAAGCGGCGCTGATGCAAAGGGATTCCTCACAATGATAGAATGGCTTCACGGGCATTGCCTGTCCGGTATGGAAGCGCTGCGGCAGGAGCCGGGCATTTGGAAGGATCGGCGGCTGGCAGTCTGCCTGATCCGCCGGCGCAGGGAGTCTGCGCGGCTTCCGCGCATCGCCTCGCTGCTGTGTGTTGGTGTCCCGGCCGGCAAAATGGGAGACGAAGCTGAATGAAAATATCCCCTTTTTCCGGGTGTTCCACGGAAAAAGGGGATATTTCTATCTTTTTTTCGGTTTTGGAACCGGCACCGCGAACCAGCGCTCCCAGCGCATCTGCTTTGCTCTGGCATCCATCTTCAGGGCAGTGCTGCGCATCAGCTCGCCCCATTCCTCCGCCGTATGCCGTCCCGTGTCATTGCGGGTGAACAGGTAGGGACAGTGCTCCAGTTTCCGACGCCCGAAGGTGTCCGCATAGGGACGGATAACGCCCAGCGCCAGCGCGTAAGGGGCCATGTTGAAGAAATAGTCCGGGTCATTTTGCAGCAGACGGTTGATGCCGTCCCGGGGCAGGTGCTTGAGGTAGGCCCGCAGGCCCAGCACCTGTCCGGCGTCGTGGCGGCCCAGATCACTGCGGCGTCCGCCGTAGGCGGCGAAGAAGCCCAGCGCCCACTGGCCCAGGGTGCAGGCGAGGGGAATCCAGACCTGACCGCTGAGCAGGCCCAGCAGCGTCCACAGAATCAGAATCACCAGTCCGATTGCAACGGGCACCTTGCCCCGCAGGTGGGTACAATAGGCCACGTCCTGCATGAGCCAGCCGGTTACCAGTCCGAGGAAGTCCAGAATCACCGCCATGACCACCGCCAGCGCCAGCACGCCGCTCATATTCATGGCGACGCACACTCCGCAGGCGCCCTGGGCAAGACACCCCAGCGCCCGGAAAATCTTCATGTTGCCGGAGTTGCCCCGGTACATATTCCGCTCCATGGGCACCATGCCCGCCACCTTCCGGCACAGGAGGGCATACTGGTTTCCGGTGGCGTCCACCATCTGCCGCTTGCCGAACAAGAGGTTAAACACCTTGTTTTCAAAGGCACTGCGCTCGTTGCCCATGTCCATGCGCTTGTGCAGCAGTACCTTGTTTCCCTCCACGGCGATGAGCAGATAACCCAGCTGGGCCCAGGAGAACACCATCATAGTCAGGTCGCCGCCGGTCAGGGTCAGGCGGCAGCCCAGTTCACCGGCGGTAATCCCCTCCGGGGCAGTGGAAGCCCGGCTGCGGTGGATGGGCCAGGTGCGCAGGGTCAGCAGCCAGTACAGCAGCGCCGCACCGAAGAAGCCCAGAATAAAGGGAAGCTCCGGATAGCCGTCCCGGACATAGGTGCTGACCGTGGGGAACATCTTATTCGGCACCACCATGGTCATGGTGACGCCCTCCCGATCGTTCATCACCGCCTTGGTGGAGCCGATGATCTGGCTGCCGGTGATGGGCAGAATTTTCAGATCGGACTCAATGCTCTCCTGCCGGTAGATGCTGGTAAAGGTGGGATTCAGGCCCACGCAGTTATTGGGCATGGTGATGGTGAAGTTCACAGCCTCCACCGGATACTCAAAGCCGGACAGCAGCGGGACGGTGAGCACCAGCTCCCGTTTGGGGGTCTCTTTTCCCTGATCCACGGCGGTTTGGTTGGTGGTAGTGATCTTCACCGCCTTGGGCAGGGTATAGCTGATGCGCACGGAGGCGTCGCCTATGTAGCCCTTGCTGATGCGGCTCAGGTCTACCTGAAGGGCGGAGGCGGACCGGGTGGCGGCGGCCTTGGAGCCGTTGACGGTGATATTTGTTGCGTCCAGCGGCACGGGATAGGTCAGCCGGTCAATGGCAGCTTCCAGCCGGAGGTTCACCGTGGCGGTCACAAGGCAGTCGCCCTCAGAGGTGACGGTGCACTGCAAATCCACCTGTGTCGCGGCGGTTTCCGCCGAAACCGGCAGGCAGAAAACCCCCGCCAGCAGCAGGCACAGTGTAAAAAGAACCGCAAGGCGCTTCATGCCGCCCCCTCCTTTCCGTAGAGTCGTTGTATGTTTGCAATTGCTTATATTAAACGGTAAATTGGTATTTAGTTGACAGTTGACAGTTGTGGTATCCCTGCGGGATGAATTTATAAGTGCAAAGATACGAAATGCGAAAGATTCTTGCTGGAATACCTGCTTTTTTCGCCATTTACATTTCAATTGTCCCGAAGGGACTCCTTAACTGTCAACTGTCAACTTTCAATTGTCAACTCTTTCAAATAACAATTTGTCTGTTACGCATTTTTTGTATTCTACCATGCAGGAAGGGAAAATGCAAGACTCAACAAGGGCACAAAAAATGTCAGGCGTAAGCCTGACGCATGTCTTTATCCACCATTGCGGGGAACGATACCGAGCACGCCCAATGGTGTACCGACCACAGACCTGCCGCACACGCACTGGCTGCGCGTCCTATACGCGAAATGACCCTTGACTACCGCACCTTGTGATCAGTACGTTTTTGTGTAGTCAAGGGTCATTTCTGTTCACTCTTATTATCTAACATCTTGGTTACCTCCGCATTCTGCAGATTGACGGTCTTCTCGTTCTTTTCTCATTCCACATTCCCAGACTTCATTACATTTGTCCCTTTGTGCGGGATGCTCTTACAGGCTGGAACGAAAACCGGATCGATAAACCGCCTGACCGTTTCTTCTGAAACTTCTGGAATTCGCTATCTTTGATTACTCTCAACAACTTCTGCCCTTACTTCTTCTTTCAGAAAAAACGGTGGAAGGAAATCTTTCTTTTGGAAAGGTACTTTCCTTTTGTGACTATATAGTACCACGGGTTTTCCCTTTTTTCAAGTCACAATATTGTATAAACTATCTAATTATCATTTGTATAAAACAGATATTTTAGTCATTATTACAAGATTTTCTGTTGACTATAAGCGCTACTTGTGCTAGAATAAATATGTTGAGCGGCTCAAGGGAGCCGCTCATTTTTTATTTCTGCTCCAGATAGATCAGCAGCACCGCAATATCTGCCGGGCTGACGCCGGAAATTCTTCCCGCCTGTCCGATGGACACGGGACGGATGGCGCTGAGCTTTTCCTGGGCTTCCAGCCGCAGACCGGTGATGGCACGGTAGTCGATGTCCTCCGGAATGGCCCGGGCTTCTTCCCGCCGGAACTCCGCCACCTGCTTTTCCTGCCGGGCCAGATACCCGGCATATTTAATTTGAATTTCCACTTCCTCTGTCACCGCCTCCGGCAGCGGCGGACGTTCCGGGTCAAAAGGGGCGATATCGGCGTAGCTTACCTGAGGGCGGCGCAGCAGATCGGCAAGCCGGGCAGAATTGGCAACGGGAGCGGAGCCTTTTTCTTCCAGCATGGCGTTCAGGGCATCCGACGCCGGGACACCGCTGCTTTCCAGACGGCTGACTTCCCGGCGCACCTGCTCGTATTTTTCCTCCACCGCTTTCAGCCGCTCCTTGGGCACAAGGCCAATTTCCGCGCCGATATGGGTCAGCCGCTGGTCGGCATTGTCCTGCCGGTGGAGCAGCCGGTACTCCGACCGGCTGGTCATAATGCGGTAGGGTTCTTCCGTGCCCTTGGTCACCAGATCATCAATCAGGGTGCCGATGTAGCTGGTATCCCGGGTGAGAATCATAGGCGGTTTCCCCAGTAATTTCAGGGCAGCATTGACGCCCGCCACCAGCCCCTGAGCGGCGGCCTCCTCATAGCCGGAGGTGCCGTTGAACTGGCCTGCGCCGTACAGGCCGGACACGGCCTTGGTTTCCAGCGTGGGCTTCAGCTGAGTGGGGTCCACGCATTCATACTCGATGGCGTAGGCCGGGCGCATCATTTCCGCGTGCTCCAGACCGGGGATGGTATGGAGCATGGCTAGCTGCACGTCCTCCGGCAGACTGCTGGAAAAGCCCTGAATGTACATTTCCTCGGTATCCAGCCCGCAGGGTTCAATAAACAACTGATGCCGGGGCTTGTCGGCAAAGCGGACGATCTTCGTTTCGATGCTGGGGCAGTACCGGGGGCCGACACCGGAGATGGTGCCGTCGTACATGGGACTGCGGTGCAGGTTCTCCCGGATGATTCGGTGGGTTTCCTCGTTGGTGTAGGTCAGGTAGCACACCGCCGAATTGTTGGGTTTGTGCACTGTACGGAAGGAGAATGGCTCCACGGTTTCGTCTCCCGGCTGCAGCTCCATTTTGGAAAAATCAATGCTGCGGCGGTTGACCCGGGGGGGCGTTCCGGTTTTGAACCGGCGCAGAGACAGGCCAAGGGTGCGCAGACTGTCCGCCAGACCAACACTGGGGTGCATCCCGTCCGGGCCGGAAGGCACTACGCTTTCGCCGGTAATTACCGTGCTGTCAAGATAGGTGCCGGTGGCGATGACTACGGCTTTTGCGGCATACTCCGCCCCCAGCTGGGTGCGAACCCCGGACACCGCGCCGTTTTCCGTCAGAACCGCCACGATCTGGGCCTGCTTTAATTCCAGATTTTCCTGTAATTCCAGGGTGTGCTTCATGTATTTCTGGTATTCCCGGCGGTCGGCCTGTGCCCGGAGGGAGTGGACGGCGGGGCCTTTGCCCTGATTCAGCATCCGGTACTGGATGCAGCAGTGGTCTGCCGCCACGCCCATTTCGCCGCCCAGCGCATCCAGCTCCCGGACCAGATGGCCCTTGCCGGTGCCGCCGATGGCGGGATTGCAGGGCATATTGCCCACGGCATCCAGATTGATGGTAAAGAGGATGGTATGCAGCCCCAGCCGGGCGGCAGCCAGCGCGGCCTCGATGCCCGCGTGGCCCGCACCGATGACGGCTACATCACAGCTTCCTCCACAGTACGTTGTCATATTTGTCACCTTTCGCACCACGCTTGCACCATTTCGGTGCAGGAGCGGCTCATTTCCCGGCTGAAATCGCTGTTCCACTTCCGCTGACAGAACCGGCGGATATAGTCCTCCAGTGCTTCTCCGGATTTTTTCTGCTGCAAAGACAGCATTTCCCCCATTTTCCCGGATTTTTCGGCATCGTAACCATTTTCATGCACCAGTGCCTCCACGGGGTGCCGGGGCGGCTTGGGGCGAATCCGTTGCTGCAGCGTAGGATACCCGAAGCAGAGCATTGCGGCGGGGACTACATATTTTGGCAGCTTCAGCAGCCTTTTATGGTATTCGTAATTTTCTGTGATATCGCCGATGTAGCAGCTGCCCAAGCCCAGACTCTGGGCCGCTACCACCGCGTTCTGGGCGGCAATCAGGGCGTCCGCCTCCGCAAGGAACAGGTCGCCCATGTCCGGCTTTCGGACGTCCTCCACATACCGGCAGAACACATCGTACCAGCGGCGGTAGTCGGCGCAGAAAATCAGCACCATGGGCGCTTGGGCGATGAAGGGCTGGTCGTCGCAGCTTTTGGCCAGCGCCGCCTTTTTCTCCGGGTCGGTGATGTCCAGAATGGTGTACAGGGCCATGTTGCCCGCCGTCGGGGCCTGAATCGCCGCTTCCAGCACGGCCCGCTTGATTTCCGGCTCCACCGGGCGGTCTTCGTAGGCCCGGACGGACTTCCGGTCATGAAGTTGGCAAAGCACTTCGTTCATTCGGCATCCTCCCGGGGCTTCTTCTTTTCCTCCGGGGGTAAGAGGAAGGGCTTGCACACGACCTCACAGCGGTTGATGGGGGTGCCCAGACTATAAAATTTTTCCTCGTACCCAGTCATGATGCCCACGATTCCGTCCTTATGGAGGTCACGGGTGAGATTCTTCACTTCCAGACCGCAGGCCGCGAACTCCTCCAGGGAATATTCGAACAGGGGGGCGTTGTCGGTCTTGAAGTGCAGCTCGCCGCCCTCCCGAACCACACGGCAATATTTATCCAGAAAACTCCGGTGGGTCAGCCGGCGCTTGGCGTTTTTCTTCCGGGGCCAAGGATCGGGGAAGTTGATAAACAGCCGGTCAATTTCCCCGGGAGCGAAAATTTCCTCCATATTCGCCACGTCCATATCGATGTAGAACACGTTGGTCAGCCCCATGTCCCGGGCCTTCTCCATGGCCACCACCATGGCCTCCCGGCAGCGCTCCACGGCAATCAGCAGCACATCGGGGTTGGCCTGAGCGGTCTCGGCGGTGAATTTGCCCTTGCCGCAGCCCACCTCCACCCACAGCGCGGTGCAGTTCGGCTTCAGCGCCCGCCAGTGCCCCTTCCGGGCCTCCGGTTCGGCGATCCGGTAGGCGGCACATTTTTCCGTCCTCGGCTCCAAATTGCGCATTCTTCTCATTCTCATGTTTTTTCCTCCAAAGGGCGGCATTATCCGCATTTTTGCCCTATATTATAGCAGAGAGTGCCGCGGTAGTCAAATAAAATCCCCTTTGGAGAGCATTTTACCCCTCCAGCCCCTCCCGCAGCTTTCCCAGGGCCTTTTTCTCAATGCGGGAAACATTCCACCGCCGTTAATGTAAACGATGCCCAAAACCTGTTACAGTTCAACAGGTTTCGGGCATCGTGTCATTTTAAGGTCGCGCCGCGCTTAATGTAAACGGTTTAGAGAAATCTTCATAGCGACCATTCATCACCCGGTCATGTGACCAGTTCAATTCAAGACACAGTGTGTCAGCGTTTGGCGCCAGCATTTCGCACAGCAGCTTCCATGTCACTGCCCAGATAGCTGCTCTTCACAGAATTGCAGCAGTGCGGGGATGTCCACTGTTGCGGTTTCCCAGATAATGGCCTGATCCATTCGTCCATAGTTATGGGCAACCAGATTCCGCATGGCCTTCATGGGTCCCCACTGAACACGGTTTGCGGTTGCCTGCCGATATTCGGCGGACAACCCTCCGCTCAACTCTCCAATCTGCAAGATGGAAAAGCTGACTGATCGCTGGAAATCCGCATCCGCCGCATAGACTTCAAAGGAATTTCCATAGCGTTCAATGGTTTTCCCGATGGCAATGCAATACTCTTTAATATGCTGGATTCTCTGTAAATCAGGCGACATCATTCAGCTTCACCCTTTCCCGTATGATTGTATCCCGGAAACTGCGTTCACTCTCCGTTTCCACATTCTGCATAACGGAACGCACTGTGATCAGGTCAATGCTCTTTTGAAATACCTCTTCCAGATCGCAGTACAGCGCTCCCAGAGACAGCAGAGAGGTCAACCCGGTTCCCGTGGTGTCCACCAGGAAATCCAGATCGCTTTCTTCCGTTGCTTCCCCTCTGGCGTAGGAACCAAACAGATACATGGCAGGGATGTCGTATTTCTCAATCACCGGGAGAATACGCTTTTTAATTTCGTCCAGTGTGTAAATCATAAACATCCCTCCTTCATTTTCATTATACTTCCCAATCCGCGAATATGCAATCACTCAGGAAAGAAAAGTTAGCAAAAGTGTTTTCTACTCAATCCAATGTTCTTCCAGAAAACGCTCATACTGCCACTCCGGGCCGTCAAAAAGAAGCTGCAGCAGCATCTGCTGCAATTCCTGCTTCTTGCACTTGCCGATAAAGGCAATCAGCTTATCTTCCCGTTCTTCCTGCCGCCGTTCCTCCTCTTCCTCGTATGCCACTGCCTCATCGTAAAAACGCTTCGCTTCCTCCGGAAACGCGGTGAAATAGGTTGCCACCATGTGCTTGCAAATGATCCGCCTGCCACTGGCATGGGGGCAAGTGCACACAGACTTCCTCGGATGCTCAATATCAATCAAAACCGAATACGGTGCGCTTCCTGTTCCCTTTACAAAGGCTGCAAATTGCGTGTCACTCTTCTTTGTAAGACTGCGTACTTTCTTTTCCGTGAAATATTCATAGCCGCGCCAGACAGACGCCCCACTGGCAATGGACAGAAAGCTCATCGTTAACCCTTCTTTCTCCTGATTCGATGTCTTTACTATAGCACCCATTGCAGCTTTCATCAATTCAAAAAACATTTTTCTTGTTGAATATTCGCTCCCAAGCACCGCCCCAATCCGATCTCTCGCCTGTTTCGGCACAGGGGATTTTAAGTCCGCTGCGTCCCCCATCGTATAATGATTCTGCAATCAATATACACGGAGGATGAAAAAATGGTCGCAGGACACTTACGCGAAAAAAACGGATACTGGCATATGGTCATCACCTATCGCGATGAAATGGAAAACCGCAAGGAAAGATCCTTCACAACCCATCTCAAAGCAAAGGGTAACCGCCGTCGGGCAGAGGAAATGCTCTTTGAAAAGCGCAGGCAAATCACCGCCGATCTGGATATGCGCCGGAACGCCAAGGGCATCTATGTAGATGCCTATCTCATGCACTGGCTGGAGCGGATGCAGCCTACGGTTTCTCCCACCACCTTCAAAGCCTATTCCCTCATCGTTCGCAAATCCATTTGCCCATATTTCCAGAAAATGAATCTTCCCATCTGCGACCTGGCTCCAAAGCATATCGCCGCGTACTATGATTCTCTTCTGAAAAGAGGGCTCTCCACTACAACCGTACGCCGCCACCATGCAAACCTTCACAAGGCTTTGGGCTGTGCGGTGATCGACGGTCTTCTGCCGGAGAATCCCGCCAATCGGGTGGTTCCACCCAAGGTCGCTCCCTATACGGCATCCTATTACAGCAAAGTCGAATGCCAGCAGCTGCTTGCCGCGATTCAAGGCACCGATTTGGAGCTGCCGGTCACCCTTGCACTCCTTTTGGGTCTGCGCAGGAGCGAGGTGCTGGGACTCAAATGGGAATCCTTTGACTTTCACTGTCATACTGTCCATATCAGCCACACCGTCAACGAAATCACCGGCGGCATCGTTGCCCGGGATGTCACTAAACGAAAGTCCAGCCACCGGACGCTTCCCCTCTCCCCCGCAGTGGAACAGCTTCTGATGTCCCGTCAAAGGGAATCCGGGTATATTTGCCTCAACGCACATAATGAGCTTCTCAAGCCATCCAAGCTCACTTCCAAATTCAAAGCACTTCTCCGGGAAAACAATCTGCGGGAGATACGTTATCATGATTTGAGACACACCTGTGCCGCGCTTCTGATTGCAGCCAGAATGCCCCTGATCGATGTATCCCGGTGGCTGGGACACAGCTCCATTGCCATCACCGCTGACCTCTATGGTCATCTGGAATTCATCAGCAAGGAACAATGCGCTTCCATTTTGGAAGACACGATTTTTACGAAAGGAAATGACGCAAATGCGATTTGATTTTTCCAACCTTTGCACTCTTCGGGATACCCTCGGTCAGCTGATGGAGCGTTACGAAGAAGATGAGGACGCCTTCCGGCAATTCTATGATGCCGTGGCAGAGAAAACCCTCTGCCCCCATTCCATCGGGCCGATTCGTATCTATAACGGGTCGGATGCTGTTCTGGAATACATCCGCTGGTTCTATGCAACCACGCCCAGTGTCAGCCTTGACGACTGCACCGATGCCCTCTATCTGCGTCTCGAAGACAAAATCAGCTGCTCGTATGGGGAGCAAATTGACCTGCCAACTATCTGCCATGTTCTGACCATAGTCGATGACCTGTTCTCATTCTCTCAGAAACTGCATCCCATTTCCATCTCCATCATTGATGCTGAGATGGATGGGCGTAATGGGGAGTCCATTGCCGTATTCGGCGATGACAGTTGTTCGGGGGCCATCTTTCTGTATCGGATGTGGAATGACTTCGGTGGCAGGTTTACCCCTGCCACAGTTTTGCTCCACGAGTTGGGGCATCAGCTGCACTTTCACCTGACAGGGGCACTTCGCAGGCTTCCAGAAAGCTTTTATGCGTTCCTCCGTCAGCTTGGTGCTGACGATACAAATGCGAGTGATGCGGATATGCTTGAATTGTTTGCAGACACATTTCTTCTCGCCGTCATCCATAAAACGAAAGAATTCGGCGATCCGTTTCCCGAAATATCCGAAAAAATCAAGGAACATTGCTATTCCTATATCCGCAACATTCTACCGACAGAATAATCTATTTGCCCCCGTGCCGCAACCGGCACGGGGTTTCTTATTCCCTGAAGGTAGCAAATCAGCTCGGCTTCCTACATACCATTGACCTAAGGAGGCGTGTTATGAATACGAAAACTGTCATTGTTCACTGCGAGTATTCCGAGGAGGGAAAAGATATCGCTGATATCATACAGGAATCTTTCCGGCTTTTTCTGCAAAAGGAGCTCGGCACATTTGCCATAGCCACCCAGGATGGTGTATCCTAATAGCGATGAATGGTCGCTAATTTCAGAGCTTCCCAAGGAGGTAATTTATGTTCTTAGAAATCAGCGACCCCATGGCTTACCATGTGGCAAAATACATCCGGTTATCAAAGGAGGATGAAAGCGAAGGCCCTTCCCAGAGCGTTACCAACCAGAATTCCCTTCTGGATGAATTTGTGAAACAGCATCGGCTGTCCGTCTACGACACCTATATTGATGACGGTTACAGCGGTACCACATTTGACCGTCCGGCGTTCCGGCGAATGATTGCGGATATCGAAGCCAAAAAGGTCAATATGGTCATCACCAAGGATCTGTCCCGTCTGGGCCGTGACTACATCATGACAGGTCACTACATGGAGCGGTACTTCCCGGAAAAGCGTGTGCGATACATTTCCCTGCTGGACGGCATTGACACCGGCGTGGAATCCACCGCCAATGATATCACCCCCTTCCGGGCGATTATGAACGACATGTATGCCAAGGACATTTCCAAGAAGATCAAGTCCGTGAAGCGTGACAAGCAGCGCAAGGGACAGTTCATCGGCGGCAAGCCCATGTATGGCTACAAGATGCATCCCACAGAGAAAAATAAAATCGTCGTCGACGAGGAAGTAGCGCCCATCGTGCGGCGGATTTTCGCCATGGCGCTGGATGGAGTGAGCTGTCGAAAAATCGCCGCCACACTGAATGAAGAAGGCGTGCCCACCCCGGCCACCTACTGCGGATGGAACATGGGAAGGCGCGGCCCCTACGCCGGTCTGTGGTCCAGCGAACGGATTTCGGAGATGCTGCAAAACGAAACCTATATAGGCAACATGGTTCAGGGACGCATGATGAAGATCAGTTACAAATCGAAGAAGTGTCTAAAACAGCCCAGAGAAAACTGGGTTGTGGTAGAAGGAACCCATGAACCGCTGGTAGATGCCGAAACCTTTCGCAAGGTGCGCCTGCTGGTGGAAAGCCGCAAGCACACCCGGAGCAGAACCTATGACTTTTTATTGAAGGGTTTGATTTTTTGCCATGAGTGCGGCTATCCCTTGGCAACTCTGAACCGCAAGAACGCCGCCGGAGAAGAACGGCTGTTCTTCGTCTGCCGCACCTACCAGCGGTTCACCAAAGCCGGTGTCTGCACCTGCCACTCCATCAAGGAGCAGACCGTCACAGAGGCTGTGCTTGCCAAAGTTCGGGAAGTCTGTCAGGCCTATCTCAACTCTGACGCGCTGACGCCCATGGCGGAGAAAGCCGTGGAAGCAGCCAGAGTCGCGGACAGTACCGAAGGGGAGATTCAGGCCTTGCAGGGCAAGATCGAGTCCATGACTGCCAACCTGGATCGGATGTACATGGATAAGCTCTCCGGGCTGCTGAGTGACGATGACTTTCAGCGGATTTATCTAAAAGTAAAAGCTGACCGTTCCAATCTGGAAGGTCAGCTCAAGGAACTGGAGAAGAAAAAAGAATCCCCCGCCAAAGCGGAGGATGAAGCAAAAGCACTGGTTCAGCGTTTCTTGGAAAGCGCCTGTGCCAGCCGGGAGCTGCTGGTCAGCCTCATTGAACGCATTGAACTCAGCGAGGACAAACAGCTTTATATCAAATTCCGCTTCGAACAGCTGAATTCAGCACAGTTTGAAGCGATTTCCTAACATTTCATCGTTTACAATAGCCGCGGTGGGATACATAGCTGCGGCTGATGCCGGTGATTTGAGCCACTTCCCGCTGCCGCTTGGGTGGCTGCCCGTTCAGGCCGTAGCGCAGGACGATTACCTGCTTTTCCTGCGGCGTCAGCCGCTCATCGATGGCGCGGCGGAGTTGCTGCGCCATTTCCCGGCTGCAAATCTGTTCGAGCAGGTCGCAGTCTTCCGCCACCACATCCATCAACGCCAGCGGGGCACCGTCCGCCCCGGTTTCGATGTAGTCCGACAGCGACACATCCTGAGCGCTTTTTTTCTGAGAGCGGAAGTACATCAGAATTTCATTTTCCACACACCGGGCAGCATAGGTTGCCAGTCTCGCCCCCTTGGATGGGTCAAAGGTGGTGATGCCTTTGATAAGGCCGATGGTGCCGATGGATATCAGATCCTCCTGATCCGCAGTTTGGGCGTAGTATTTTTTAGACGGTTGATGCTCGCGGGTGGGTTATGAGGCGAGTAGATCGCCTCATATTGCTGCCCCAACTTAAGGTATACATCCAGATGGATTTCCTCCTTGGTACTCTCCTTTTTTACAACAATTTTCTCTAAAATCGTCGTAAGAAGTGCCGAGTTTGGCTCACCCTCGAAACTCAATTCCCGCTCCAGAATCCGCCGGATTTCGGCTTCATTCAGCTTGCCGTCACCGGCGCGCTCTTCTTCCTTCTGGATGGCATCCAGTTGGTTTTCACACTCCCGCAGCCGGACATTCAGGGTATCGTTTCGCTTTTTGAACTCGGGTGCATCCAGCGCCCCGGCAATGCTCAAATCCAGCAGACGATCCTTCTTTTTCTCAATCTCGTCCATTTCCTCCTGCACCCGGCTGCGGAGCCTGTCATAGTCCACCTCCTTGGGAACGCTGGTAATCACCTTCACCAGGGAATCGATGATGGCCTGCTTATCCTTCATCAGTTCCTTGAAGATTTCCGTGAGAATTGCATCCACCTCACAGCTGCGAATCTGGGGGGCAGAACAACCGGAACGGCCGTGGCTGCGGTACACCTTGCACTGCCAGACCTCCTGTTTTCCTTTTTTGTTTTCCAGCACCTGCCGGTGGAAGGTGGTGTTATGCTCCTCGCAGATGATTTTCGCGCTGTAGGGATACCGGTTTTGGAAGCTGACGCCGCTGCTGTGACTCATGGTTTCTTCTCTCCTTTTCTTGTACAGGGCATTTGCACGATCCCATAATTCTTCCGGGACGATGGCGGGAATGGACGGGTCGGGGTACATGACCCACTCGCTTTCATCCAGGAAGGCTTTCTTTTTGGTACGGTAGTCAAGACTGGAGGTTTTGTTTCCGCAGTACCAGCCCTTGTATTTGGGATTCTCCAAAATATGGCGAATGGTCAGAGTATTGAAGGCATTCCCCTCCCGGCTGGTGTAGCCCATTTCGGTGAGCTTTTTGGAGATGCTCCGGGTGCCCAGCTTCTGGTTGGCGTAGAGGTCGAAGATAATGCGGATAATCTCCGCTTCCTCCTCGTTTATGGTCAGAATACAATCCTTCTTGTCGTAGCCATAGAGCTTATCGTTGCCCAGCACATGACCGTTTTTGATTGCCTGCCGGAAACCGAATTTCAGCCGTTCGGAGAGCTTGCGGATTTCATCCTGGGCAACACCCGCCATGATGACCAGCCGGAATTCGCTGTCCGTGTCCAGGGTGTTGATATTGTCGTTCTGGAACAGTACCCCCACATTGTTTTCCAGCAACTCCTGGGTGTATTTGATGCTGTCCAGCGTGGAGCGGGAAAACCGGGAGATTTCTTTGGTGATGATGAAGTCAAACATCCCAGCTTTTGCATCCCGAATCATGCGGTTGAAATCGTCCCGCTTTTTCGTCGTGCCGCCGGAAATGCCCTCGTCGATGTACCCCGGCACAAAGCGCCAGTTTGGCTTGCTCTGAATCAGTTCCGTATAATACTGCACCTGATTTTCCAGGCTGTTGATCTGTTCGTCCTGATCTGTGGACACCCGGGCGTAGAAAGTCACCCGGAGGGGGAGGTCGTAAATCGACCTGCCCATTCTCAGCTCAGCACGGATTTTTCTCACATCCATGTGCATCCTCCTTTCTTGCCTCAGTATCGCAGAAAAAGTCCGGCAAGTCCAATGTGTCGAGGATTTTGTTCCGGGATTTGTCGTGAATGTCCCGGGTAATCAGTTTTTTATCCAAAAGCGTCTGCAACAAGACGCACAGAATATCCTGCTGTACCTCATTCATGCCCACTCACCTCGTAACACCCTATGCGTATTCTTTTTCATCATGCGCTGCCGCCTTTGGCTGTGGTGCAAAACGCAAAAAACCGCCGTACCTCCCTCGCAGAAAGCGATAGAAGTACGGCGATATATTCCTGTTATACTGATATTCAATAGAAAACTTTAATTCGTCAGAATTGAAGTTTTCTATATGAAGATCATAATGAGACGGGTTCCCGTGATTTTCTATTCCGAAAATCACGGAAACGACAACGCCGTCAGGCGGTGTCTTCTCAATAGAATGAAACCATTCTATTGAGAAACAGTATTAAAACTGCTTTTTTCGCATTTTTTCCCGCAGATCGCCGATGGTGCCGCCTGTGTACTTCTTAAATACGCGGCAGAAATAGGTCGGGCTGGCGTAGCCGGTCTTCAGGGCAATCTCCCGAATGGACAGGCGGGTATCTCTTGCCAGCATCACTGCATTTTTCATCCGCACGGATGTCAGATACTCCACAAAGCTCTCGCCCCGCTCCGCCTTAAACAGGCGGCTCAGATAATAGGTGCTGATTCCAATCTTATCCGCCACCACATCCAGAGAAATATCCTCGGAAAAATGCTCCTCAATATATTGCAGTGCCTGATTGACATAGCTGCTCTCCGACAGGGACTGCGCCGAATGGAGGGCTTCGCACAGGATAGCCAACCCCTCCTGAAGCACCCTGACAGGGTCGGAAGGATGGCTTTTCAGTTCCCGCCCGGTCTTTTCCAGCTGCTCCCGACACGCCGGGAGGGAGGCGGCCTCATGCTCCAGCAGGGCGGATATGGCTGTCCACAGTCCATCCGCAAAGCCGGGATCGTTCTGCACGGTTGCCCGCATCCGGGTTATTTCCATGCCGATACGCTCGATGCTCTTCTCCCGGAGCAGATGCACCAGAAGCTCCGCTTCGTCGTCGTAGACGGTATTCTGGGGTGTATAGAAGGCGATATCGCTGTTTTCGGTCATCATCAGTGCCAACAGGCTTTCGCGGTAGGAGTCTGCCATCCGGCCAAAATCCGAATAGACACTTCCCACGCCCACCCGGAAATGCAGCCCAAGGGTCTGATCCAGACGGCTCACGGTCACCCGGAGGACATCGTGAATCCAATGCTGCTGCTCTGCCAGAGGCTTGCGGTCAACAAACATCATCAGGCAGATATTTGCCTCCGTGATGGACAGGAGAAATACACAGTTGCTGCCTATCTGTGCATCCAGCACCCGCTTCAGTCCGGGCTTCTCCTGACTGAGAATCCGATCCTGCCCGTCAGGAATCAGGGAGACCACCACACCGGAGTCGAAATGCACCCCGTGCATTTCGCAGTAGGTGGCAAAGTTTTCCTCCGCCGGCTCCCCGATGAACAGGGAATACATGATCTCGCTTTCCAGCACCGAATGAACCTGGGTAAACAGGGCGTGGATCTGCTGCTGGCTGTAGCTGTTCTGCCGGGTTGCATCGATCTGGCGGCAGAGCTTGCGGATGGTCTGAATGGTGGTATCCCGCTTTTCCGGCTTGAGGATATAGGCATCGATTTTCAGAGACAGCGCACGCTGGACATAGGAAAACTCATCGTAGGCGGTGTTGATGATGAAGTGGGTCTGGCTGCCCTTTGCCCGGAGCAGATCAATGGCGTCAATTCCATTGATGCCGGGCATATTCACATCCACAATGGCGATATCCGGCTGGTGCTGCTGCAAGAGGGAAACCATCTCCAGACCATTGGAAGCCACGGCGACGATCTCGATTTCCGGAAACTCCTTCCGCAAAAGCAGGCTCAACGCCTTTCGCTCGATTTCCTCGTCATCGGCAATCAGAATGGTATAGTTGGCCATAATCTCCCTCCCTGTTTTCTGCCATGGGACAGAACTGGTTTACTCCGGCAGCAGCATTCGGATGCAGGTATCTCCCGGACGGCTTTCCAGCTCAAAGCCCAGCTCCGCGCCAAAGAACAGCCGCAGCCGCTGGTATACATTGTGAAGGCCGATGTGGCCGTCGTCGAACAGCTCCTGGGTAAAGGAATTGCGGAGCTTTTCCAGAACCTGCGGCTCCATGCCGACACCGTTGTCCCGAACCTCCAGACAGACCCCGTTTCCCTGACGGAACAGCCGCACGGTGACTGCGCCGCCGCCGATCATGGAGCCCACCCCATGGGACACCGCGTTTTCCACCAGAGGCTGAAGAATCATACACGGGATTTCCAACCTTCCGCAGGTTTCGTCCACATCGAAGGCAAAGCGGATGCGGTCGCCGAACCGGCATCGCTGGATATAGACATAGTTTTTGGTATTCTCGATTTCGTCCAGCAGAGTCACCGACTTGGTCACCTTGCCCAGATTGTAGCGCAGGAAATCCGCGGTTGCCTCCAGCAGCTGGGCGGTTTCCTCTGCATCCTCCATGTGTGCCATCTGGGTGGCCATGTTGAGGGTGTTGAAGAGGAAGTGGGGATTGATTCTGGCCTGCAGGAGCTTCAGCTGGCTGGACTGCAACGCCGAGCTGATGCGCAGGTTTTCCATCTCCACCTTCTGGAGCTGCTCACGCATCCGGGAGTTCTGCTCGATCTGCTCCATCTGGGCGTGAATGGTGTCCATCATCTCGTTGAAGGCGTCGGCAAAGACCGTCAGCTCGTCGCCGGTGTCCAGATGGATGTGCTCCTGACACCGGGGATTGCGGGTAATTCCATCCGCCAGATCAATCAGCTGGTTGACGGAATCCGACATCCCCCGAACCACCCGATGGAAAAAGACGGCACTTACCGCCACCGCCAGAATCAGCATGGATATCTGAACGATATACAGAATCCGCTGGATCTGCATCAGCTGGGTCTGCATCCGGCTGGTGGTTTCCAGCTTGCTGATGTAGACATCCTGAAAGCTCTGGCTGATAAAGCCCAGAATCTGCTGGGTCTCGGAATAGGCCGCAGCCAGCGCAGTCCGGTCTCCCGTTCCGCCCTCGCTGCGGAATACGGTGACATTTGCAACCAGCTGATCTGTTTTCTGCAAAAACGTATCCACAATGCAGCACAGATCCATGACCTCCCGGGAATAGGACGCATCCATGTGCGCCTGAATGTCCTCCAGCTGCTCCCGGGTTTTGGCGGCATCCTGATAATACTGCTGCCCACTCAGGGGCCGCAGATAGAAATAGTAGTCAAACACCACCCGGTTGGTGTCCTCCACCCGCACGAAGAGGTTGTTCAGCTCCAGCAGGTCGTTCACCGCCAGCTCGTAGCGGCTGGACAGCATACGGCCGGAGAAAAACGACACCAGAAACAGCACCACCGCAATGGCTGTGATGAGAATGTAGCCGGTGGCATAGCGGCGGGTGATGGAGTTGCCGAAGGGTGCCTTCCACTTGCCGGCAGGCTTATTCTCCATGAGCGGCCACCTCCAGTTCCTCCCGTGCCATCCAGTCCACGGAGGTATAGATCTTCTCCTGACTGAAGGAGCCGTCCGTAAAGAGCTGATTCAGCTGCTGAATGCAGACCTGCCCCATGTGATAGTTCTGCTGACACATAATCCCGTCAAACAGGCCGTTTTCCAGGCCGGAGATGCTTTCGTCGTTGGCGTCAAAAACCAGAATATGGCGGAATCCCGACTCCTTCAGCTGGCTCAGGGTCTGGCCGGAGGTTCCCTCCACACCCACCAGGGTGTCGATTTCCGGATTGGATTTGCGAATGTCGTTGTATTTCTCCATCACCGTCATGGCATCGTACTTGTCGTATTCAATCCGCAGAATCCGGATGTCCGGACAATTCCGGATGGCCTCCCGGATGCCCTGAATGCGCTGCTCCAGATTGGGATAGCCCACATCCCCGGACAGAATGGCCACATTCGCTCTGCCGCCGGTAACTTCAATCAGGCGTTTGCCCATCTGTCGGCCTGCCTCCAGATTGTCCGTGCCCACGTAGAGGTCCGCCTGAAAGCCGCTCAGGTCGGTATCCACCAGAACAACCCGGATTCCCTGAGCTCTGGCGGTCTCCAGAGCTGCAATGTACTGCGGGTCGTCGATGCCCTGCACAATCAAAGCATCTACCTGTGCCGCCACCTGCTGCAAAATCAGCTCCGTCATCTGTTCCACATTGTAGTTGAGATTCGGCGTATCAATCTTGACATCCAGAGGCAGATTCTTTGCCGCATCCAGAATGCCCTCTCCAATAAAGGACCAGTAGCCGTCGTCGTGATGGGGCAGAATGGCAGATACACGGGGCGTTTGCGTATTATGCACGGATGCCTGATTCTGCCGGCCGCAGCCGATGCACAGCAGAAGCAGCACCAGCAGCAGGAGTGCCGCAGCAGTTTTCCTCATACTCGTCCCCCTGATCTTTCGTTTTCTCTATCTTACAGGAAAAAATCGTTTTTTGCAACAAAAAAGCTGCTGAAGATTCAGCAGCTTTTTTGGAAAGGTCAGTTTACTTCTTGCCGGCGTACTTGCGCACATCCAGTGCCACGGCACCGATGATAATCAGGCCCTTGACAACATTCTGCCAGTAGGGGCTGATACCGATGAAGGTCAGGCCGTAGCTCAGCACGTTGAAGATGATAACACCGGCGAAGACGCCGCCTACCGTTCCGACACCGCCCGCAACAGAGCAGCCGCCCACGATACAGGAGGCGATGGCATCCAGCTCATAGCCGGAGCCGTAGGCACTGGTGGCACTGCTGGTACGGGCAGCCTCCAGAGCACCGGCCAGGCCGTAGCAGGCACCTGCGATGGAGTAGGTAATCAGCTGAATCTTGAACACATTGATGCCGGAAACCCGGGCAGCCTCCAGATTGCCGCCCACGGCGAAGATTTCCTTGCCCAGGCAGGTCTTGGTCAGCAGGATCCAAACCACCAGCATCACCAGCAGAGCGATGATGACGATGACGGGGATGCCCAGAATGCTGCCGCCGCCCAGATTCCGGAAGCCCTTGAGCAGGCTGCCCAGAGGCTGGGAGCTGTTGGGCTCCATGTTGAAGTACAGGCTGGAGAAGCCGAAGATAATCATCTGGGTGCCCAGCGTTGCCAGGAAGGCAGGCACCTTCAGCTTGGAAACCACCAGACCGTTGAAGACACCGAAGCAGACACCTGCCAGCATGGCGGCCAGAACGGGGACGAAAATGGGCAGCTCCGGCAGGTTGGGCCAGAACTTCAGGCTGGCGTTGGCCGTCTGCGCCAGAGAGGCGGCGATCAGGGCAGCCAGACCCACCATACGGCCGCCGGACAGGTCGGCGGAGCCGGAAATGATGATAAACATACAGCCCATGGCCACAACAATACGGACGGCACTCTGCATCAGAATGTCCTTCGCAACATTAATGGACAGGAACTTGGGGGAAATGACTGCAATAATCACAACCAGTGCAGTCAGAATCACATAAATAGCATAGTCCATCAGCAAGGACTTGGTATCCAGTTTCCTTTTAATCATTTGGCAATATCTCCTTCCTCTGCGCCTTCATAGGTACTGGCCAGCATCATAATCTGTTCATCGGTGGCGGTTTTGCCATCCAGAATGCCCGACAGGTGGCCTTCGCACATGACCATAATCCGGTCGCTCATGCCCATCAGCTCCGGCATTTCCGAGCTAATCATAATGACGCTCTTGCCGTTGGCAGCCATCTGCGTCATCAGGGAATAAATCTCATACTTGGCACCCACGTCGATGCCCCGGGTGGGCTCGTCCAGAATCAGAATATCCGGGTCGGTGAGCAGCCATCTGCCCAGCAGCACCTTCTGCTGGTTGCCGCCGGAAAGGTTCTGAATCTGGGTCTTCTGGCTGGGGGTCTTAATGGCCAGAGAGTCAATATAGTTCTGGGTGTCGCCGGTGCGCTTCTTCTCGTTCAGGAACAGCTTGCCGCCGTCGTACTGTCTGGGGTGAGCCGTCTGGTTGGCCAGCACCAGATTGTCCTCGATGGAAAGCATGGGGATAATACCGGTGGCCCGCCGCTCCTCGGTCAGCAGAGCGATGCCCTTCTGGATGGCAGCCTGCGGGCAGGTGATTTTCACTTCCTGACCGCCAATCCGGATGGTACCGGAAGCGATGGGACGCAGGCCGAAGATGGATTCCATCAGCTCCGTCCGCTGGGCACCCACCAGACCGCCCAGGCCGAGAATCTCGCCCTTGTGCAGCTGGAAGGACACATCCTTGAAGGAGCGGGGGTCTGCACTGGTCAGGTGGCAGGCCTCCAGAACCACCTCTTGCCCGGGGGTATGAACCTTCGGGGGGAACTGATTGCTCATTTCCCGTCCCACCATCCGGCTGACCATGATCTGCTGGGTCAGCTCCGATGCGGGCCAGCAGCCAACCAGCTGGCCGTCACGCATGATGGTGACTTCGTGGGAAATCTGAAGAATTTCGTCCATCTTGTGGGAGATATAAATAACGGCAACGCCCTGTGCCGTGAGCTTGCGAATAATCCGGAAGAGAATATCCACTTCTGCTTCGCTGAGGGACGAGGTAGGCTCGTCCATGATGATAACCTTGGCACCATAGCTGACTGCCCGGGCGATTTCCACCAGCTGGCAGTGGGCCGCGGCCAGCTCACCCATGGAGCGTTTGGGATCGATGCTGATATCCAGATCGTCAAACAGTGCCTTGGTATCCTCGTACATTTTCTTTTCGTCAACCCAATGCACGGGTCCGATTTTCTTATAGGGAATCCGCCCCACCCAGATGTTCTCCATAACATTGCGGGTGCGGATGGGATGCAGCTCCTGATGAATCATGGAAATGCCCTTGTCCATAGCATCCCGGGCATCCTGGAAGGTAACTTCCTCTCCATCGATTTTGATGACACCCTCGTCGGGGTGATACAGGCCGAAGGCGCACTTCATCAAAGTGGACTTGCCTGCGCCGTTCTCGCCCATCAGTGCGTGAACCGTACCCTTGCGGACGGTGAAGGACACTTTGTCCAGTGCCTTGACGCCGGGAAAGGACTTGCTGATGTCTTTCATTTCCAGCACGATGTTCGCGTTATCCATCCTGATCCTCCAATCATGCAAAATTTAACGGCCGGGCCCGCCGAAACGGGCCCGGCACTCAGGGTATTGCCAGATTATTGGGAAAGCGGCCAATTAATAGGCAGCGTCCTCGGTGTTGTCAGCGGTGATGCCGACGTAGTTGATGTAGATGTGGTGACCCTCAACGTTGGTGCCCTCGATGCCCACATTCTCCTGAGTCAGAGGCTTGCCCTCCTCCAGCAGGGTCAGCAGCTTGTAGACGGAGTTGCCCAGAATGACGGGGTTGTTCAGAGCGGTGCACAGCATGGTGCCTTCCTTCAGAGCTTCCACGCCGTTGGCGGTAGCGTCAACGCCCACAACGGGGATGAAGCTGTCATCGCCCTTGAAGAAGCCGGCAGCCTTCAGAGCCTCGATGGCACCCAGAGCCATATCGTCGTTGCAGGCGATAACGGCCTCGACATCGTCCATGTTGGACTGCAGGATGGAGGCAACCTGGTTCTGAGCATCGGCGCGCTGATAGTTGCAGATGGTTTCCATGATGCAGTTGGTGTCGATACCGGCATCGGTCAGAGCCTGCACAGAGTAGGAAGCACGAACCTCGGTGTCGTAGTGGCCCTGGATACCCAGCAGCATGATGTAGTCCAGCTTGCCGTTGCCGTTGCGGTCGGCTTCGGGATGCTCGTTCCAGTACTTGACCAGAGCCTCACCCATGATGGTGCCGGACTGGGTAGCAACGGAAGAAACATGGTAGACCTTGTCGTAGGTGGCGAACTGCTCATCCGTGGGGCTGTTGGTGTTGGCGAAGATCAGGGTGACATCCTTCTCCTTGGCCTGCTCGATCATCTCACCGATGGCGTTGGTGTTGATGTTGTTGACCACCAGATACTTGACGTTCTGGGTGTAGAAGTTGTTCATGTTGCTGGTCTGGGTAGCAACATCGTTCAGGCTGTCGGCATCGACCACCTTGACGGGGCCGTTGGCGGCGGCATTATTCAGGGTGCTGCGGGCATTGGCAATGAAGGTATCGCCGAAGTTGTACCAGCAGACGCCGGCAACGGCTTCCTTTTCCTCAGCCTTGGCACCGCAGGCTACCAGAGACAGAGCCAAAACCAGAACAAGAACGAGAGCAATCGCTTTTTTCATTTTGTGTTTCCTCCTATAATAATGTTACAGTTTTGCAGTTTCCCGACTGCATATCCATTATATCATTGGTGTTTCGATAAAAACAGTCCTGATATTTTGCATTCCATGGTGCATTTTTGCACCATGGATTTACAATTTTTGCTGTAGATTATCTTTTCTTGCGATTTACAGATTCTTCATATCCTGTGCGATCTCCAGCAGGATGTCCTCCACCTGGGGCGCATAGCCCAGACGGTCGAAGGTCCCGTGGAAGATGCCGCCGTAGCGTATATGCCGGGTCTGCACACCGGCCTGCAGCAACTTCCGGGTGAAGGCCTCGCACTCGGCCCGCAGGAAGTCGTACTCCGCGGTGATGACCAGCGTCCGGGGCAGGCCGGTCAGGTCGGCAAAGATGGGGCTGAGATAGGGATTCCGGGGGTCCTGTCCCTCCTCTGTATACCAGTCGCCGATGGTACTGCCCATAGAGCCGATGACCCGGATCTGCTGCTGGATCAGCGGATCGTTCTCAGGATCGTCATAGCTCTCCGGCTTCCACCAGGTGGCGTGGTCAACGCTTTCCTCCCGGGACACCGTGGGGTAGATCAGGCACTGATAGTGGAGCATTCCGCGGCCCTCATCCCGATCCCGCAGGGCGCAGGCAACGGACAGATTGCCGCCGGCGGAATCGCCGGAAATGCCGATCTTCTCCGGGTCAATGCCCAGCTGTTGGGCATTTTCGTAGGCCCAGCATACCGTATCGTAGCAGGCGTTGAACCCCTGCGGGAATTTGTGCTCCGGGCACAGGGGATAGTCCACGGACAGAACCACGCCGCCCATGTACTGCGCCAGCAGCTTGCACTGGTTTTCCACCGTGGGAATATCGCCGCCGAAGAAGCCGCCGCCGTGGATGAAGATCAGGCAGGGGCGACCCTCCCGGGCGGTGGGAACCTCATACTGCCAGATGCAGTAGCCAGGGCGTTCCACACAGGTGGTGCGGATGCCGGTGGACAGGTCGCTGCTGCGCCAGCCAAATTCCTGACGCAGACGTTCCAGAGACGGCAGCTTGTCCGCATTTTCCGGCCCGATCAGATGCACCTTATTGCCCAGCAGCTCCGGGTCCAGAGCTGCCTTGTCCCGGAAGCTGGCTTCCGTCAGGCCGCTGGAAGCTGCGCTGCGGGGATCGGCCTTTCCGGGCTTACGGTCGGCGCAGCTGCGCACCTCGATTTCCAGTCCGTCCACGGTGATGGTTCTGCTTTCAGAGCGCAGGCTTTCCAGAAGTGCCTGATAGTCTTTTCTGTCCTTCATGTTCTTACCCCTCTTTTTTCAGATAGACAATGGATGCCTGACCGTGCTGCGCGCGTTCCTTCGGCCCCATCTTGGCAAACATATCGTTGGTATCCGGATTGGGCGCAAACCCAAAGCCTGCGGTGTCCGGCTGAATCTCGGCTATTCCGTCCAGAAGCTCCTGATCCAGTGCGATAAAGTCGTTCAGATACAGATCCGGCTGAAGCAGGGTGCCGTTGTGGGCGGGGCAGATGAAGTCATACTCAGACCGCCGGGCAGCCAGCTTTTCCATATTCCTCTTATGGGCGGAAACCACCTGCTCCAGAGGCAGATTCCGATCCCGGACGAACAGCAGCACCTGGCCGGATTCCATCTCGTCTCCGGTAAACAGCAGCCGGTCGGTCTTGTCCAGCAGGGCGATGCTGCCCTCCTGATGGGCGGGAATGGACAGAACCTCCACAGCCTTTCCCCCCAGATCGATGATATCGCCGTCCTTCAGAATGTGAATCCGATAATCCTTATGGGGCTTGGCATCGTACCACTGCTGCTGTTCCTCGCTGAAGGGAACCCGCGCCCCGGACACGGCACCTTCTGACATCCAGACATCCTCCCACCAGCCGTTTCCGCCGGTGTGGTCGAAGTGGCCGTGGGTGTTCACCACCATGACGGGCTTGTCGGTAATGGATTCCACAATCTGGCGGAAGTCGCCCTCACCGTATCCGGTGTCAATGAGCAGTGCTTTTTCCTCGCCCACCAGCAGGTGCATAAAATTCTGCCATCGGTTGGTCAGCGTCCACACGCCGGGCATCGAGCACCATTTTCCAAACAGCAGTCCCCGTTCATCAATGTTTACATTTCGATATTTCATCTTGGAGATCCTTCCTTTCCCAGTTTCTTCATGAGGAGCCGTCCTCGTTTCTGTTATCGTAACATATCCCATCGGCCTTTGTCGATTTGAAAAATTTGCGCTGGATTATCTATATTTGCAAAAAATGTCCATGCGGGTTAACCCCGCATGGACAGCCATCCCCACCTCTTCCGGCCTGTGCCTTTGGAGAGGAGCTTGACAATATCGTTTTGAAGTGGCAGCCGCCGACCCTTGGGATACTGCGCCTCGAACTGTGCCAACACCTCCGCCCGGGAAGCATCATCCAGCAGCGGAAGTAATACCATGGCGTGCCGCTGCACGGCGCACAGATACCAGTAGGCAGCTTTCTCTTCATTTCCGACAGCCTGAAACAGGATTATCTCCAGTGCTTCCTTCAGTGCTTGCTGGGTGGGTTCCGTTGCGGCGAACGCCGTCACCCATTTTTCCACGGCTTCATCAAAATTCCGGTGTCCGGCATCGTAGATCTCCCGATCCCGCATCCCCAGGACAGACTTTATGGACGCCGTTTCCTTCCGCAGCTTTGCGGCGTAGGCAATGTAATCGTCAAACAATGTGCGCAGTGTATCCATATAAGTCCTCCCGATGGTTTGTTCTGTACATCATACCACGCCGCTGCGCCGGAAACAAGACAGATTTTGAAAACTGTCGAATCCGGCATCCTTTCTGTTGCCGGCAGAAACCTTCCGCGGACATTATCCCTTATTAGACGGTTGATGCTCGTGGGCAGGTTCTGAGGCGAGTAAATCGCCTCATATTGCTGCCCCAACTTGAGATACACATCCAGATGGATTTCCTCCTTGGTACTCTCCTTTTTCACAACAATTTTCTCTAAAATCGTCGTAAGAAGCGCCGAGTTTGGCTCACCCTCGAAACTCAATTCCCGCTCCAGAACCCGCCGGATTTCGGCTTCATTCAGCTTGCCGTCACCAACACGATCTTCTTCCTTCCGGATGGCATCTAGTTGGCTTTCACACTCCCGGAGTCGGACATTCAGGGCATCGTTTCGTTTTTTGAACTCAGGAGCATCCAACGCTCCGGCAATGCTCAAATCCAGCAGACGATCCTTCTTTTTCTCAATCTCCTCCATTTCCTCCTGCACCCGGCTGCGGAGCCTGTCATAGTCCACCTCCTTTGGGACGCTGGTAATCACCTTTACCAGCGAGTCGATGATTGCCTGCTTATCTTTCATCAGTTCCTTGAAGATTTCCGTGAGAATTGCGTCCACCTCACTGCTTCGGATTTGGGGGGCAGAGCAACCGGAACGACCGTGGCTGCGGTACACCTTGCACTGCCAGACCTCCTGTTTTCCTCTTTTGTTTTCCAGTACCTGCCGGTGGAAGGTAGTACCGTGCTCCTCACAGACGATTTTTGCACTGTAGGGATACCGGTTTTGAAAGCTGGCGCCGCTGCTGTGACTCACGGTTTCTTCTCTCCTTTTCTTATACAGGGCATTTGCACGATCCCATAATTCTTCCGGGACAATGGCGGGAATAGACGGGTCGGGGTACATGACCCACTCGCTTTCATCCAGAAATGCTTTTTTCTTGGTGCGGTAGTCGAGGCTGGAGGTCTTGTTGCCGCAGTACCAGCCCTTGTATTTGGGATTCTCCAAAATATGGCGAATGGTCAGAGTATTGAAGGCATTCCCCTCCCGGCTGGTGTAGCCCAT
>JAXEXE010000110.1:0-10344 GCA_034113565.1 Faecousia sp.
AGGGGAACGGATTGCCACGCCACTTAAGCGCACTGGCTCGCAATGACATCCATTCTTATTCCGCTAAAGCACAATTTAGCACATTATCGAGTACCGCCGATACCGAGCAATACCCAATGGTGTAACGATACCACACCAGCCGGGCACGCATTGGAAAGCGGCGACTCGCCGATAAAGAACAATTTACCTGATTAATTGAACACATACATTCCAAAGAAAGCCAGCAGGCCGGGGCCGCAGTCGTAGTCGATGCCGCAGCGCTCCGCTAATTTTTGCACGAACACGCAGTAGGCGGACATACAGGAGTACCGCTCCAGCGGATGGGGGCAGGGCTCCCCATTTTTCAGATGGCAGGGACTGCACAGGGCGCAGCCGCTGGCACCCACCAGAAAGCCGGGCACACCGCTCTCCCGGAACTTCTTCGCCAGACGCAGCTGGGCGGCGTTGTGGGCCTTTTTCGCCGGTTTCGTGGCGGCGGTGTCGGACATATCCGGAATTTCCCAGATGGTTTGCAGTACCAGCGCCCGTTTGTGGGATTTGATTTTCTGCTTCATTTCCTCCGGGGTGCCGCAGTCCGGGGGGCAGGTGTAGTTGACACCGTACTGCCCGCAGAGGTTTTCCTCACAGCAGGGGCGGAAAATGGGGTCGAACACGATGTCCGCCGTGTCCACCACCACCGCAGCGGCAAAATTTTCCTCCAGCGCCAGGTTAATCATGTCTTGTTCTGTCATTCCAATAGCCTCCTTCATTGTCCATTGTCAACTGTCAATTGTCAATTCCTATGCGGGCAGTCCCAGCACGCCAAACAGCACCAATCCCGCCGCCGCGCTGAAAACCAGAACCGAGGGAATCCCGGCTTTGCGCTTCATCAGCAGGTACAGGTCGACAGCGCCGATGACCAGTCCGGTCAGATTCAGGGCGGAGCCGCTCCAATAGTTGCTGACGCTCAGAGAAATCAGCACGCCTGCCACCATGCCGAGACACACGGGCCGCACCCCCACCAGAATCCACTGCATCACCCGGCTGCCCCGGAACTTGTGGAAAAAAACGGCGGCAGCGGCGCACAGCGTGACAGAGGGAGTCAGCACGCCCAGATTCGCCGCGATGGCCCCGGGAATCCCGGCGGCCTGCATCCCCGCGAAGGAGGCGCAGTTCAGGCCCAGAGGGCCGGGGGTCATCTCGGCAATGGCCACGATGTCCGTCACCTGCTCGGCGGTCATCCAGCCATTGCTCAGCACTTCATTAGAAATCTGCGGGATCATGGAAAGCCCGCCGAAGCTGCCGAAGCCAATGAGCAGAAAGCTCCAGAACAGTTTAAGCAGCACCATTGCGCTTCCTCCTTTCATAGTAGCTGCCGATGACCAATCCCAGCACCACCCCCAGAATCACAAGAAGAATGGGGTTGAGGTCGGTAAACAGATAGGCAGCCACAGAAATGAGCAGCAGAAGGACGCAGGGCGGGTAGGGCATGCTGCCCTTCACGAGGTTGATGGCGGCGCTGAAAATAATAGGCACCACCGCGGCCTGCATTCCCTCCATGGCGGCGCTGACCCAGAGGTTCGCGCGGAAGGCGGCGTAGAAATAGCTGATGGCCACAATGACTGCCAACGGCGGCAGAATCATACCGGACACGGCGGCGAATCCCCCGGTCAGGCCGCCCACCCGGTAGCCGTAGAGCATGGCCACGTTGCCGATCATGGTGCCGGGCAGGCTCTTGGCAACGCTGGTCAGATCCAGCAGCTCCTGAGAGGTTATTTCCTCCCGCTTTTCCACGTACAGCTGCTGCATCTGGGCGATGATGCTCCAGCCGCCGCCGAAGGTAAAGCAGCCAAACTTCGCGAATTCCAGAAACAATTGCAGAGGATTTCTCTTTTTATTCGTAAAATCACCTTCAAAATTTGTGCAGTTATCCGTAGGGCGGAGTCATCACTCCGCCGATGCACCGATTGTTTCGTACTGGCACTGTCCTTTCGGAAATGTACCGTGTGCGTCGATTTTTACCCGGTTATGATCCAACCGGGTCGGCAGAGTCATGACTCCGCCCTACGATAGAATACCATGTTACTCGCGGTTTTTCAAGTTTATACTGAAACCTGGTAATAAGCAGAATATCATGACGGGATAAAGTTGCGATACCGAGCACGCCCAATGGTGTAACGAATTCACACCAGCCGCGCACGCATTGTCTGCGGCGACTCGCCGCGAGAAAACCCCCGGTGCCGATTGGGGTGGCACCGGGGTAAAAGTAAGGAGGAAGGGTAGCAAATTTACAGAGGAATGACGCCGATCACAATGGCAAACACCATGCACGCGATGGAGAAGCCCCAGACCCACAGGAAGGAGGATTTGATGTGGTCCTTGATGTCCACATCGGCAAGACCGGTGCCCAGCAGGGTGGCGGGAACCATGGGGCTGATGAAGGTGGCGCAGTTGCGGCAGACCACCATGGCAACCGCGATGGGCAGTGCGGCTACGCCGAAGCCCTCGCCGATGGCGATGATGACGGGCAGCATTCCGTAGAAGTAGGAGTCGGTGTCGAAGGCCAGGGCCAGAGGTACGGACAGCACGCCGATAACCAAGGGCAGATTCTGACCGATGGCGGTGGGCAGAATGGAGGTGACGAGACCAGCCAGACAGCGCACCACGCTGGGCACATCGGTGGCGGCGGTGCTCTTGGCGGAGGCGGCAACCAGACCGATGATGTTGCCCGCTTCATCCAGCTTGTAGTTGAAGCTGGTGGTCAGCACGCCCATGAGGACGGCGGCGCCCATCAGGGTGGAGCACATCATGAGGGCGGGACCGGCGTGGAGGTTGATGATCTTCTTGTGCATCTTGGCGGAAGCGCCGTAGTTGACAAACAGAGCAATGGCAACGCCCAGCATGAAAGGCACATAGCTGGGGAACACGTCCCAGATCAGCATGGCAATGACGGCAACGGTCAGGATAACGTTGAAGAGGAACAGCTTGGGACGGGCCAGCTCGCCGGCATCAGAGGAAGCGGAGCTGACCTCCAGCGTCTCGCCCTCGGCAAGACCCGCGCCGTTCTTCTTCTCCAGAATGCCGGTGATCACGGCGACAACGAAAGCCAGAATCAGGCCGAAAATCTGAATAGGGATCAGCGTGGACCACAGCTCGCTGGCTTCCACACCCAGCACGGTAGCGGCACGCATGGTGGGGCCGGCCCAGGGCATCAGGTTCAGAACGCCCATCGCCAGCACGGCGATGCGCAGCAGGGAGGTGGGCTTCATGTGCAGCTTCTTGTACACGGGCAGCATGGCGGGAACCACGATGCAGAAGGTGGAAGCGCCGCCGCCGTCCAGGTGGCCAATGGTGGCGATCAGGCAGGTCATAACGCACACACCGATGACGTTGTTGCCGATGAGCTTCATCAGCTTGCCGATGATGGTGTCAAACATTCCGGCATCGGTCATGATGCCAAAGTAGAGGACGGAGAATACGAACAGGGCTGCGGTGGGGGCGGTGGAATTGAAACCGGCCTTAATCATGGCTGCCAGATCGTCGAAGGAGAACCGGCCGCCCAGCACCAGCACCAGACCCAGAATCGCGGGGAAGACGATGAAGGCGATGGCGGGCTGGGTCTTGCTCTTGAACAGGGTAACGACAATCGCTACGATGGTCACAATACCGAGAATGCCAACTACGGTGTTGCTCATGTGGTGATACCTCTTTCTTTAATTGATGGTTTGTGTTTGTGGAGAGAGCGGCCGGCGGTGACAAAAATGAATACTTATTTTAGTATATGGATGCCGACCGCTCTTTCCGTCTATTTCCTCCGGGTTTCCTTCCCGGTTAAGGATGGTACTATCTGTCATTGCGAACCAGTGGTGCTCCGCGCAGCGAATCAAAATCATCTATGATTGCCGGTGGCAATCATACCACAATTCAGCGCAGACTGGTGTGGCAATCCGCATCTCCCAAAGAGGTCTGACAACTGGCGGTTTCAGGAGAACGGATTCCCACGCCAGCGTGCGCGCTGGCTCGGAATGACAGGGATTCATCTTACAGTTCCAAGGGCTTAATCTTTCTGACCACGTCCAGAATGGTGCCGTCCCGGGCTTCCAGAACTGCTACCACCTTGTCCTCCCACTGGAGGTCATCGGGACGGCCTACCAGAGAATAGGCCTTTTCCTTCAGGCTCTCGATGGTAACATGGGGGATACCGGCGTTATCCAGACACGCGATGAGGTCAGGCCGCAGGGGATTCACGGCGATGCCGTAATCGGTGACCAGTACATCCACGCAGTCGCCGGGGGTGGTGACGGTGACCACCTTCTCACACACGGTAGCCATGCGGCCCCGGGTCAGGGGGGTGACGATGATGCAAACCTTGCTGCCTGCGGCGGTGTCGGGGTGTCCGCCGGGGGCGCCGCGCAGGACGCCGTCGGAGCCGGTGAGGACGTTGACGTTGAAGCCGGTGTCGATTTCCAGCGCAGCCAGCACCACAAAGTCCAGCTTGTTCACAAACGCGCCCTTGTTGGCGGGGTTGGCGTACTGACTTGCGGACATTTCATAGTGACCGGGGGTCTGGTTGATGGAGTTGACCGCGTCCAGGTCAAAGTCCTGCACGTCGATGACCTTGCCCACCTTGCCCTTTTTCAGCAGCTCCACCATGGGGCTGCAGATGCCGCCGATGGCCCAGCCCATCTTGATGTTCCGCTCGTCCATGTACTTTTCCAGGAACAGGTTGGCGGCAAGAGAGGGACCGCCAACACCTGTCTGGAAGGAGAACCCCTCTTTGAAATAGGGGGTAGAAGCAATCACTTTTGCGACATTTTCCGCCATCATCAGGTCCCGGGGATTCTGGCTGATCCGGGCAGCGGCGGAGGCGATTTTCTTGGGGTTGCCGATGGAGTCCACCACCACAACCGCGTCCACATCGATAGCTTCCACGGAAGCGGGGAAGTTGGGGAAGTCCACCAGGCAGTCGGTGACGACAACCACATGGTCGGCGTATTTGGCGTCGGTCATGGCGTAGCCCAGAGAGCCGCAGTTGGATTTACCACCGATGCCCCGGCAGTTGCCCACACAGTCAGAGGTGGGAGCGGCGACGAAGGCGATGTCAATATGTACCTCGCCTGCCTCAATGGCCCGGGGCCGTCCGCCGTGGGAGCGGATAATGGCGGGAGTCTTCAGCTTACCGGCGGAAACCACCTCGCCCATCCGTCCACGGATACCGGAGGTCTGGATGCCGATGACCTTGCCTTCCTCAATGTAGTCGGCGATGGGGTCGTGGGCTTCGCCCAGAGAGGTGGCGGCAATGGTCAGATCCTTCAGGCCCAGCTCCTCAATGGCGGCCTTCATCACCATGTTGGCAACATAGTCGCCGTTGCGCAGGTGGTGGTGGAAGGAGAAGGTCATGCCGTCCTTCGCGCCGCACTGCTTCAGGGCGTCCACCAGCGTGGCGACAATCTTACTTTCGGCGGGCTTTTCGTAGCGACGGGTTTTGGGAGCGGCCTTCTGCATATACTTGCCGTCCATATAGAACTTGCCCTGATAAACCTCCTTGCCGTTTACCAGCAGTTCCTCGGGAATGTCTCTTCCGACTGCGTTAATCATACCAGATCCCCCTCATACATTCCGCAGGCCTTTGCCAGCCGCAGTGTCCGCTGGGCACCGGGGATGAAGGCCACGTCGATCATTTTGCCGTTGACGGTGAACACGCCCACACCGGCGGCGGACTGCTCCACGAAGGCCCGGACAACGGCCTCGGCCTGCCGGACTTCCTTCTCGGTGGGCGCGAAGACCTCGTGCACCAGACGAATCTGCTTGGGGTTAATCAGGCTCTTGCCGTCAAAGCCCATGGCCTTGTTCTGGAGCACCTCGGCCCGGAAGCCTTCCTCGTCGTCCAGGTCAGTAAACACGGTGTCGAAGCACTGGATACCGGCGGCTCTCGCGGCAATCAGCATCTGACCGCGAGCCACCAGCATATCCACGCCATCGCGCTGGAAGGTGGTCTGCATACACTTGCGGAAGTCGCCGCCGGAGATGGCAACGCCGAACATCCGGTCAGAGGCGGAGCAGATTTCGTAGGCGTTCAGAATGCCCTTGGGGCTTTCCAGCGCCGCCATCAGCAGGGTGCGGCCCACTTCCACGCCAAATTCCTTCTCGGCTGCTTCCACAGCGGCTTCCACGGTATGTACATCCTGGGCGCTCTCGCACTTGGCGATGCGGATGCCGTCAGCGCCGCCGGCGACGCAGACCCGGATGTCCTCCTGCCAGTGAGGGGTATCCAGACCGTTGATACGGACGATGACCTCGGTGGAACCGTAATCAATGGTGGTCAGGGCGTGATACAGGGAGAACCGGGCGGCGTCCTTCTGGTTCTCGGCAACGGCGTCCTCCAAATCCAGCATGATGGAGTCGCAGCCGTAGATATAGGCGTCTTTAATCAGGCCCGGCTTCTGGGCGTTCATAAACATCATGGTCCGGCGCAGGCGGAACCGTTCGGGCTTGGGTCTTCTGATCATCTCACCGCACCTCCCCAGGGAATGTTGGCGCTGGACGCGCCGCAGCTTCTGAACACGGCGCACTCCACGCGAGCCTTCAGGGTGCATTCCAGCGCGCCCTTGTCAACGACGGTAACGTTTGCGTTCTGAACTTCCAGCCGCTCCAGGGTTTCCAGAACCGCTGCTTTGATCTGGCGGCCGTACTGGTTCATGACGCTGCTGCTCAGGTCCAGCGTGATGCCCTCGCCGGGCTCCACGGTGACCAAGCAGTCGCTGGATTCCAGAGTTCCGGCTGCCGCGGATTTGAGAATTTCCATTGTACTTCCTCCATCTGTTTTTTCTTTTTTAATCTGTCGTCAGTGTACTATAAGATGCGTAATAATGCAAATATATTATATTTTATTTAATTTATAATATTTCAATTATAGTAAACGGCTTCCACTTGACTTTCATAAGGAAAATATTATACTGTAAATAAAGACTATATGATAATTCTTGTGGAAAACTGACAAAATCGGGGGCTGAATTTATGAACCTAAAACAGGCGCAGTATGTGAAAACCATCGCCGAGTGCGGCAGCATCACCGCCGCCGCCAAAAAGCTGTTCGTGAGCCAGCCCTCCCTCAGCCAGATGCTCCGGCAGCTGGAGCAGGAGACGGGGCTGCCCATCTTCGACCGCAGCACCAGTCCCATGCGGCTGACCTATGCGGGAGAAAAGTACCTCCACGCCGCCGAGCGGATGCTGGCTGCCAATGCGGAGCTGGAAAGCCAGCTGCGGGAGATCCGGCAGGAGCATGCCGGACGGCTTCGGCTGGGCATCAGCGTTACCCGGGCCATGCAGGTGATGCCGCTGGTGCTGCCGGTGTTCCAGCAGCAGTACCCCAGCGTCATATTGGAGCTGACGGAAAAAGGATCCGCCAATCTGGAGGAGCTGCTTCGCATGGGCAATATTGACCTGGCTCTCGCGGCGCTGGAGTCCACCAGCCCCAGCCTTGCCTATGAGCTGATCGAAAAGGAGACCATCGGCATTCTCGCCGGGCGGGACACAGCGGCTGCCAGGCAGTACCCCAGCGGCACAGCCCTGCCGCTGGAAGCGGTGTGCCGGGAGAATTTTGTGTGTCTGACCAAGGGTCATTCCTCCCGCATTACCCAGGACAAGCTCTTCCGCCGGTACGGCATGACGCCCAACGTGATTCTGGAAACCGATGCGCTGGAGGTAGGCCGCCGGGTGGCTCTGGAAGCGGGGGCATGTATGCTTCTGCCCAGTATTTACATAGACGACTACTGCCGCCAGCGGCGGGGCGCGTTCTTCCCCCTGAAGGATTACGAGAACCACCGCCATTTCTACGCCTGTTACCGCAAGGACGAGTTTGTTCCCCGGTATGTCCGGGATTTCATCCAGATCACCACGCAGGTGCTGAACGCCCAGGGGGAGCGGGATTCCTTTTATTAAAAGATAGAAAGCGCTACGGAAAAAAAGAAGGGCCTGCTGCAAAACTTTCATTTTGCAACAGGCCCTTGGAATTGGACTGCTTAATTATGTTTTTAACTGCTTAGTTGGCGGGAACCACACCGGCGGCGGTGATGACCGCGTTGGCGTCGGGAGAGGTTACATAGTCGAAGAAGGCCTGAGCCACATCATTCAGCTTGGCACCCTCCTTGGTTGCCAGCACGAAGGGACGCTGGATGGCGTAGGTGCCGTCCTTGACGCTCTGCTCGCTGGGAGTTACGCCCTCCACATTGACTGCCTTGACGGTATCCTTGACGGAAGCCAGAGAGGCATAGCCGATGGCGCCGGGGTTCTGGGCTACGGTGGTGATCACGTCACCGGTGGAGCTCAGTTCCTGACGGTACTTGCACAGATCCTTGACCTCCACGATCTCCTCAAAGCCGCTGCGGGTGCCGGAACCGGCTTCCCGGCCGATGAGGACGATTTCACTGTCGTCGCCGCCGACTTCGGACCAGTTGGTGATCTTGCCGGTGTAGATGTCAGCGATCTGGGCAATGGTCAGATTCTCAACCTTGTTGGCGGGGTTCACAATGATGGCGATGCCGTCGTAGCACAGGATCGTCTCGGTCAGGCCGGCGGCCTTCTCCTCGTCCTTCAGAGCGCGGGAGCTCAGGCCGATGTCACAGCGGCCCTCCTGCACGGCCTGAATGCCGGAACCGGAACCGGTGGGATTGTAGGTGAAGGTCACACCCGGCTCCGCTTCCATGAAGGCCTCACCCAGAGCGCCGATGACCTTCTCCATGGAGGTGGAGCCGTCGGTGGACACGGTGCCGGACAGCTTCGCGGGAGCGGCGGGCGCTTCGCTCGCGGCAGGCGCTTCCGTTGCGGCGGGAGCCGCGGCAGGGGCGGCGGTTGTTGCTGCCGGCTCGGCCTTCTGACCGCAGGCAGCCAGACTCAGTGCCATCAGCAGGCACAGAACAGTACAAATAACACGTTTCATTTTCATTATCTCCTTAATGATATGTTTGGGACTTACATCCTTTACGGGTTTCATCATAATGGTTCCATGTAAAATCCGAAAGCCGGAGATTGTAAAATTCATGTCAAAAACGAAACGGCTGTCTGCCGGGCTATTGCTGTGCCAGCAGAGCAGTATCATAACTTCATTTGGCCCAGAATCTTTGGCTCATAGCTTTCGCCAGAGCTTCCCTGCCAATGACGAAGCCCCCAGCCATATGGCTGGGGGCTGAAGACTTATCTTACGTACTCGATGACGACCCGGCGGTTGGGCTCCACACCGGTAGAGTGGGTGGTGATGTTGTCCATGTCCTGCAGGGCGGCGTGGATCACATGACGCTCATAGGCGTTCATGGGCTCCAGCGTGGTGCGGCGGCGGGCTTTCAGCACCTGCTGGGCTTTCTTGCGGGCGTAGCGGCGCAGGCTCTCCTCCCGCTTCTCCCGGTAGCACTCGGCGTCCACATTCACCCGAACGTGACCGTCCACGCCGCGGTTGATGGTGTAGTTGGTCAGGTGCTGGATGGCGTCCAGAGTGTCGCCCCGGCGGCCGATCAGATAGCCCAAATCGTCGCCCACAAGGTCCACCTTGTAGGTGTTGGCCTCCACCTTTTCACAGTGGGGAACCGCCTGAGAACCCATGTGCTCCAGAAGGCCCTTGATGAACTGCTCAATCTTTTCCTCGGTGGAGCCAGTCTCGGCGGGAGCGTAGACCTTGGGCTCCGCTTTCTTTTCGGGCTTCGGTTCTCTGGGCGCCTTGGGCGCTTCGGGCTTCTTCTCGGGACGGGGGGCCTTGGGCTTGTCCTGCCTGGGGGCCTTGGGCGCTTCGGGCTTGGGCGCTTCGGGCTTGGGCGCCTCCGGTTTGACAGGCTCAGGGGTCACGCCGGGAATGGCGGTGGCCTTGGGCTTGGAGCGGGAAGCGCTGCCCAGAGCGCTCTTGGGCTGTGCGGGAGTCTTCTCAATCACGGGGTCAGGCACCTCGTAGGTCAGCTGCACCTTGGCGGGCTGAGCGCCGAAGCCCAGGAAGCCGGACTTGGCCTGCTGCAGCACCATGACGGATACGCTGTCCCGGTCCAGACCCAGCTGGTTCAGAGCGGCCTCAATGGCAAGGTCGATGGTTTTTCCGGTGGATACGATGGTCTTTTCCATAGTTTATTCCTCCGTAGCGTTGGAACCGAAACGGTTGGGGTCATAATTCCGGCCCTTGCAGAAGGGACGGCTGGGAATGCCGGACATACAGGATTCCTCCTCGTCCTCCTCGTCCGCAATGCCCTTCCGGGCGGCGTACTCCTTGGCGGCGGCAGCCCGGGCGGCCTGCTCCTGCTCCTTCTGCTGCTTCTGCAGCTTTTTCTTGCTGGTGTTGGCAGTGATGCCGTCGGGGTTGGCGGCCCGGCGCTCGGCACGGGTGCGCTC
>JAXEXE010000111.1:0-18764 GCA_034113565.1 Faecousia sp.
AGGGGAACGGATTGCCACGCCACTTAAGCGCACTGGCTCGCAATGACATCCATTCTTATTCCGCTAAAGCACAATTTAGCACATTATCGAGTACCGCCGATACCGAGCAATACCCAATGGTGTAACGATACCACACCAGCCAGGCATGCATTGGAAAGCGGCGACTCGCCGCTAAAGCTCAATTTAGCCGATCAGCACGGTATTTCTTAAACAAATCGAAAAGACTTTTCCCTCCTTTTGTGCTATAATAGCGCAGAAGGAGGGATTTTGTTGAAGACAAAACGTCGTTTTCTTACCGTCTTTATCATTGTGCTGGCTCTGGTACTGGCGGCGGTGCTGGGGGCGAAGCCCCTGTATTACCTCTACCGGGATATTTCCTACTATTTCGGCGAGCGTACCGAGGCGGAGCAGACCGTGAAGACTTTTGCCACCGAGAACCACATCTCCTACGGACGCTACCCGGAAGACCTGATCGAGCTGCTGGAAATCAATCCCGAGACGGAGGATTTTGTGCTGAACTACCCCTTCCGGGAGGAAGTGGAAATTGACCTGTCCGACTACAGCCGGGACACCGTTCCCCTGTTTCTGCAATGGGACCCCATGTGGGGCTATGAAAAATACGGCTCCGGCTGCATCGGGCAGACCGGCTGCGGCCCCACCTGCCTTGCCATGGCGGGGTACTACCTGACCGGCGAAGAACGCTTCAATCCGAGGGACGTGGCGGAATTTGCCGCGGAGAACGGCTATTACGCCTCCGGCTACGGTTCCAGCTGGACCCTTATCAGCGAGGGCGCGGAAAAGCTGGGGCTGACGGCGAAGGAGCTGCCGCTGGTCAAAAGCAAAATGGTGGACGCGGTGGAAAATGGTCACCCGGTGATTCTGGCCCTCGGCAAGGGAGCCTTTACTTCCTCCGGTCATTACATCGTCCTCACGGAAACGGAGGACGGGGCCTTCCGGGTCAACGACCCCAACAGCCGGGTACGCTCGGCAAGGCTGTGGACATACGAGGAATTGGAGTCCCAGATTCGCAACATCTGGGAAATATCCAATTAACGCATTGGTTGGGCGGAGTCATGACTCCGCCCTATGCACTTTACATTTTTCAAAAAATTTGATATTCTATACGGAAAGGAAGGCGGTGGCGTGTTGAAAACCAGAAAACTAACCCTTTTGGCGCTGCTCACCGCCATTGCCCTGACTATCTTTATGGTGGAAGCCCAGATTCCCGCGCTGGTTCCCATTCCCGGAATCAAACTGGGCCTTGCCAACATCGTCACGGTGTTCGCCGTGTTCGCGCTGGGGCCCAAGGACGCCGTGCTGATTTTGTCGGCCCGGATTTTTCTGGGAGCGGTGTTCGCCGGGAATTTCAGCACCATTTTCTATTCCGCTGCCGGGGGTGTGCTGGCAATTGCCGTCACCATCGGCCTGCGAAAAATTCTGACGAAAAAGCAGCTCTGGGTGGCAGGTGCGCTGGGAGCCGTGGCCCACTCCATTGGCCAGATGGCTATGGCGGTGCTGCTGACCGGAACGCCGGGGCTGCTTGCCTACCTGCCTGTGATGATCGCGGTGAGCATCGTCACCGGCACCTTTACCGGGCTGTGTGCCCAATTTCTTGTGAACCGGGGGAACCTATGGAAAATTATTTCCAAATGAACTTATCCAAACAGCAGATTGACGCCATCTCCAATCTGGGTCTTGCCCACATGGGAGACTGCGTGTTTGAAATCCTCTGCCGGGGGTACCTCTGCGCCAAAGGCGAGACCACCGTGGACAGGCTCCACCGGGACACCATTGCCATGGTCAAGGCCACGGCACAGGCGAAATTTGTGGACAAACTGCTGCCCCTTCTGACCGAGGAGGAGACAGCCTACTACCGCCGGGGCAAAAACGCCCACGTCCACGCGGTGCCCAAATCCGCAACCCCTGCCGAGTACGCCAAGGCCACGGGGTTGGAAGCCCTGTTCGGAGCCTTGTACCTCGCCGGGCAGACGGAGCGAATCAACGAACTTTTCAAGGCAGTGATGGAGGGTTCATATGGCATTTGACGCGTTTTTCTTAACTGCCGTGCTGGAAGAGGTGCGGCAAAAATGCACCGGCGCCCGGGTGGACAAAATTCACCAGCCCAGCCGGGATACCCTGATTCTTCATCTGCGGGGCCGGGACAGCCGGGAAAAGCTGCTGTTTGCTGCCAATCCCACCGCCCCCCGGCTCCATCTCACCGCCGCCTCCCCGGAGAATCCGGCGGAGCCGCCCATGTTCTGTATGCTGCTGCGCAAGCACCTTTTGGGGGCACGGTTGACGGAAATTTCCCAGCCCCCCATGGAGCGGGCGGCGGCGTTCACCTTCGACTGCACCGATGAAATGGGCTTTCCTGTCCAGAAAAGATTAGTGGCGGAACTGATGGGCCGCACCTGCAACCTGTACCTGCTGGGGCCGGACGGACGGATTCTGGACTGCCTGAGAAGAATCGGGCTGGATGAAACCGCCCGCCGCCCCGCCCTGCCGGGACTGCACTATCAGGAGCCGGAGCCGGTACACAAGGAAAATCCCCTCACGTTTGAAGATTATGGAAGCCTTCTGAACAAACCGGGAGCGGATTTGCTGTCCGACCGGCTCATGGACAGCTTAGGCGGCCTTTCCCCGCTGGTGTGCCGGGAAGCGGCGCTGTTCGCGGCAGGAAGCACGGACGCCAGAATCAGTGCGCTGGACGTGGACGCCACGGCGAATAAGCTGGGCCTGTTCTTCCACGAGCACCTGAACCACCCCAAGCCCTACGTCTATTGCCTTCCCGACGGCACCCCCAAGCAGTTCGCCTTCTGCCCTATCCGGCAGTATGGAAGCTGTCAGGAAGCGGCGTCCTTTGGGGTGCTTCTCGACAGCTTCTACACCCTCCGTGACCGGAAGGACGCCATGCGGCAGAAAAGTCAGGCGGTGCGCAAAACGGTGCAGAATCTTTGCACGCGGTTAACGCGAAAAATGGCCCTGCAGGAAAAGGAACTGGAAGCCACCTACGACCGGGAGCGGCTGCGCCAGCTTGGCGACATTCTCACCGCCAATATTCACCGTATCACCAAGGGCCAGGCAAAAATTATCTGTGAGGATTTCTACGACGAAAACATGGCCCCGGTGGAAATTCCGCTAAGCCCCATCCTCTCCCCCCAGCAGAACGCGGCAAAATTCTACAAGGATTACGCCCGGATGAAAAACGCTGAAAAGGAGCTGACCCACCAGCTGGAGCTGGGAGAAAATGAGCTAAATTACCTGAAAAGCGTACTGGACGAGATGAACCGTGCCCAGACCGACGCCGAACTGGAGGAAATCAGGCAGGAACTCCAGGAGCAGGGCTATCTGCGCCCGGAAGCAGGCCGGAAGCGGCCCCGGCAGGGAAAGCTCCCTCCCATGCGCTTTGAATCCACCGACGGCTTCCCCATCTATGTAGGCCGGAACAACCGGCAGAACGAGGAGCTGACCTTCCGCCTGGCCCGGAAGGACGACATCTGGTGCCACGCCAGCAAGGTTCACGGCTCCCACGTCATCATCTCCTGCGGCGGCACCATGCCCCCCGACGACACCATAACCCAGGCGGCTCAGCTGGCAGCCTACTATTCGGAAACCGGCGACGGGCAGAACGTGCCGGTGGACGTGACGCCGGTGCGGCAGGTAAAGAAAATCCCCGGCGGCAAGCCCGGCATGGTGATTTACCATACCTATAAGACTGTCATTGCCAATCCCTATGCCGGTATCGTGGTGGATGAACTGAACGCCGAAAAAAAGTAGGACAAAGGAAACGTCATTCCGAAGAAGCGGTACTATAATTGAAAACCCTGTGTATTTCACCCGCTCCCCCGATGGCGCAGCCTTTTCCCCGGGCGCAAAATGACCCCCTGATGGATTCATCAGGGGGCCGTTTGCTGACCGGCTCCGTTCCCTTATGATATGCCGATTCTACTTCAGAAGGGCCTGCTTCACAGCATCCGGCAGCGCGGGGCCCGGGCGGTCATTCTGAAGCCGCGCCTTCAGGCTGAGCCGGACATCCACCGCAGATGTCAGAAGCTTCCCACTGCCGCCGCAGGCAATCTCCACGCTTTGCAGGCTGTCATCCGCAATCCTGAGACGGATGCTTCCTTCCTCGAAGGAGACCGCCATATCTTCCGCTTTGGGGAAAACCGCGCCCACAAGCTGCTCCATTCCCGCCTGATTCAGCGCGAAGGTATAGACGCTGGCTCCTTCCTCCTGACGGCACTGGAATTCCGTGTTTTCGATGTTCCCCAGGGCAATATCCAGCAGCTTTGCCAGCTCCGGACCCTCCGCCCCGGAAGCGGACAGCTTCCTGCCGTTTTCGTCGCAGGCTGCGTTATCGGTAAAGTAGCGGATTTTTCCGTCCTTTTCCACACCCAGAACAGCGGCGCCCGACGCTTTCCACTGATAGAACGTGAAATCATCGCTGACGGTCAGCTCGCCGCAGTCTGCTTCCAGTGTAACCTGAGCGATAACCGGGTTCTGGCTTCGGATCTGCGTCCACACATCGATCAGGCGCACCAGATCATCGGAGTACAGCTCCCGGGCCTGAAAATTGCCGCTGGCAACTGCCTGAACGACGGATTGGGGAATGGTGACATCGCCGGAAGCCGGGAGCATCTCCACAACCGCCGACAGCGAGAAGGGGGTTTTGACGGAATCCGTCAGATTTCCCGCGCCTGTAAACCGCAGCTGAGAAAGCGCCCCGTTTTCCGTGATCAGATCCACCGTCAGGCGGTTTGCCTTCGGCAAAAGCGCCTGCGCCGACGGCATCAGCAGCTTCAGAATGTCCGTAGCCTGACTGTCCCGGGCGGTTACGGTATAGACCCCGTCGACAGCGCTGATATCTGCCTGCCGGCAGACCTCCAGCACGGTTTCCAGCAGCGCGGAATAATCCGGTGCCGCTTTGTTGAGGCGGAAGGCCGTGCCATCCTCCAGAAAAACCACGCCCCCGGCGTAATACAGCCTGCGCTCCCCCTCGGAAATGGCGGTGACCTGCGTGTCTCCGGCGGGGACGCGGCTGATTCGGGCGGTGAAGCCCGCGTCCCGATCCTCAATCTGTGCTTTCACCGTCAGATTCATCTGCTGCTCCGGCTGTTCCAGATAGGCTTTCAGGACATCGTAGGCCTGCATCGTCTGTCCGGCCCGGGTCTGGGGGAACCGAACCAGCAGGCTGACCGCCGCAGCGCCGGCAAGCAGCAGCGGCACCAGTATCCACCGGTACTTTTTTCTGCCGTTTTTGGGGGACACGCCGCGCTTTCCCCTTTTCTTCAGGACAATTCCGAGGATCACCAGCAGCAAAAGCGCGGCTGCCGCCGGAATCATCCAGCGCATACGGAAGGTCGGCGCCGCGGTCACCGCGATCTCCACCTCCGCTCCCGCGGCTTCAAAGGCAAGGTAGCTGCCCATGGCTTCTGCCGCAATTGCGCTCCAGCTTCCGTTCCGCAGAAGGTAGACGGCTGTATCCTCCTGAGCGGGCAGGTAGCGGATGGTGTGGCTTTCCAGCCCGTCGGCGGGTATGGAAATATGCCACTGCTCCAGCAGGGGCTGATTCTCCGTTTCCGGGAACGGCGTTGTGCCGGGGGCGGTCACAAGGCTGTCCCCGTCCTGAAACTGCCCCTGAACAAAGAGCACCGGCTTACCGTCCGCCCGGGTCTGGGTGGCGTACAGAGCGGTAATGTACGGATAATACGCCGCTTCCACCACGGTATCGAACCGCAGGTCCGTCAGGTCGGCAGCGCTCCATTGCGCATAGCACCCCTCCCGCTGCGGAAGCTCCGGGAAAACCGAAGCGTCAAAGGAATCCCCGTAATGAAAGGGTACGGTTTTGAGGGTCTGCCCGTCTGCCACGAATGACAGGGTGAAGGTTTTGAGCGGGTCCGGCAGCGCTTCCTCCCGGTGCAGCGCGTCGTAGGGCATCGGTTCCGCCAGCCCGGAATAGCTGACCCGGTTGATACCGGCAAGCGTATCGGATACAAAATAATTCCCTGTGAACACCCCGGTATTCACACCGGCGATGGCGCCCGCATATTGCTCATATTCCGGAATCTCCACCATGGAATAGCAGCCCGTGACGGTACTGGAATCGCCGCTGAAATCCTCGGCGATGCCGGAACCGACAATGCCGCCGATATAGCTGCCGCCGGACAGGGTGCATTTGGCAAAACAACCCCGGATGGTGCCGCCGGTGAGGCCCGCGATACCGCCCACATAGTCGCCGTTTTCACTGGTGATGGTGCCAAAGCCCCGGGATTCGCAGATCAGACCCAGTTCCATCCGTCCGCAAATGCCGCCCACATAGCTGCGTTTGCCGGTAATCCTGCCGGTATTTTCACAGTCGCGCACAATGGCCTTTAGCTCATACCGCCGCCTCTGGGTCAGATTTCCGCTGGGGGCATCATCCTCCGGGTCGGCGGTGGATTCCAGCCCCATGACGCCGGTAATGCCGCCCACGTTCAGATCGCCCTCCACCGCCGCACTGTTCTGGCAGGAGCCTACCAGACCTTCCGTTATGGCATCCAAATCCACCTCGGAGATATCTGTCACCGTCTCCTTTTTCGCATCCTCCGTGGCCAGCGCGAAGGTGCGGGAAATGGCGCTGATCTGACCGGAAATGGCGCTGATGTCATTGGTCAGGGTATCTACGCCCTGCCCGATGGCATTGCGCAGATCGCCGGAGGTGTTCGCCATCCCCTGCACGGCGCTGCCAAGGCTCGACAGGGCTTCCTCGTTCACCTCGCCGCTGGCAGCGCCGGAAACCAGGGATTCCAGCGCGGAACGGGCGCTGCTCTGATAGCCGGTCAGGGTCTGGATGCAGGACTGCACATCGCCGCCCATATCCGCACCGTTGCTGCCCGCCCGGCTGACCAGACCGCCCAGATTCTCAAACTGCTTACTCAGGGTTTCCAGATAGTCCGGAGAAAGAATGGTCTGGATGTGGGGCTCAATCTGTCCCACAACACCGCCCACATCCTTGCGCCCGGTGATAAAGCCTTCATTACGGCAGCCTTCCACAAAGCCGCAGCTTCTGCCCGCGATACCGCCCAGATTGTAGCCGATGTGGGGATACCCTACAGGTCCGGTATTGACGCAGTCTGTTATGGTGCCGCTGGAATAGCCCGCGATGCCGCCGGTATCGGAAGCCGCGTCGGCGGCATCCAGATTGGCTGTCTGGGAGAAGTCCAAATTAAAATTCAAACGGAGGTTCTTGGGATTGATGGTGGGGTCCACGCTTTCGGTGTTTACCGATGCATCGCTGCGGCAGGAAGCAATCCTGCCAAAATTGTATCCCGCGATGCCGCCGGTGCGGTTGTCACCGGTTACGCTGCCTTCCGCGCGGCAGGCACGCAGCGTACCGTAATTCATACCCGCGATGCCGCCGGTGTTGATCTCGCCCGCAACCGTTCCCGTGAAGGCGCAGTCTTCCACCATGCCATGGTTTTCGCCCACAATACCGCCCACGGACAGTCCGTCGCCGCCGGGGGTGACGGTTCCCTGAACCGTCAGGTTTTTCACCACCGCAGTAGGTTGAAGGGTTCCAAACAGGCCGGCAGGCGACAGGCTTTGGGTCAGCGAAAGGCCGCTGATGGTATGTCCGCCGCCGTCGAAGCTGCCGCCGAAGGTGGGAATCGGCGCAAAATCCGTGCCCTCCAGAGAAATGTCTGCCAGCAGCTGCACCTGCGCGCCCTGGGACCAGCTGTCCAGCGCGCAGTTTTCCGCGAAGGCCAGAAAATCCTCGGCAGAACCGATGCGGAGGACCTCCGGTTCTGTCTCTTCCAGTTCTGCGGCGAATGCGTTCGGGCACAGTCCTGTCAGCAGAAGCAGCGCCATGACTGCCGCGAAAAGCTTACGTTTCATTTGGGTTTCCTCCTTCCTCCGTGGTTTTGCCGGACAGCAGATTCAGCTCCACATCTCCGTTGATGTCTGCCCTGACGATGCCGTTGACATAGCCGTGGATCTCGCCCCGCACCAGACCGTCCACCCGGATGTGCCCGCTGCTGGATATCCTCGGCAGGTTCGTCCGGGGCATGGAGAAGGAGGTTTTGTCCACCAGCTCTCCGCCGATCAGCAGAATCTGGGGCAGCACGAACATGACCAGCCCGATGGAAATAATGGTGCCCCGGCCCAGACTCTGTCCGATGCCCACAATGGCAGCCTCGGAGGTCATCATACCGATAAGGGTTCCGGCGCAGGCCAGAATGCTGCCGGAGGTCAGAATGGTGGGGAAGGCAAAGTTCATGGTCTCAATAATGGCCTCCCGGTGGGGCATTTTTGTTTTCAAATCCTGATACCGGCTGGAAATAACGATGGCGTAGTCAATATTCGCGCCCATCTGGATGGAGCTGACCACCAGATAGCTCATAAAGAACAGGGGCGAGCCGGTGAAGGTGGGAATGGAGAAGTTGATCCAGATGGCGCCCTGAATCACCAGGATCAGCAGCAGCGGCATACCCGCCGACTGGAAGGTAAACAGCAGCACCACCAGCACAATGAGAATGGATACTATGGTAATTACCAGATTGTCCGTGGAGAAGGAGGTCTTGAAATCCTGCTCCACAGAGGAATCGCCCACAAGGAACACCTCTCCCTCCGGGTAATAGCGCCGGGCAATCCCCCGGAGGGTGTCCAGAAATGCGTAGGTCTCGTCGCCGCCCTCCGGCAGGTTCAGGTAGATGAGGACCCGGTTAAAATCCTCGCCCTGAAGCTGCTTCTTCGCCGACTCCATCTGGGTCTGGGCGTCCTTCAGAGAATCCATCTGCTCGTCATCCAGCGTGACGATTCCCTCGTCGATTTTGTCGCAGACGAACAGCATCATGTCGATCAGCGGCACCTTATAGGTGCTCAGCCCGCCGATGATCTGCCCGTATTCCTCCTGTTCCGCAGCGTACGCGGCATACACCGCCTCCGCCAGCTCGTAGTCCAGATCCGCAAGCTCCGCAAACTGCCGGGGCGTCAGCTTATCCGCCAGCATGTAGCCGTCCATGGCTTCCACATTGGATAGTCCCATGGAAGAATCCACCTGTTTATAGGTGTCCAGTTCTGCCAGCAGCTCCCTCTCCACGGCATAGTCGGTTTTGGGATAAACCAGCGCCACAAAATTGCTCGCGCCGAAGTTATCGTCGATCTTGTTCTGCGCGATCTGAACGTAGTTGAGCTTGGGCGTCTCAATTTCTCCGTAGCCGTAGACGTAGGGGCAGCGGCTGGAATAGTGGTAGCCCAGCAGAAGCAGCACCGCAAAAATGGGCGGAATGATGTAGCGGGTCCTGTAGGCCATTTTCCCGACGAAGGGGATTTTCGGCACAAAATTCTTGTGCCGTGTCTTGTCCATCAGGGGGCCGAACAGCATGAGAAAGCCCGGCATAAACACGAACACGGACAGCAGGGCAAGCAGCACTGCTTTAATCAGGCAGATGGCCATGTCCGGGCCGATTTTGAACTGCATGAACAGCATGGCCACCAGACCGCCGATGGTGGTGAGGCTGCTGGAGCCGATTTCCGGGATGCCCTTGCTCAGGGCGGTAATGACCGCTTCCCGGATGGGCAGGCTCTCCCGCTCTTCCTTATAGCGGTTGCACAGAATTACCGCGTAGTCCAGCGACAGCGCCAGCTGCAAAATGCTGGTCACGGAATTGGACACGAAGGAAATGGTGCCCATGAGAAACTGGGTGCCCTGATTGAGGATCATGGCTGACACAAAGGTCAGCAGCAGCACCGGCACCTCCGCGTAGGTCTGGGAGGTCAGCAGCAGCACCGCCACCACAATCACCGCCACCAGCACCATAATGACGCTGACCTCCTGGGCGATGATGTCCGCCGAGGAGTTGCCCAGGGAGGTGGACACATAGAAATCCTCCCCGGCGAGGGCCTGCTTGACGGCCTCCAGCGAATCCAGACACCCGTCGTCCTTTTCGCTGTAGTCGAAGGTGATGCTGTACAGGGCGGAGACGTTCCGGTAGTCCTCGGTTTCGTCGTAGTCCACGCTCAGCACGCCTTCTACGGTTTTCAGCGACTCCCAGAGCGCCTGCGCCCGGGTCATGGACACATTTTCCACCATGATCTGAGCGGTACCGTAGGTAATGAACTGGTCATCCATGATGTCCAGCCCTCTGCGGGTTTCGCAGTCCGCCGGCAGGTAGGCCTTCAGGTCGTTCTCCACCTGAATCCAGTTGGTGGAAAACATGGAGAAAATCACGCCGATGGCCAGCAGCAGGAAGAACAGGTTGCGCTTGTCAACAATGAACGCCGCCAGTTTCATCATGGCGTTTCCGCCCTTTGCTTTTTCCTGTGCCACTGTCAACCCCTCCGTTTCTCCGTCCGAAGGCCCCTGACCGTATAGTGTCCCCGGGCCGTGGTGATTTTTATTTCCAGCCCATTGTCCCGGAGTATTCCGTTTGCCTGATAGGGCAGCGCGCCCGCCAGGGTTTTCATTTCCCCCCGGAATGACAGACTGTTTCCGCTGCGGTGTCCGTCCAGAATCGGCGCGGTTCTGGTAAACAGCGTCAGTTCGCCGCTGACGCTGCCGCCCCGCAGAGTTAACTTTAACGTACCCCTGCGCCTTCCGAGGGGTGTCTCCATTTCCAGCGCATAGGTACAGGCCAGATTTTCCATGCCATACCTCCATAACATATGACTGTTAATTGACATTTGTAGTGGAAAATGATATTCTTTTTTCAAGTCAAATGCAAGAGACAGGTGAGCCGCTGTGTCAGTTAGCTGACAAAAGCGGAAAAGTGTTTCCGTACCGGGAGGCTGTTATGGAGAAAAAAACGGATCTGCGCATTCAGAAAACCTATCTGGCGCTGCAAAACGCGTTTGAGGCACTGCTGGAGGAAAAGCGGTTTGAGGAATTGACCGTCAACGAGCTTTGCGACAAGGCCATGATCCGGCGTACCACATTTTATAAGCACTTTGCGGATAAATATGAGTTTTTTGCCTTCTATATCCGGGAAATGGTTTCCACCTTCCGGGATCAGCTTCCGCCGGACGTGATGGACGGAGAAGCGGCGGAGTATTTTCTGCAAATGGGCCGGGAACTGCTGCGGTTTTGGCATATGCATGAGAAGATGGTGCAAAACATTGAAAACAGCAGCATGTTTCCGCTGCTGCTGAGCATTCTGCTGGACCAGATCACCGAGGATATCAGCATGGTTCTGCGCCGTTCCTGCCCCGTGCTGGCGCACAGCTCCGGCAAACTCAGGGGTGTGGCGGCGTTTTACGCAGGCGGCCTGATAAGCACCTTTCTTCGCTGCACCAGGAAGGATTCCCCCATTGACGAGGCGGTTTTTCTGGAAATTGCCGCGGAGTACGCCGGCAAAATTCCGCTCTAGCCACTGCGTTCACCGGGATCATGATTTACGAAAGGGGGCGTTTTCTTTGCTTGAACAAGTGAAAAAGACGCCGTGCTGCGTCGGCCTGCTGGCCCATGTGTGAGCGGATAGAGGAGTACCACATTTTTATAGCCCTGAGAAGTTGGAATTTCTCAGGGCTTTCTTGCATTTTTGAAATATATTGACTTCAATTTATACTTTGCGGCACAATCGACATTTCAATCATTCTCCGATACAATGACAGCACCAGAGTAAAGGAGGAGTGAGCATGAACATCAACTATATCCGTGTGGGTGATTATTTTATCCCAGACCTGACGCTGCCGGAAGAAATCCGCCCCATCGGCAAGTGGGGACGAATGCACCGGGACTATCTGAGGGAACACAAACCGATTCAGTATAACTGCCTGCTCCTGTCCGGCAAGCTGTGGACTTACCTAGCAGGCCTGAATGAGCAGGCACAGGATAGACTGGAACGGATGATCGACCAGATGAAAGTCTCTGAGGGCATCTCGGAAGCGCTGAAAGCCAGTGACCCAATGGCATGGGTGCAGCACATGAACAATATCCGCGCCAGAGCCGGGGAGATCATCCGAGAGGAGCTGATATTTGTATGAAGATGGAAGAATATCTCCGTGTACTGGAAAGCTATGTGGCATCCTGCAAGCTGAATCTGGGAGACGGCGAATCTGTCTTGTCTCTGCTCTACGAGGCATACAGTGATAATAACCGGATGTACAATGATCAAATCAAGGCTGATTTTGCAGAACTGTATCAGTTATTGAATGGAATGCCGCTACGGGAAATGGACTGGATTATCAATCCCGTCTGCGCCCTCTGCCGAGACCATGAGCGGAATGGATTTGTGCACGGCGTGCAACTGGGGGCGCAATTGGTACAGGAAATACAGAGTGTTTAATAATCCCTTTATTCGTTGCCCCGGCTCGAAAGCCGGGGCATTTTTGATTTCGTGACCTCAAATGAGAGCCAGATTTTATACGGAATAGAATATTTTCGGATCATCTTCATTGCGTTTGTTGGAAAATGGTGTTATGCTATAAGTGTTGCAAAACGCTGGCAGAAAAAGGAGAATACTGTATGGCAAATTTTACGAAGAAGGCAATCCGGGATTCTTTTGTGAAGCTGCTGAACGAAAAACCCATCAGTCAAATTACCGTTAAGGACATTGTGGAGGACTGCGGGGTAAACCGCAATACCTTCTATTACTACTATCAGGATCTGCCCCAACTGATGGAGAATATAGTAAACGAGGATGCGGAGCGGATTATCCGGGGGCATCCTACCATCGATTCCCTGGACGATTGTATCAATGCAGCACTGGAATTTGCGCTGGCCAATCGGAAAGCGGTGCTTCATATCTATCATTCCGTCAACCGAGACATTTATGAGCAATACCAATGGCGGGTCTGTACTTATGTGGTCAGGACGTATGTAGACGGCGTTCTAGGTAACCGAAAAATGATATCTGAGGATTATACCACTGTTGTAGATTATCTGAAATGTGTCAGCTTCGGTATGATCATGGGCTGGCTGGAAACCGGTATGAACCCGAATGCTATGGCCCGGTTTCGGCGGATTTTAGAATTAAAGTGCGGTGATTTGGAGCATCTCATTGACCGTTGTGAGAAAATGCGGTCATAGTCTTTAGGCAAACCTACCCGCTGTGTCTGAATTTCAGGCACAGCGGGTATCTTTGTCCATAGGAAAGGAAGAATCTTCCCGATATAATGAGGGCACAAACCAAGAGCACCTCTAAAACAGAGGATGCCAGTATAACAAGGAGGAAAAATTATGTATTATTCCAGTGGTAACTATGAAGCCTTTGCCCGCCCCAGAAAGCCCGAGGGCGTGGACAACAAGTCCGCCCACATCATCGGCACCGGCCTTGCGGCTCTGACTGCCGCCTGCTATCTGGTTCGTGACGGACAGCTGCAGGGTCAGAACATCCACATTTATGAGAAAGACCCCATTCCCGGCGGTGCCTGCGATGGCTGGCAGTACCCCGATGTAGGCTATGTCATGCGGGGCGGACGGGAGATGGATAACCATTTCGAGGTCATGTGGGATTTGTTCCGCTCCATTCCGTCCATCGAGACGGAAGGGGTCAGTGTTCTGGACGAATACTACTGGCTGAATAAGAAAGACCCCAACTACTCCCTCTGCCGGGCAACCGTCAACCAGGGTCAGGATGCCCACACCGACGGCAAGTTCGGTCTGTCCGACAAGGCTGCAATGGAGATCATGAAGCTGTTCTTCACCCCCGATGAAGACCTGTACGATAAGCGCATCACGGATTTCTTCGATGATGAGGTGCTGAACTCCAATTTCTGGCTCTACTGGCGCACCATGTTTGCCTTTGAGAACTGGCACAGCGCTTTGGAAATGAAGCTGTATCTCAAGCGCTATATCCACCATGTGGGCGGTCTGCCGGACTTCAAGGCTCTGCGGTTCACCCGTTATAACCAGTACGAATCTATGATTCTGCCCATGGTCAAGTATCTGGAAGGCTTCGGTGTCCAGTTCCACTATAACACCAAGGTGGTCAATGTGGAGTTCGACATCCAGCCCGGTAAAAAGCAGGCAAAGCGTATTGAGCTGCTGTCTGAGGGCAAACATCAGTTTGTTGACCTGACGGAAAACGATCTGGTGTTCATTACCAACGGTGGCTGCGTGGAGAACGCCACCATGGGTTCCCAGAACACCGTGGCACCCTTCAACCCCGAAATCAAGCCCGGCGGCGGCTGGGATATGTGGCGCAGAATTGCCGCGCAGGATCCTTCCTTCGGTCATCCCGACAAGTTCTGCCGTGATCCTGAGCAGTCCAACTGGATGAGCGCCACCGTCACCACACTGGATCAGAAGATCATTCCCTATATCAAGAATATCTGCAAGCGTGACCCCTTTACCGGCGGCGTGGTTACCGGCGGCATCGTGACCGTGAAGGATTCCGGGTGGCTGCTGAGCTGGACCATCAACCGTCAGCCCCAGTTCCGGAATCAGCCCAAGGATCAGTGCCTGGTGTGGGTTTACGGCCTGTTCTCCGACAAACCCGGCGACTTCGTGAAGAAGCCTATGCGGGAGTGCACCGGTAAGGAAATCTGTATGGAGTGGCTGTACCACATCGGCGTGCCGGTGGGGGAGATCGAGGAGCTGGCCGAGCACAGCGCCAACACTGTGCCGGTGATGATGCCCTATATTACCGCTTTCTTCATGCCCCGTGCCGCCGGTGACCGTCCTGATGTGGTGCCCGAGGGTGCTGTGAACTTTGCGTTCCTGGGTCAGTTTGCCGAAACCAAGCGGGATACCATCTTCACTACCGAGTATTCCATGCGTACCGGCATGGAGGCGGTCTACACCCTGCTGGACATCGACCGTGGTGTGCCTGAGGTCTGGGGCAGCGTCTACGACATCCGTGATCTGCTGAACGCCACCATCCAGCTTCGGGACGGCAAGCCCCTGACGGACATGGAGCTGGGCTTCAAGGAGAAAATGGTTCTGAACAAGCTGCTGAAGAAAATTCAGGGCACAGATATCGAGAAATTGCTGAAAACCTACCATGTGATCGCGTGATAATGGAATGCGGGGAGGACAAACCTCCCCGCCGCTAAAAGGAGAGATAAATATGTCATTATCCAATCAGCTGAAAAAAGCATCTTTGCGCACAGCCTTTGGTTATCTGGAAAAGAACCCCGAAGAAAATGCCCTGAAGCTCATGAGCTGGGTGGACAAGCTGGCAGGAGAGGGTCCCGATAGTTTTCCCACTCAGCGTGCCGCTGTCCGAAATGTTCTGGAAGATCCCCAGAACAATATGTACCAGCTGGTCATGAGCATTCTGAAAGAAACCGATCCCGGTGTTCTGAAGGCGACCTTTGAGAACTTCTTCCTCAACGCCAACATCATCGGCTGGCCCAAGCAGGAGGAATATCGAAAGAAATACAACTGCAATATCCCCTGGGCAATTCTTCTGGACCCCACCTCTGCCTGCAACCTGCACTGTACCGGCTGCTGGGCAGCGGAGTATGGTAATAAGCTGAACCTGACCTTCGACGAAATTGACTCCATTATCACCCAGGGCAAGGAAATGGGTGTGTATATGTACATCTACACCGGCGGTGAACCGCTGGTGCGTAAAAAGGATCTGATTGCCCTTTGCGAAAAGCACAGCGACTGTCAGTTCCTCTCCTTCACCAATGCCACTCTCATTGACGAAGCCTTTGCAGACGAGATGCTCCGGGTGAAGAACTTCATTCCAGCCATCAGCATCGAGGGCTTTGAAGCCGCCACCGACGGCCGCCGTGGCAACGGCACTTACCAGAAGGTCATCAAGGCTATGGCAATCCTGAAGGGAAAGCACCTGCCCTTCGGTCTGTCCTGCTGCTACACCAGCCAGAATCTGGACTCCATCAGCTCCTACGAGTTCATTGACCAGATGGTGGAGTGGGGCGCGCGGTTCGTGTGGTACTTCCACTATATGCCCGTGGGCAACGATGCCGCGCCGGAGCTGCTGCCCAATCCCGAACAGCGGGAATTCATGTATCACCGCATCCGGGACATCCGTGCTACCAAGCCCATCTTCGCCATGGACTTCCAGAATGACGGCGAATATGTCGGCGGCTGCATTGCCGGTGGACGGCGGTATCTACATATCAATGCCAACGGCGACTGCGACCCCTGCGTGTTTATCCACTATTCCAACGCCAACATCCGGGACATGAGCTTGCTGGATGTGATGCGCAGTCCCATCTTCATGGCCTATCACGACGGTCAGCCCTTCAATGACAATCATCTGCGTCCCTGCCCCATGTTGGAGAACCCGGAAAAGCTCCGGGAAATCGTGAAGGCCACCGGTGCCCATTCTACTGACCTTCAGTCTCCCGAGACGGTTGACCACCTGTGCGATAAGTGCGAAGCCTACGCCAAAAATTGGAAACCCACCGCCGATACCCTGTGGCAGTGCAGCTGCTGTAAAAAGCAGGAGGCAGCAACAAAATGACTACCTTCTTTACTTCTGAAAGCGTAACGGAAGGGCATCCGGACAAGGTCTGCGACCAGATTGCCGATGCAATTCTGGATGCCCTGCTGGAAAAGGATCCTCATTCCCATGTGGCCTGTGAGGTCACAGCCATCACCGATGAAGTCCATATTTTCGGCGAGATCACCTCTGCCGCCCGGGTGGATTATGAAGCCATTGCCCGGCAGGTGATTCGGGAGATCGGCTATACCAAGCCGGGACACGGCTTCGATGCGGATTCCTGTCGGATCACTGTGGATGTTCACCAGCAGTCTCCCGACATCAACATGGGTGTGGAACGGTCAGACACCATGGAAAACGGTGCGGGCGATCAGGGCATGATGTTCGGCTATGCCTGCCGGGAAACAGACAGCCTGATGCCCCTGCCCATCGAGCTTGCCCATAAGCTGACAAAGCGTCTGGCCTATGTGCGCCGGGAAGGGATCCTGCCCTATCTCCTGCCGGACGGAAAAGCTCAGGTCACAGTAGAATACCGGGATGGTATCCCTGCACGGGTGGACACAGTGGTGGTTTCCTCCCAGCACGAAGCGGATGTATCCATGGATACGCTCCGGGAAGATGTCCTTCTTCATGTCATCCGCCCGGTGATTCCGGAAGCCATGCTGGATGCCGACACCAAATACTTTATCAATCCCACAGGCCGTTTCTGCATCGGCGGCCCCGCCGGAGACAGCGGCCTCACCGGCAGAAAGCTGATTGTGGACACCTACGGCGGCTATGCCCGTCACGGCGGCGGGGCGTTCTCCGGCAAGGACCCCTCCAAGGTGGACCGGAGCGGCGCGTACATGGCCCGGTATCTGGCGAAAAATGTGGTGGCAGCTGGTCTGGCAGACAAATGCGAAATTCAAATCAGCTACGCCATTGGTGTCGCCCAGCCGGTATCTCTGCTGGTGGATACCTTTGGCACAGGTGTGACTTCGGATGAAAGCATTCAGAAGTTGATTCGGGATACCGTTGACCTGCGTCCTTCCGCAATTATCGATAAGCTTAACCTGCGGACGCCGTTTTACCGGCACACCGCAAGCTACGGACACTTTGGCTCCAACACGGTGGATTTGCCCTGGGAGCAAACAGATTTATTAGCCCTACGGCAAGCATAACAAGGCTATGTCATAGAGACACGAATCAGCCGGATTGCTTCTTTACAGGAAGGTAGGCAATCCGGCTGATTAGACTATAAGAATTGGAGGGAGTACGGACATTGGAGACGATACTACAGATTGTATTTTGGTTTCTCGCAGTAGTTGCTGTGGCAGTCTTGGCAATCCTACCCTCATTTCGTGAGAGCGCAATTCTCTCTGAACCAACCTTCGACATTACGGATGCCGACTATACTTGCGTATAGAATCGCATCTTCGATATATTCCAATAATTGGGAGGCATATGCTATGTATTGGAACAAACGGATTCAAACCGCAAAAATTGGATACTTAATCATCTCAACATTGCTTTGCGCGCTGGGGATACTCCTGGTTGCTCTCCCGGATTTTTCAGCCGAATTGTTTTGCAGGATTTCGGGAATCATCATGCTTCTGTTTGGGCTCATCAAAATGGTCGGCTATTTCTCAAAGGACTTGTATCGGCTGGCGTTTCAGTTCGATCTGGCATCCGGTATTTTACTGATGGCCCTCGGCATCATCATGATGCTTCGTGCAAATGTGATGATCAGCATTATTTGTATTATTCTGGGGATCTATGTTCTGGCAGACGCCCTGCTGAAAGTACAAATTGCCATTGATGCAAAAGCCTTTGGAATTGCAAAATGGTGGCTGATTCTCGCAGCAGCAGTTCTGACGGGGATTTTTGGCTTCCTTCTGGTGCTGCGCCCCTCAGAAAGCGCCCGGATAATGATGGTATTGCTTGGGCTGACGCTCATCACCGAGGGAGTATTGAATTTTGTCACCATTCTTACTGCGGTAAAAATCATGCGCCACCAACTGCCGGAAATCATCGACGCAGGATAATCATGGTTCATTGCTGATTAAGATGAAACGGACGGGATGGGCATGGGCGGTGACCCCGGACAGATAAAGGAGACAAATATGGACGAAAAGATTGCGGTCTTGACAGATACAAACAGTGGAATTACCCCAGAACAAGCAGCCCGGTATGGTATCTATCTGGTGGCAATGCCGGTGATCATTGACGATGAAACCTATTTTGAGAATGAATCCATTTTTCAGGAGGAGTTCTTTCAGCGCCTGCGCGAGGGCGCGCGGGTCAGCACCTCTCAACCGGCTCCGGGTATCCTGATGGACTGCTGGGACAGTCTTCTGGATCATTATGACCATATCATTTACCTCCCTATGTCCAGCGGCCTTTCCGGCAGTTGCCATACGGCTGCCATGCTGGCAGAGGAATACGATG
>JAXEXE010000112.1:0-42373 GCA_034113565.1 Faecousia sp.
TCCTGCCTCCCGGGAACTATTATAGTCCAGGCGGCAGTAGTGAGGCGCACCGCCCCACATATCAATTTTTGACAGACCGCATCGTTTCATGGAGTCCAGATAGTAGGCAAAGCTGTACTGGACATACTGAACGCTCATGACGGCCACATCCTGCATAGTGATACGAGACATTGTAATTCCTCCTTCTCAGTTACAGTGCGTTATGTACAACGCTTCCGTTCAGCAGCGTCAGATCCACCTTCAAATTCCGGCTGTTCTCCACCGGGGTGGTGAACAGGTTCCCGGACAGGACGGCAATATCCGCCTTTTTCCCAGGCTCCAGCGTGCCCAGGCTATCTTCACAGGACAGATTGTAGGCGCCGCCCCGGGTCCATGCGGTGAGAAGTTCCGTGACGGTCAGCATATTCTGCTTGTTAAAGGGTTCGCCGCCCTCGGGGAAGTAACCGCCCACAGCGTGATAGACGGACTCGGGGATGTTGTCAATCAGCAGAGGCAGATCAGTACCGCAGCTGAGGGGTACGCCGGAATCCGCCATTTTCCGGCGGTTCCAATAGTAGCGACCCCGATCCATACCGATTTTCTCCGAAATCATGGCGAGCTTTCCTTCCCGATCGGCAATCGACTGGATCTGGGGATAGATTTCCGCGATAACGCCCATGGCGCCCATACGCTCCAGATCGTAAGGATCGGAGAATTCCAGGTCGGTAATGGCATGGCGGTTGATCACACGGCCCTGGGCGTCCCGCTGGCAGGTTTCGTAAATATCCAGCACTTTGGCAATGGCGGCATCGCCCTGGGCGTGCAGGGAGAAGCGGAAGCCCTCCGCGTCTGCGGCACGGGTCTGCCGGGCCAGACTGTCCCAGTCGATGTTCTGGGCGCAGCAGGTGTCGGCGCAGTTGTAGGGCTGCTTCAGATCGCCGCACAGCTGGCTGATGGAACCATCGGTCATCTGGTTATAACCAGAGAATCGGACAAATTCGCCGGTAAACTTTTCACGCATGGCACGTCCGTACGCCAGGTCTGCTTCCTCAGCCACAGGCTGGCTCATGAAGTTCACCCGCAGGGTCAGCTCCCCGGACTGTTCCAGCTCCGCCAGAATGTCCGTGAAGCCATAGAACCGATCAAAGCCCATCTCCTTAACGGAGGTGACGCCCCGGCTGTTCATCATTTTCATATATTTTTTGAATTCCGGAATAATGAAGTCCCGATCCCCCAGAATATCCGGCAGCAGACGGACGTAGGCTTCGGGGTAGCAGGTTTCCGGGGTAAAGCGGTAACGCTCCAAAGCGGCGCTGTTCATCCAGCAGGTTTCGCAGCCCTGGGCGAACAGAATTGCCGGACGGTTGCCAAAGGCCTCGTCCAGAGCGGCAGTGCCGTTGACAGGCACCTCCTGAGCATTCCAGCCGTGGCACAGCACGCTCTTTTCGGCGGGAATCGTATCGGCGTAGGCTTTCGCGGCCGCAATCAGCTCCCCTTCGGTTTTGCAGGCGCCCAGATCTGCTCCGAGGAAACCCACGGAATAGCCAGTAAAGAAGCAGTGCACGTCCGTGAAGCCGGGGGAAATAGTCCTGTCCCCCAGAGACAGAACCTTGGTATTCGGCCCCAGAATCGCGTCATCCGGCGCGCCGTGACCGACACAAAGGATTTTGCTGCCCGCCACAGCCACAAAGCCGGCGAAGGGTTCTTCTCCGGCGGCGGTAAAAACGCAGTTGGACTGCAGCACGAGATCTGCGTATTTTGACATATTACAGTTCACTCCTAACAGTATGCGCCGTATGGCGGCAGGATAATGGGGCACTGTGCAGTCGCTGACAACTGCACAGTGCCTTGCTCTGTCGGAAGTGGCAGAAGAATACCGAAATCCGGGATGCCGTTGCACACCGGCACCGGGGATCGAATGCACTATAACACGTTGGGAATCCCCGCGCAAGAGCCTGAGGGCAAATTCGTATACTGCGCCAATGCCGCGGGGTGGGTTTTGGACAGAATACGAAATTGGTCCATTCGCAAGCAGCAAAACAATCCAGAACGCGAATCATTGAAAATGGCACCTTTCGAAAATTGGTATACTTACAATTATTGGCATATACCACTTAATTGAAGATAAGTTAGTTCCTTTATATAATATTAAATAAATTCGTAATATTTGAATTTATAAAGTTAGATGATATATTTTTGCCTGTATATTATTTCCTGTCCAGTATCACAGACTTCTTTTTTTTGCTAAATATTTTATAATCATTTTGTCGCAAATGCAAATTGAAATTGGTATTAAAATTCCCTATACTTGTCTCAAAGCTGAGGCGCGGATAAGCCGTAGCTCCGGCGAAAATAGATATGGGGGATGAAAACATGAATGCGGCAATGATTGGAGACAACTGCATTGATGTCTATGTGCGCATCAATGGCGAGGAGGTCAACCGCCGTTATCCCACCGGGAACTGCGTGGACACCGGCGTGAACCTGCAAAAACTAGGGATTCCTACAGCAATCATCAGCACCACCGGCTCCGACGAAAACGGAACCTGGATGCTGGACACCCTGACCGCGGAGGGACTGGATGTCAGCCACCTGAAGATCGGAGACGGTCAGACAGCCATTACCTACATGGATATGAATGGAAATGACCGGGTGCATGGAGAGTACATTGAGGGCGTGCTGGAAAACATCGTATTCGACGATGAGGATGTGGCCTTCGCCGCTGGACACGATCTGGTGCATACCGCACTGTGGGGTATGGCAGAGAAGGTGCTGCCCGCTATCAAGGCCGCGGGGTGTAAGGCTATCAGCTTTGACTACGCCGACCGGCTGGATCACCCGCTGGTGGAGAGCACCCTTCCCTTCGTGGATTACGGTTTCTATTCCTACCACAAGGAGCGGGATGCCTTCATTGAGGGCTTCCTGAAAGACAAGGTGGATCGTGGCATGAAGATCGCGGTGGCTACCTTCGGTGACAAGGGAAGCCTTGCTTACGACGGAAGAGCGTTCACGTCCTTCGGCATTTTCCCGGCACCGACCGTGGTCAATACGGTGGGCGCAGGAGACAGCTTCATTGCTGGATTCCTGTACGGAATTTTGCAAGGGTGGCCGGTAGAGGCCTGCCTGCGCAAGGGCGCAGAGGTTGCCGCTCAGGTGGTGCAGGTTTTTGAGCCATGGGTCAACGCATAATGAGGAGGAGATTCAAATGAGTATGCAGATTGGTATGTTTACATCCGGTTATCAGCGCAATCCCCTGGAGCACTGCTTTCAGGACGCAAAGGAATACGGCTATGATTTCATCGAGCTGTGGGGCGGGCGGCCCCATGCCTACGCCCCGGATCTGAAGGCTGGAGACATCAACGAGGTTCGGCGGCTCATCGACCAGTACGAGATGCCCGTCCGTGGTTATACCCCGGAGCACAACGCCTATCCTTACAACTACATGATTGGTTCCGAAGCACAGCGGGAGGATGCTGTGAATTATCTGAAGCTGTGTCTGGACATGGCCAAGGAGATGGGTGCGGAGTTTGTGCTGACCAGCCCCGCCAACGGCGGGTATCTGGCCACCTACGATCAGCTTTGGACCCGGCTGGAAAAGACCATTCGGGAGCTGGGCGATTATGCCGCCAAGCTGGAAATCAAGCTGACGGTGGAAGCGCTGACGCCTTATGAGTCAAACTTCTTCACCAGAGCCAACGATCTGGTGGAGCTGTTCCGCCGCATCGACAACCCCTATGTGGTGGGAATGTGCGACGTGGTGCCGCCCTTTGTCCAGCACGAGTCCATTATGGCCTACTTTGACAAGCTTGGCCCCAAGATGGATCATATGCACATCATCGACGGCGACAACGGCACGGACAGCCACATCATGCCCGGTGAAGGCTCCATGCCCCTGCAGGAGATGATGCACGAGCTGAAGCGAATCGGCTATGAAGGAACCGCCACCCTGGAGTTGGTCACCGGCTACATCAATGAGCCGAGAATGTACGCAAGACGGGCGGTGAACAACGTCCGGGCCATGATGGCTCAGGCCGGTATGGAGTAAGGTGGACATCAATGACCATTGACATTCATGTGCATCCGGCGTTTTATGCGCCGATTAACGAGGATCCGGCACGGGAGGAGCTGCGGCACCGGGAGCTGGACATCCACAAGAACGGCACCGCACCGCTGGAGCACATCTTCAATCAGATGCGCTGCGCCGGACTGGACCGGCTGTGTCTGCTGCCGGAGGATTATTCTTCCAGCGTGGGCTGTCTGGTGGAAAATGAGGAAATTCGCCGTCTGGTGGATCTGGCACCGGACAAGTTCATCGGCTTCGCCGGTGTGGATCCCCGGGATCCTGCCGCCTGCGAAAAGCTGGAGGACGCCTTCTCCCGGCTGAAGCTCAAGGGTCTGAAGCTTCATCCCGGACGGCACCATGTGATGCCCTCCGATCCCATGATGGAGCCGATTTACGCCATCTGCGAAAAATACAACAAGCCCATCCTCTTCCACGCGGGGCTCAGCTGGGAGCCGGACACCCTGACCAGCTACTGTCAGCCTCTGGCCTTTGAGACCGTGGCCGCGAAGCATCCCAGGCTGCGCATCTGCCTTGCCCACTTCGGATGGCCCTGGGTGCGGGAGACCGCCATGCTGATGGTGAAATATCCCAATGTCTACACGGACACCGGTGCCCTTTATTTTGACAACGCGAAGGAGTTCTATACCCAGATGCTGACTCGGGATATCCCCATTACCTGGATTGACCGGAGCCTGCGGCATCAGGTAATGTTCGGCTCCAACAATCCCCGGTTTGAGCAGATCCGCATGGCCCAGGCCATTCGGGAGTTGGGCTTCCGGGAGAGCACGCTGGAGCTGATCATGGGCGGCAACGCCATAGAGTTCCTGGGCGGACTGGATTGAGGAGGCGGCACCATGTTTGTGAAAACCATCCATCTGCTGACAAAGCAGTACGTTCAGTTTCAGGTGATTACCCCGGAGGTCGAGAAAATCGTGGCAGAAAGCGGCATTCGGGAGGGTATGGTCACCGTACTGACCAAACACACCACTACCGGTGTGACAGTCAACGAAGCACTGGAATGCCTGGAGAGCGATATGCAGAATGCGTTGGCGCTCTTTGCTCCGGAGGATCGTCCCTACAGCCACGCCCGGATGCTCCGGGACTACGGTTCCACCGCCGGAAATCCCACCGGGCACCTGAAGGCCATGCTCACAGGAAATCATTGCCATTTTCTGATTCACGACGGCGTTCTTCAGCGGGGCGGCGCGCAGGATGTCTATTTCTGCGAGTTTGACGGCCCAGCTTCCAGAAATGTCCTTGTCATTGTTGAGGGACAATAACCGATTATGACAATGACCTCCGTAATGCAGGTCTTGTTGTGATAAGCCTGCCGGGAAAGGCAGAAAATTACCGACACTGCGCATACCCCAAAAATACATTCGCTGCGGATTGCACAGCTGCAGCCGAGGAAAAAGTGAAAGGAGAGACATTCATTATGTCAAAAAATCCCGCGGAAAAGACCGATCTCGGTCGTAAACTTGGCCTGGGCGCAGTTCTGGCGCTGGGCGTCGGCACCACTGTCGGTTCCGGTATCTTCTCTTCCCTGTCTGAGGTAGCAGGCGCTGCCGGCAGCAGCCTGTTCCTGGTGCTGGCCTTCGTCATCGGCGGCCTGCTCCAGATCCCCGCCAACTTCTGCTACGCAGAGCTGGCTTCCGCCTACCCTGAGGACGGCGGTCAGTACGTCTATTTCCGGGAAGCCGGTTCCCGTCCTCTGGCCTTCCTGTGCGGCTGGATCAGCTTCTGGGCAACCGATCCTCCCTCCATCTCCATTATGGCTCTGGCCATTGTGAACTATTTGGCTTTCTTCATCCCGATTCACGGCCTGGCGCTGAAGCTCATCGCTGTGGCCTTCGTGTTGGTGTTCATGTTTGTGCATCTTCGCTCCGTTGAGGGCGGCGGCAAGTTCCAGACCGTCATCACCGCGCTGAAGATTCTGCCCTTCGCCCTGATCATCGGCATCGGCGTGTTCTTCATCAAGGGCGACAACTTCCTGTCTACCGCGCCTCTGGCCGGCTTTGCAGGTGCCGGCAGCATCATGGCCCTGCTGGCCGGTGTCTCCGCTACTACCTGGTCCTATGATGGCATGGGAGCCGCCTGCTATATGTCCGGTGAAATCAAGGATCCCGAGAAGAATCTGCCCCGGGGCCTGATCCTGACCGCCTTCATCGTTCTGGCTCTGTACGCCGGTCTGACCTCCGTGGCTTCCGGTCTGCTGACCGTGGATGAGCTGGCTGCCTCCGATGCGCCCATCGCCCTGCTGGCATCCAAGATCCCCTTCATCGGCAATTATGCCGGTACGATTGTGGCGATCATGGCCATCATCGTGGTCATCGGCTCTCTGTCCAGCTGCATCATGTTCCAGCCCCGGATCGAGTACGCCATGGCAAAGGACGGTCTGTTCTTCAAGTCCTTCGCCAAGGTTCACCCCAAGTATGAGACTCCCTACTTCTCCATCCTGGTGCAGTGCGCCGTGGCCATCGTACTGATTTTCGCCACCAGCCTGTCCGACCTGCTGGGCTACTTCACGCTGGTCGCCCTGCTGAAGAACTTCCTGACCTTCGGCACCATCTTTGTTCTGCGTAAGAAGAAGGACTACAACCCCTCTTACCGTCTCCCCCTGGGCCCTGTGATGCCTCTGATCGCCATGTTCATGACCGGCACCCTGATTGTTTCCACCTTCGTGTGGGCGCCTGTGGCTGGCCTGGTCTGCGCCGTTGTGGCTGTTGTCACCGGCCTGCCCGTGTACTATATGTGGGAGAAGCAGAACCGGAAGGCAGCCTGATTCCTGCTTGACAGCGATGCGAGTCCCAGTGTAAAATTTCCCTGAGGGCTGTACGGTCCACAAAAGCAGAAAGGAGATAGGATTTATGGAACAAAAGCAGCGTGTCCGCCATCGTGAGGAGGCTGTTGAACTGATTGAGTGCTATCTCCAGACAAACGATATTCCGCCCCACGGGAAGCTTCCCGCGGAACGGGAAATGTGTGAAATGTGGGGGCTGAACCGCACAACGCTCCGCGCTGCCATCCGCCGTTTGACGGAAATGGGCAAACTGTACAGCCTGAAGGGATCAGGGACATATGTTGCGCCGCCCAAGCTGGAGCGCAATCTTCAGGATGCAAAGTCCACCACGGAATCCGTCAGAGGGGATGGGCGTCAGCTGAAAACCACGGTACTGGAGTCTGAGGTGATTCTTGCAGACCACTATATTTCAGAAAAACTACAGGTTCCGGAAGGAACAAGGGTTTTGTTTATGCGCCGGCTGCGGATTATGGATGGTGTTCCCTACATGATTGAAACGAATTATGTAAATCTATCCCTTTGCCCACGCCTAATCGATCATGATTTTACCAATGAGTCATTGTATCGGGTGCTGAGTTACTATAATGTTTTCCCATTCAGCGGAGAAGAAAGCATTGGAATCACATATGCGACAGAATCGGAAGCAAGGCAGCTTCGCATAGACGAGGGTGGCAGCCTGTTCTTCCTGACCGGCATTGCCCGGGACTACAACAATGTTCCGGTGGAGTTCTTCAAGTCGGTGGCAAGACCAGACATGGTTCGTTTCTCCAGCATCCTGCGCAAGTATCGAACGGAGTCTGAAAGGAGATAACCTCTATGAAACTGGCAGCAGTTGGAAGTAACTGCGTTGACTTCTACAGCAATATTGAAAACGGAAAGGCATATCCCGGCGGCGGACCCGTCAACATGGCGGTTTACACGGTTCGCCTGGGGGGCGAGGCCTCCTATACCGGCCCGGTGGGCGATGACGTCTACGGAAAAATCATGCAGGAGGCCATCGCGGCCAAGGGTGTGGATACCTCCCATCTGCACGTCAAACCCGGCAAGACCGCCGTCTCTCAGGTGGAGCTGCTGGAGGGTGAACGGGTATTCGGCGATTATGAAGAGGGCGTTCTGGAGGACTATACCCTCTCCGATGAGGATATGGACTTCATCCAGACCCATGACATGGTGGTCTGTGACCTGTGGGGCAAGGTTGAGGGGCAGTTCCAGGCGCTGAAGGCCCGGGGCATCCCCACTGCCTTTGACTGCGCCACCCGTCCCGAGGACGAGGCCAGCCAGATCGCCATGCCCTATACAGACTACCTCTTCTTCTCCAGCGATGACGGTGACACACCTGCCCTCCGGGATCAGATGAAGGGCTACCACTCCCGGGGTCCCAAGCTGGTCATTGCCCTGCTGGGCGAGCATGGCAGTCTGTGCTACGACGGAAGCGAGTTCCATAAATTCGGCATCGTTCCCTGTGAACATCTTGTGGACAGCATGGGCGCAGGCGACAGCTACATCGCCGGCTTCCTGTACGGCATTGTCGAGGGTCTGACCATCGATGAGGCCATGGAGAAGGGAGCGGCCAACGCCACCGAGACACTGAAGTATTTCGGCGCATGGTAAGAAGATAACCAATTTCGGAGGGATCCCAATGGATAAAGCAAGCGGATTGACGCCCCTGTATATGCAGCTTCGCGAGATCGTGCGCTATAAAATCGAGACTGGGGAATTTGCGCCCTGTACGGCGCTGCCCTCCGAAAATGAGCTGGCGGATGAGTACGCCGTGACCCGGCAGACCGTTCGCAACGCCATTGACACTCTGGTGAATGAAGGTTTGCTGCGGCGTGTGGCTGGAAAAGGCATCTTTGTCCTGGGAACCCGTATCGAACGGGATCTGGAAGTGCTGAAAGGCTTTACCCAGACCATGCTGGAGCGAAATGTGACGCCCTCCATCAAGGTTCTCAAGAAAATGATCCGTCCCGCCGGGGCGAAATACGCCATGATGTTTGGGATCCGTCCGGAAGATGAAATCTTCTATATCAAGCGGATGTGCTATGGCAATGGCGAGCCGGTTTCTCTGGAGGAGATTTTTGTTCCCCGGAATCTGGTGCCCAAGATTCAGGGAATTGATCTTTCTGTGTTCTCCCTGTATGAAATTTACGAGCTGTACGGAATCAAGCTGGAACGGGCAAGACAGACGTTGGATATGGTGCATCTGGAACCCAGTGACGCCAATCTGCTGGGTATTACCACCCAGACGCCGGTGCTTTTGTTTGAATGTACCAGCTATGATGAGCAGGGACGCATCATCGAGCAAAGCCGCAGCTATACCCGGGGAGACAAGGGCCGGTTTACTGTGCACTTCCAGCGATAATGCGGGAGGAGAAAAACAATGGGATTGTTTACGGGGGATTTTTACTCCGAAAGTCTGGCAATGACCACCCAACTGAGGGTGATTTTTCCGGAACTGTCCAATGATGTGACACCGGTATTCGATGGAGAACCCATGGTGCTGTACCTGCTGCACGGACTGTCAGCCAACAGCGGGGAGTGGACCCGGTTTTCAAAAATTGAATACTATGCCAAGAAGTACAATTTTATCATTGTGATGCCGGAGGTTCAGCGGAGCTTTTATTGTGACAGCATCTCCGGGCCACGATACTTTACCTATATTGCGGACGAGCTTCCGAAGATCTGTGAAAAATGGTTCCGCTTTGACAGCAGCCGGAAAAACACCTTCATTGCCGGCGAGAGCATGGGTGGCTACGGTGCTGTGAAGGTTGGCCTGCGCCGTCCGGAGCGTTTTTCCGGAATTGCTTCCCTGTCCGGTGTCCTGAACTATCCGAGGCTTGCACGGCAGGTGATGAATGGGCAGTGGCCCGATCTGCTGCCGCAGGAACTGCGCGCTCTGCACGGGGCCACGGGTCTGCCTTCCGAAGAAGAGGATGTGATTTCTCTGGTCTGTCAGCAGGCGGGCAATCCCCAGCGCCCAAGGCTTATCCAGCTGTGCGGTACCTCTGATTTTCTCTATGAGGATAATCAGACCTTCCGCCGTGCGGCAGAAAAAGCCGGCTATGGACATATGTATCTGGAAGCACCGGGGGATCACGAATGGCCCTACTGGGACAAAGCGATTCAGTACGCATTCCAATTTTTCCGGAATATGGATATGAAGACCACACCAATCTATTAACTAGTTGTCTTTTTGTTAAGAAAGGATCGAATATAGTATGAATTACGAACCGAAAGCTTGGGCCGAGGCCAAGGGTGCCTGCCTGAGAAACTTCAACGAGCAGGGCGATATCGACAGTGTCAATGGCGCGCTGGCTCTGCGTCCCCAGATTGAGAAGATCGTGGATCAGATCTGGGAGGAAGGCTTTGACAACATCTATTTCATCGGTATCGGCGGCACCTACGCTTCCGCGATGCAGGTTGAGGTCTATATGCGGGGCAAGTCTTCTCTGCCCGTATATGTGGAGAATGCCGCGGAATACCTGACCACCGGCAACAAGCGGCTGACTGACCGCTCTGTGGTCATCTACTCCACCGTCTCCGGCAACACCAAGGAAATGGTGCAGCTCATTGACACTGTGAAGGCTCAGGGCGTGCGGGTGTTCGCCTTCATCGATACCCCCGGCTCCACCCTGACCCAGGAGGGCAAGTGGGATTATCTGGTGCTCTACCCCAAGAACGAGCAGCTGAAATTCTTCATGGTCGCCAACTACCTGATGTACAAGAACGGCGAATTCCCCGACTATGACCGCTACAATCAGGAGATGGAAGCACACCTGGCGCTGGATCTGGTGAATATTGAAAAAATTTCCGACGCATGGGCCTACGACTACGCGGAAAAGAAGGTTGCCTTCCTGAAGGAGCATCCCGATCTTCCCCACTACTTCGTGGGCGCTGGCAACCAGTGGGGCGCTACCTACTCCTATGCCATGTGCTACTGGGAAGAGCAGATGTGGATTCGTACCAAGTCCATTACCTGCCCCGAGTTCTTCCACGGTATGCAGGAAATCCTGGTGGCAGATACCCCTGTGACCCTGTTCATGGGCGAAGACGAGCAGCGTCCTCTGGCAGAGCGGGTGGCCCGGTTCCTGCCTAAGGTTTGCGGCAACTATACCATTATCGACACAAAGGAGCTGCCCATGGAGGGCATCAGTCCTGAATTCCGGGGCTCACTGTCCCATCTGATGATGCACGCCGTGAACAACCGCGTGGATGCTTACATGGAACTGTTCCTGCGCCATCCGCTGTCCATCCGCCGTTATTACCGGCAGTTTGATTATTGATAGCCTTCCTCTCCTTACTCCCTGCTGCGGGGGCTTCGGCCCCCAAAGCGGGCTGAGCGAGGGATTGTCAGCTCCCGGCTGTGCCTGGGAGTTTTTTTGCAAAGGAGAATGTGTATGCTTTGGACCGAGCAACTGTTTCATATCAAAAAGCCCATCATTGCCATGCTGCATCTGGATCCCCTGCCGGGAGATCCCAGATTCCGCTATGGGGATTCCATGGCAGCGGTGGTGGCTCACGCAAAAGCCGATCTGGCGGCTCTGCAGGATGGTGGCGTAGACGGCATCCTGATTTCCAATGAATTCAGCCTGCCCTACCAGCGTCATATGAATTTTGTGACACCGGCAGCCATGGCTTATGTGGTGGGCTGTTTGCGCGGCAGCATTCGTGTTCCCTTCGGCGTAGATTGCATATCCGACGGGGATGCTACCCTGGAGCTGGCTGCCGCCGTAGATGCGGACTTTGTCCGGGGAACCTTTAGTGGGGTTTATGTGGGTGACGGCGGCCTGTATAACAACGACTTTTCCGCGCTGCTGCGGCGAAAGGCAGCACTGCATCTAGATGCACTGAAAATGCTCTATTTTATCAATCCGGAGTCAGACAGGAATCTGGACACACGCCCTCTGTCAGAGATTGCCCGCTCCACGATCTTTAAGGCCCACCCGGACGGCCTGTGCATCAGTGCCAACGCCGCCGGTCAGGATGTGGATGATGCGCTGATCGCCAGCGTAAAGCAGGCAGCGCCGGAAGTGGCGGTGCTCTGCAATACCGGCTGCCGGCCGGATACCATCGCCCGGAAGCTGCGCCTTGGGGATGCCGCCGTGGTAGGTACCTACTTTAAGGAGGGCGGCAAACTGGAGAATGAACGGTTGGAGAATCTACGGGTGGACATCCAAAGAGTTCGGGAATTTATGGATGTGGTTTATCGGCTCCGGGCAGAGCTGGAGGAGTGCGAAAAATGAAACTGCTGGCCATGGATCTGGATGGCACCACTGTGAACCGGCAGGGTCATCTGGGCGAAAAGACCAAAGCGGCTCTGACCCGGGCCAGGAGCAGGGGGAATCGGGTGGTATTTGCCACCGGACGGCGGGACATCGATATGTTCTCCTTCTGGCCTGAGAGCGGGTACGCGGATTATCTGCTGTTGAACAACGGCGGAAAGCTGATTCGCACAGCAGACAACGCCGTGCTGTTCAACCGGACCATTCTCCCGGAACCCGCCAGGGCGCTGATTCAGCGCTGTCTGGAAGAGAATTGGCAGCTGCACGTTATCAGCGGCGACTACTGGGGCGTCAATAAGTGGAATGACGGCTTACAGGATTACATCGATTATTTAGGCACTGCGCCGGTGCGCTATCACCGGCTGACGCAGACGCCCTGGCAGTCCGTGGAGGGCTTCATGGCCACGGCGGATCGGATGCCGATTTGCGAATGGATTACGCAGCAGGCACTTCCGCTGAGTTTTGCACCCTCCGAGGATAACTGTACCGATATAATGGCTCAGAATATCAGCAAGTGGAACGGCTTGCAGCGGTTGATGGCGCTGCTGGGAATTCCTGCGGATCAGGTCATTGCGGCGGGGGACTACACCAATGATCTGCCCATGATTCAGGGGGCTGGTATCGGTGTGGCAGTTGCCAACGCCCTGCCGGAGGTAAAGGCCGCGGCGGACTATGTGACGGAACGGGACTGCGATCACGACGCGGCGGCGGAAATCATCGAACGCTTTTTCTAAGGAGGCGAGAAAAATGTCACAGGCGTATTTTATGGGAATTGACACAGGAACCAACTCCAGCAAGGGTGTGATTATAGACGATAGCGGCAATGTGGTTGCCGTCTGCACTACCCAGCACGAAATGACAAATCCGCAGCCCGGCCACTATGAGCACGATGCGGAAAAAGATTGGTGGGGAGACTTCTGCACCATCAGCCGGAGCCTTCTGAAGCAGACCGGCATTGATCCCAAGCAGATCAAAGCCGTGGGCGCAAGCGCACTTGGAGCGGACTGCCTGCCGGTGGACGAGCATTGCAGCCCCCTGCGCAAGGCCATTCTCTACGGCATCGATGCCCGGGCTACCGATGAAATGGAACAGCTGACCCAATTGTATGGGGAGGAACAGATTCGCAAATGGTACGGCAGGCCTTTGTGCTCCAGCGACGTCATGCCGAAAATTCTGTGGATTAAGAACAAAGAACCGGAGGTCTATGCAAAAACCTACAAGTTTATTACCGGTTCCACCTATATCACCGCAAAGCTGACAGGCAACTATGTGGTGGATCGTTTCCTGGGTCTTGCCAGCTTCAATCCCCTGTATGACCCGCAAACCTGGGAGCCGGTACCGGAGCTGTGTGCCCCGATATGCCGCCCGGATCAGCTGGCGAAGGTGCAGGAGGCGGCAGATATCGCGGGCTTCGTTACTGCGGAAGCTGCGGCGGAAACCGGTCTGGCAGAGGGGACACCGGTTACCACCGGCACGGACGATTCCGGCGCGGAGGCCATCAGCTGCGGCGTGGTCAGCCCTGGTCAGATGATGCTTCAGCTTGGTTCGTCGGTATATATGATTCTGGGAACGGAAGGTCTGGTGGACGACGAGCAGCTTTGGCGGGAGGAATTTATCGTGCCTGGTCTGTGTGACATCTCCGCAGGAACCAACACCGCCGGAAGCCTGACAAAATGGTATCGGGACACCCTGTTTCCTGATGCAAAGGTGCTGGAAGCGGAGGGCGGCCCGGATGCCTACCAGACCATGCTGGCAGGCGTGGCAGAAATTGCCCCCGGCAGTGATGGCCTGATTACTCTGCCCTATTTCGCCGGAGAGCGCACCCCCGTCAACGACCCCCTTGCCCGGGGTGTCCTGTTCGGCCTGACGCTGTCGCACACCCGTGCGCACCTGTATCGCAGCGCTTTGGAAGGCGTGGGCTATTCCATAGCCCAGCAGATTGCGCGGATGCGCAGCCACGAAAATGTGGAGATCAGCAGAATCATTGCCGTAGGCGGCGGAACGCTGAACCCGGTGTGGATGCAGATGATTGCAGACATTCTGGGGATGCCGATTTGCTCGCCGGAGATTACTCTTGGGGCTTGCTTTGGCGACGCCATGATGGCAGCCCTGGCAGTGAAACACCCGGGGTTTGACAGCTACGATAGCCTGACTCGTTACATCCGGGAAGGGACAGTTTATACGCCCAATCCGGAAAACCACAGAGTTTACGCCAAATATCAGGTGCTGTATGACCGGCTATATCCTGTCACCGCAGAGCTGGCTCACGGGCTTGCGTCGCTTGCGGAGCAGTGCATCCCATAGAAAGGACTTACGCTACATGAAAACCATCTCACGATTGCTGACGCTGCTACTTACGCTGGCAGTGGTGTTCGGTTTGATGACTCTCACTGCCGGGGCGGCGGCGTTAAGTGAGGAGGATGCAGCCGCATACCTCGACGACTACGCCTCCAACGTTGGCTCCGACCCGGATTTTGACGCCAACATTGCGGATTCCATCCGTGTGGTTCGGGGGAGCATCGGCAGCTACGCCACCATTCTGTCCCTGCTGCCTCCTATCATCGCCATTGTGCTGGCGCTGCTGACCAAGGAGGTTTATTCGTCTCTGTTTGTGGGTATTCTCTCCGGCGCACTGATCTATTCCAACGGCAATGTCTGGAACATGGTGCTCACCACCTTTGATACCATGATCAGCAAAATCTGCGACAGCTGGAATGTGGGTATCCTGATCTTTCTGGTGATGCTTGGCATGATGGTGTCGCTGGTGAACAAGGCAGGCGGCTCCGCCGCCTACGGACGCTGGGCAAGCAAGCACATTAAAACCAAAGCAGGCGCGCTGGTTTCCACCAGCGTGCTGGGTATGCTGATTTTCATTGATGACTACTTCAATTGCCTGACCGTTGGCTCTGTCATGCGGCCCGTCACCGATAAGTTCAAAATCTCCCGGGAAAAGCTGGCTTACATCATCGACTCTACCGCAGCGCCAGTGTGCATTATCGCACCCATCTCCTCTTGGGCAGCGGCTGTGTCCAGCATTGCGCCGGAGGGGGAGGGACTGAACCTGTTCATCCGCTCCATTCCCTATAATCTCTACGCACTGCTGACCCTGCTGTGCGTCGTTGTGATGTCCGTCATGGGACTGGATTTCGGCAAAATGCGCATGGTGGAGTTGGCTGCCGCGTCCAAAGAAAGCGAGGAAAATGCAGCTTCCGACGAGATAAAGGGTACTGTCCTTGACCTGATGCTTCCCATCGGAGTGCTGATTGTCTCCTGCGTTACGGCTATGATCTACACCGGTGGCTTCTTCGATGCGGAAAGCGGCTGCTATCACAATTTTGTGGAGGCATTCGCCGGATGTGATGCCTCCCAGGGCCTGGTGCTGGGGGCTTTCGTGACCATTGTGATGACCATGCTCCTGTACCTGCCCCGGAGGGTTCTCACCTTTACCCAGTTTACCGATTCCTTCGTGGACGGCTTCAAGGCCATGGTACCTGCCATCCTGATTTTGACCTTTGCCTGGACCCTGTCCGGCATCACCAACCAGTTGGGCGCCAAGATCTACGTTGCGGAGCTGGTTCGAGGTACTGCCAGCGGCCTGGCCAATCTGCTGCCCGCCATCATTTTCCTCATCGGTGTAGGTCTGGCCTTCTCCACCGGAACCTCCTGGGGCACTTTCGGCGTACTGCTGCCCATTGTCTGTGCCGTGTTCCCCAGCGGCGAGCTGATGGTGATTTCCGTCTCCGCTTGTCTGGCAGGCGCGGTCTGCGGCGATCACTGCTCTCCCATCTCCGATACCACCATCATGGCCTCCGCCGGTGCCGACTGTAACCACATCGGCCACGTCAGTACCCAGCTTCCCTACGCACTGACGGTTGCCGGCGTGTCCTTCCTGGGCTACCTGCTGGCGGGCTTTGTGCAGAAGGTATGGATTGTGCTGCCTGTGGCGGTTGTGATGATGCTGGCCACGCTGCTAGTGATCCGGACTGTGCAGAAGAAGCACCTCGGATAATGCGGAACGAGACACTTCTCGGAAAGCTGGACCGCCCTGTTGAGAATACACTTTCTCCGTTTCTTGGTGAACTGATTCCTCCCGACAGCGGCGCACTCGTTGAATCCCTGAAAAAGCGCAACAGATATGGATAATGTAACATCGAAGGCTCGTCGGAAATAGGCGATTGATTCTGGGTATTATCATGCAGTAGCATTACAGAATAAGATATTTTGCTTTGTTTAGGGCAACACCGCATAATGGGGCAAGGAGATTCGGCGAGAGATTTTGATCCAAGCGAAAGTGTGGAAAATGCGGGAATACTGGATGTATTTCCCATTTTTCATGCTGCACGATTGGGGCAAAAGATCCGCCGAAGCCCGTAGCTCCCATTATGCGGTGTTGCCTTAGTTTGTAGAACGGTTGCAGTCGACGCAGAATGCTTTGCTCACATCTGCTTGACAAAGACGCTGCGCTGGTGATGACGCAGGACAGCAGTTCATCTAGGCAAGGCTATTCGGCATCAGCCCCAAAGAGGCCGTCCAAAAACTTGCCGAGGATTTCGGCATCACTCCCAGACCACCAACGGAAGTCCATATTCCCAAACGCCATGCAGAGCCGTGCCCAGATTCGGAACGGCTCTGCATTTTTGTTTTGCGGGACTATCTCCGGCTGCTACGGATATGGCGTCTTCGCTATGAGCCTGCCGCACCGGGGGAGCCAATGAATGAGCGCTTTGTGGAGAGCTGCCAGATGGAGGCAATGCAAGAGCAGGAGGACACCATGACCCCGGTACTGAAACAGCAGCAGCAGTGCGAAACAGAGATCCGCAATGTGATGAAAGCCATCCGGCAGGGTATCATTACCGAAACCACCAAGGAATGTCTGGAAGAATTGGAGGAGCAGCGGAATTCGTTGAAAGCCAGCATTGCGCAGCTTGCGTTGGAGCGCCGTAAGTTCACCAAAGAAGAAGTCGTTGATTGGATCAGCCGGTATAAGGACGGCAATATCAAACGATCCTGACTACCGGAGGGAAATCATTGACACTTTCGTAAATTCCGTCTATGTGTACGATGACAAATTGCTTCTCACCTACAACTACAAGGACGGCAGTCAGGCCCTGACCCTGAAGGAAATGGAAGCTGCTCTTTTGGACTAGAGATTGGATGCGGGAGAAGTAAGCACTTGACAGCTAATAAAATATTAGCGCATAATATAGCTAATAAAAGTTAGCCGAGCAAAGGGGTGGTTCTGCGCATACCAAACAGAGAATCCTTCTGGAAGCTCTGCGCCTGTTTTCCAAGAAGGGGTACGACGCAGTGAGTGTTGAGCAGATTGCGGACGCCGTGGGTATCAAAGCGCCGTCGCTGTACAAGCACTACAGGAGCAAACAGGATATTTTCAACGCGATTTTTGAGGAAACCGCTAGGCAGTATGGGGCGTTTACGGATTCCATATCCGTCCATCTGGGCGATTCCGGTCAGGATTCAGTCACTGCGTCTTATCATCATTTGGGTAAGATAGAATGGGAAATTGGTACGAAGGCTGGGCTGTCGGAAACTAACAGGAGGCATGATATGAAAAGCAAACTGACTCATTTTTGGAACCGTCTGAAAGCAGATGCAAAGCAGGACAATATGAAAAGGCGAGAATCGCAGAGCAGATAATCCGGAATGCTCTAACCGGGATTCAGGAGACTCTTAACCCTGACAACTACCTGCCTGCCGCAGAAAAAGAAACACCGCTTACAGAGGATTATATGCTTGCGCAATACCGTGGGGACAGTAGAGAGAAACACGCGGGGTGCTGTTTATTCGGCGCAAAAGGGATAATGCTGTGAAGACGAAAGCCGGGGGTGAATATCCGTATAACCTCCCGTTCACGGTCGGTTCGCTTTCCCTTCAAACATCGTGGTCAGCAGCACCAGCGGCGAGGTCAGCACCATGGGATAGGCGTAGCGGAACTCAGCAAATACCGGCGTTCCCAGCCACAGCCCCACCGTCAGCACCAGTGCGGGCACCGCGATCAGCCATTGCTTCCGCTTTTGCAGGCAGCAGATCAGACAGCAGGCTGCCAGAATCCACACCCGCAGGCCGATGCTGTACAGCATCTGGAGCGCTGCGGGCTTTTCCGCAAACCGGAACCAGGCCGCGTACAGCCGGGCAATGGGATTCGTACCGGCAGTGGGGACGATGCCCACATTGTTTTCCTCCGCCTCCAGCGTGTAAATCCAGTAGAAATAGCCGCCGTTCCAGTAGCCCCGGGTCTCATCGATCCAGGCCTTCAGGTAATCGCCGGGATAGCGAAGGCCCAGAGAAAGGTAGAGCTTCCCGTACTGCCCCGCGTTCTGCCGGATAACATCCACCTGATCGTAGCGGAAGGCTTCGTACTTGACGGGGTCCACAGTCTGGGGGTCGTACACCTCCCCCAGCTTGTCCATGAGGAAAATCTCCGACAGCAGCGCCTGCTGCTCCTGTGTCAGCGCCCGGTTGTTGGCAGCCACCCGGGCAATCTGCTGCATGGGCACGGCAAAGGCTTCCACCGGGTCGGTGCCCGGCACCTTTAAAATAGTCAGCACCGGGCCAATCATCACCCAGGAAAGTGCCAGCACCGCCAGCAGCACCAAGGTCAGCCGTTTCCGCTCTTTTCGCAGTACGATTGCCAGCAGCACCGCCGCAATGAGCAGCGCGTACCAGCCGTTGGTGCGCATCAGTGCCAACCCCAGCGCCCCTGCCGTAAAGGCGGCATAGTCCCATTTCCGGGATTTCCCCATACTTTTCAGCAGCCGATAAAAGGCGGCAGCCAGCAGCAGAGCCGACGCCCCGAAGGGTACATCTTTCCACAGGGTAATGCTGTAGACAATATTGTAGGGGAGCAGCGCGTAGACAAAAAACGCCAGCCCCAGCCCCCATTTTGGCACGCCGATCTGGTACAGGGTCATGAACGCGTACCCGAACACCGCCGCCAGCAGCAGAATCTGGAAGCCGTGGAACAGGGCCACGCCGAAATTGATGTCTCCAGTGAGGGCCATGCCCAGCTTCACGAGCAGCCCCACCAGCCGGGTGTGGTAATAGGGCATGGTGTTGTCGTAGTGCCCGTAGAGCAACTGACCGATGGTGGTGTAGGAGTCCCGGGTCAGAATGCCGGGATAGCGGGCAAACACCAGATATCCCAGATCAATCACCGCCACAGCGGCAAATACACCCCAAAACGCCCACTTTGCGTGCTTCCGCTCCCGGGTTTCACCCCGCAGCGGCAGTCTTCTCAGCATACACCGGAGAATCTGGTATCCCACGCAGAAGCCGCCCAGCAGGTCCATGACGAAATTCAGCCGGTTCTGCATGGAAGCTGGTTCGTAGATTTCGTGGTTGCCCAGTGTCGCGGCGAGGGAGAACAGCCCCGCGAATACCCACAGGGCCAGGTGGTTCTTTCCGCCCTTCCGGTTGTCCCACAGGCACAGCAGTGACGCCGCGCCGCACAGAAGGTACACGCTGTAATAGGTGTCCGTTCCGGCGAGGGCGGACAGGTCGGTGAGCCAGACGTAAATGAGCAGCGCCTGCACCGCCATGGCTGCCGCCGGATTCCACTTTTTCCGTATCATTTTTTCACCCGTTTCCTGTGAATTACCAGCAGAACACAGCCAAAATACCGCTGATTCCGCAAAAATGCTTCCATACTTGACCCCCAACTGTCCGGCCCTCGGGAATCCCGAAAGGTGTTGTAGCCCACAAAGCCCGACTGCGTGGGCTTCACCGCCACAAAATGGGCCCCGGCTCTTCCCTTTTTCGCCCAGTGGTAGAACACAATGCAGGCGTCGGCGGCTTTGGCTTCCTCGTCGAACCGTTTCCGGTCGAACACCAGCTTACAGGGAAAGCCCCATTTTTCAAAGCACCGCTGGGGCCCCCAGAAGGAGGTGCCGAAATTGCCGTGAATCAGCGGCAGCTGCCACTCAAAATAGCGAATCAGCTCGTCAATGTCCGTGGTGCAGCCCAGTATTTTCAGGGCGTTGTAGGTGGCAATCCAGCCGCAGCCCACCTCCGCCGAGGAACGCAGACCATAGCGGTGGACTTCCTTCGGAATGTCGTGCTGATTGCAGATCATGCCTTCGCTTCCAGCGGGTGGGCCGCGATGTATTCATCCAGCAGCTCCGCCGCGCAGACCACCATCCGGGTGCAGGGACGGTTTTTGTAAAATTCCGCCGTCCGGGGCGTGGGGCTGGGGGTGGAGGGGGGATTTTTCAGAATTTCCCGGCAGATAATGCTGCCGTTGCGCTCCCGGAATTTCCCGGCAAGCTCCTGCACCAGCGCGTAGTGGGCTTTCTTGGCCCAGTCCTTTTCACCGGGGTCGTCGTAGCCGTAGAGCACGCCCAGTACCATCAGCATCCCGCTGACCGCGCCGCAGACCTCCCGCATTCGGCCCATGCCGCCGCCAAAGGAGGAGGAAAGCTTTGCCGCCAGTTCCGGCTCCATGCCGGTGACATCGCAGAAGGCTACCGCCACCGCCTGAGCGCAGTTGCTCCCGTTTACAAACAATTCCGCCGCTTTTTCTCTGTGATCCATGGTTATTCTCCTTCCAAATGTACCGGCACACTGCCGCTGATTTCCATTGTATCCTCGCTGACGTGGCAGGCTGCCGCCAAGATTTGCACGCCCTGCTCCGCCGCTTCCCGCAGCGCCGCCCCGAAATTTGGGTCGGTGCGGTCGTTGGGATGCAGGTATTTCACGTCCTCCATCTGAATAACGAACAGCACATAGGCTCCATAGCCCTGCCGAGCAGCCGCCGCCAGTCCCCGCAGATGCTTGGCCCCCCGCTCCGTGGGAGCGTCCGGGAAAGCGCAGACGCCAGTTTGCTCCAGCGTCACGCCCTTGACCTCCAGAAAGCAGGGCTTTCCATGGAGCGTGAAGGAAAAGTCGAACCGGGAGTCCCCGTGCACCGTCTCCGGGCGCAGATTTTCGATTTTCCCCAGCCCACCGCCTTCCAGCCATTCCCGGGCGGCAATATTGGGAGCCTGCGAGTCCATATTGATAAGCCGCTGGCCCTTCTTCACGGCGATCAGGTCATACTGGGTCTTCCGCGCCGGGTTGTCGGAACGCTGGCACCAGACCGGCGCCCCGGGCACCAGCAGTTCCCGGCACCGCCCTGTATTTTTCACGTGAACCACCTGCGCCTGCCCGCCGATTTCCACATGGGCGATAAAGCGGTTTGGCCGGCTCAGGAAGGTTCCGGGAACCATATTGGCATAGCGCATGGCCGCACCCCCTTCTTTTAAGTTAGAATACCAGAAATCCGGCGGAAATCAAGGGTAGATGTTAAAAAATTGTTGTTGACTTTTTTGAAAAATGTGGTATAATACACCCTGTTCCGACATGGAGGCATAGCTCAGCTGGTTAGAGCGCATGCTTCACACGCATGAGGTCACAGGTTCGAGTCCTGTTGTCTCCACCATGTGGCTTTCAGTCACGAAAAATAGAGGATTTGTGTAACGGTAGCACACCGGACTCTGACTCCGTTTGCGGGGGTTCGAATCCCTCATCCTCTGCCAAAACCCTTGAAAACGAAAGTTTTCAAGGGTTTTTTGTTTTTCTTTTTGTTCCATTCTGAGGTCTATTTTGCTAGGTTTTTGCTCACTTTCGAAAAGAGTTTGTACTCATGCCTATTCTGAGAAAATTATGAAAGGCATGAGTACAGAAATGGCATCAAAAATCAAACTAAAAAACCGAAAAAGCCAAACAATTGAAGAGGTTTTTGCTCTGTTCGTAATCTCCAGAACAGCAGATGGAGTCTCTGAAACAACTCTCAAAACTTACCATAATCACTTCCACACTATTTCTCTTTACCTGGATGTACAGCAACCCCTAACAGACCTGACCAAAAGTGATTTGGAGGCAATGATTGTTTCCATGAAGAAGTCTGGATTGGCACACAATTCTGTGTCCTCTTATGCCAGAGTTTTCAGAACCTTTTTGAATTGGTGCAAAGAAGAAGGACATTGCCAGGTGGAAATGCCCAAAATCTCTGACAAGGAAGTTGTAAAGGAAACCCATTCAGATGAAGAGCTTATGTGATGCTGTACAATCTGGATGCCCAGAAGCCGGAATCATCCGAACCGGTGGTGCGCATCCGCACCTTTGGCTATTTTGATGTGTTCATGGAGGAGCAGCCCATCGCCTTCCGAAACCAAAAGTCCAGAGAGCTCTTCGCCCTGCTGGTGGATCGGAAGGGCGGCTTCATCTCCTCGGAGGAAGCGATCGGCTTTCTATGGAAGGACGAACCGGCCAACGCCCTGACCATGGCAAGATATCGCAAGGTCGCTCTGCGGCTGAAAAATACTCTGGAGGAATACGGCGTGGCAGACATTATGGAATCCGTCAACGGGAAACGCCGGCTGATTCCGGAACGGGTAAAGTGCGACCTGTACGATTACCTGTCAGGGAAAGAAGAATACTCGCAACTGTTCAAGGGCAGCTATCTGACCAACTATAGCTGGGCAGAGAACACTCTGGCAGAGCTGACCGGAGATCTTCTGTACCCCCAGGATGGGTGAAGAGGGTCTCTTTCATACAATCATGCGGAAACGCAAACGCCGTAAAAAAGCAAAAAACACCGCCGCTACCTACCTGTATCAGGCAGGCGGTGTCAGAAGCGCCTTAACAAGCAGCCCCCCCATTTCCACTGTCATGGAAATGAGGGGGTTTGCATCTGTATTACAGAGGCATTGCCGATAGCAGCAGAGTGCCGTTTTCTGCCCAAAACCGTTGGTTTTAGGGGCATTTCCGAAAAGGCAGCACCTTACATGGCAGGGGGTGTCCACTGCCCGCCGCCTCCGCCGCCGGAGCTGCCGCCGGAGGAACCGCCGCCGCCATCTTCCTGCGTCTTCTGTGTGGGAATCCGGGTGGTGCGGGCGGTTTCCGTGGAAATGTAGCCCACATCATCGCCCACGCGGATCAGGGATACGTCTCCCGCCTGCCACAGCACGGTGATGGCCTTGTTGGCGTAAATCTGTTTCACAGGCTCCCCCCGCAGTTCGTAGTTGTCGTAGAGGTAGCAGCTGTAACCGGCAAAGCCGTCCCACTGCTTGAATTCCTCGTCGCCGGATTTGCGCACCCACGCGGTGGGGACGTAAGCGTACACGCCATCTTCCAGAATGGTGGTGTAGCCGGGGATTTCCGGGGCGAAGCCCTCCTCCGCCACGATCTGCACGGTGTCGCCCAAATCGAAGTATTTCAAAATTACCACTCCGCCGTCGGCCCGGATTTCGGCGCTGCCGGTTCTGGCGACTTCTGTCAGCAGAACGACCTGGCCCATAGCTTCTTCGGCAGCGGTCAGGGAGATATTGCCGCCGTCCCGTCCGCCGGAGGAACCGCCGCCGGAACTGCCGCCGGAGGAGCCGTCATCCTCCGTCTTGGGGCTGCTGGTGATACGCCACTTGCTGGCCTGCTTCTGGGCGATATAGCCGGTATTCTCCCCGACCTGTACCAGATAGCAGTTTTCCAGCTCGTCCAGAATGGTCAGCTCCGTGTTGGTTTTCAGGGTTTCGGAGGGCTCGCCGGTAAGCTTATAGCTGCCGTAGAGGGCAGTGCCCCACCGGGCGTAGGCCGTCCAGCTTTCGTAGGCTTCTTCCCCGGCGAAGCGGAGCAGCGCCTTCTCCACGGTGCCCGCCGCGTCGCCGATCTTCACGATGGCGCTCCCATCCTCGGCATAGCCCGTGACCTCCACCAGATCGTCTTTTTTCAGCAGACACAGAATGGCGGGGATATTGTCGCCCTGAATGGTGCCCGCTTCCAGCCTGGGCAGGGGCGGCTCCGTTTCGGGAAGGGTGGTTTCAGGGGCAGCGGTCTCGGGAACCGTGGGAGCCGCCGTGGGGGCGGGCTGCTCCGTTTTATTGGAGCAGCCTGCCGCGAATACGAGCGTCAGCGCCAGAAGCAGCGCGAGTATCTTTTTCATTTGCGCGTTACCTCCTTAGGATTGCTGGGAATTGTTGGTCAGTTTATTGACCCTGTCGATGATATCATGCACATACTTGTAGCCCGCGCTGCCCTTGGGGAAGGTGTCGGCATTCTGCTGGGCCACATAGCCGATGCTGCGGCTCACGGTGCCGCCGTACAGGGTAACCGTCTCGCCGTCCTTGCTCAGGATGATGTAGGGCCGCATGGCGATATCCATGGCGTACTTCTCATCGGGCAGGGAATCCCACACCAGCACGTTGGTGTACTGGGTCAGGTTGCCCACGTTGGCGAACACCGGGTCGGAAACGCCCTTGCGGTAGGCGTAGTTGGACTTGCCGGTGCTCAGGGTCAGGGGCTGATCGCCCGATCCATTGTCCCACGCCACTACGGTGCCGTATTCTTCCAGGGTGTAGCCCGCCAGTTCGCCCTTCTTCAGCAGTTCCTTGGCTTCCTTGGTCAGGCTGGTAATCATGCGGATACCGGGTTTTCCGTTGATCCGGATGGAGCAGCCGGAGTATTGCAGCAGATTGTCCAGCTTGTCGATTTTCTGCAGCTTTGCGCCGCCATCGTCCCTAACAATGCTGTAGACTGCCATGCCGGTGGGATACTCGCCGCCCTGGTCGTTGGTTGTCGTGGTGTACTTGGTCAGCAGCCGGGAGCTGGGGTTGGTGAGTGTTACGGTTTCGCCCTGTGCGATTTCTCTCTCGCCGCCCTCTGCCCAGTAGCCGGACAGGTCAACATTCGTAAGAGCAACAGGCTTCACCTCAACCGGGACTGTACTGTATTTGAAGTAGTCGCCGCAGGTGACCTTGCACACGAAGGTATAAGTATCCGCGATGGGTTTGATGATGGTCAGCTCGTTTTCTGTTGCGCCCGTCAGCTCCACATCCCCCTCGCCGGTTCCCTGATACCACTGATAGGTAATTTCATTCGGCAGGTTGGTGTTGGGGTTGACAGACAACGCAGCGTCCTGACCATAGTCGATTGTCACCGTATTCTGCGTCTCCGGGACTTTGAAGGGAACGATTTCCGCCGTCAGGGTCTGCTCTTCGGTGTCGGTGTGGTTGTTATCGCCCACGACCTTGTAGTAGACTGTGTACTTGCCGCAATCGGTGGCGGTGGGGATCTCCGCACTCCAAGTCTCGCCGTCCAGACTGTAGTGCATGGTGCCGCCCGCAGGGGTTTCCTCGGTGACCAGCGGAACATTCCCGGCGGTGTACCGGCTCTGGGCGTCCTTGGGAGGCGTGGTCACGGAGGAAGCTGCCTTCGCGATGGTCAGCGTCAGGCTCACGTCAGGCAGACCGGGGTAGCTTGCGGTTTCTGCCAGAGATACCGTCACGTCATAGGTGCCCGCTTCCGTGGGGACAGTGGTGGAGGAAGTGCCCTCCGTTCCCTGCTTTTTGTAGGTGACCTGTACCTCGTCGTTGCCGTACTTAGCCTGATAAGTGACAGGATTGGTTTCGGTATCTCCATAGGTAAAGTTGGTAACGGATGGCTCTGTCTGCCATGCGTTGTCCGTAGCCTTACTGATGGTGAAATCCTTGGTGGCGCTGGCTCCCTTATAGTTTTGGTTTTCGGACATGGTGACCCGGACGGTATAGCTGCCAGCGTCTGTGGGGGCGATGGGGGAGTAGCTGTTTTTGCCCCGCTTCGTGTACTCCACGGTGACGGTTCCGTCGCCGGTGACGCTATAGCCGCTCTCCGCCAATGCGGCGGGCTGTCCGTCATAGCTCTTGTCAAGGGTGCCGGTGATGTTCGCGCTGCCGGTTGCCTGATTCACCTTGACGGTGGCCTTGCTGCTGTCAACGGAGACTCCATCCCAAGTGACCCGGCAGAAGTAGGAATAGGTACCAGCGTCAGGCTTGGTCAGGGTCAGGGTGCTGCCGGTTTCTCCCGTCAGCTCCTCGGCGCCCTTATACCACTGGTAGAAAATTCCATCCGTAGTGCCGCTGGGATTCTGCGCGCCAACGCTGAGGGTGACGTTATTGCCATAGATAATTTCCTGATCTGCGGGCTGCGTGGTGATATTCACCGCTTGCACAACATTCGCCTTCACCGTGGTCGCCTGCTGCGGCATTCTGAAGCTGTTGTTGGAGACGGTTACAGTGTCGGGGGTGACCGTCCACTTATCGAGCTTATAGCCGCTTTGCAGTGCGGGGGTCAGAGAGATTCTCGCGCCTTCCTTGCCGAACAGGCTGCTCTGGTAGGGGGTCGTATTTGTCGCGGTGCAGGCTGTAAGGGTCAGGGGATAGTAAACATTGCCGTTGACCATACCGTCTCTCTTCAGTGTTCCGCCATTCTGGACATAGATGCCGTAGTTACCGGTGTTCAGCGACGCATTGCTCATAACGGTCATCGTTTTACCCGTATCGATGCAGAAGTTTTCACTCAGCGTCTGGGAGCCGTACACCCGAATCTCCTTATAGGTATCCGGGGTTCCATTGAAAATATAGCCGCTGTTTATTGATGGTTTAATTTCATCTCGAATGCCAGGATTGCTAAAGCCGTTCTGGAGATAGAGCTTCGCGCTGCCGTTCAGTGTGTATCTGGCGTAGACAGGTGTATTGTTTATAAAAATGAATCCGTCTCCGATATCAAACCGGCCACCTTGTATAGTAGAATCATTATCCTTTGAAGTATCACGTGTGGCAATGACCGTTCCGCCGCTAATCAGAATATCGCCCGCAGTGTTATATTCGCCGCCGCCGATACCGGCAGCAAAATAGCCGCCGTTGGCGGTAACCGTACCACCGCTGATTTCAATTCTGCCTGTTGCAAATCTAGTAGTGCTGTTGGTGCCGCAGCCGCTGCCAATGCCGGCGCCTGTGGCGCCGCCAGTGGCGGTCACGGTACCGCCTGTGATTGTGACGGGGCAGGAGGCCTGTTCATGGGCGCCGCCGATACCGGCACCGAATGTACCGCCCGAGGCTCTGACCGTGCCGCCGGAAATCGTCACAGAACAGCCGTCGGGATTGATGGAGCCAATACCGGGGGCATTTTCTCCGCCATGGGCGTCTACCTCCGCGGTGCCGCCAATTTTGACGGTGGTATTTGTGGCTCCGTAGCCGCCGCCAATGGCAGCGCCGTGCGATTCGGGGGCAGACATGCCGCTGGTTTGAGCATAAATATTGCCGCCGGTGATATTGACGTCCACACTCAATGGGGCGTTCTTACCGCTGCCGATACCAGCGCCATCCCTTCCGTGCGCGTCTATTTTGCCGCCATGGATGTTGACTGTAACCTTACCGTCGCCACTGCTATTTTCTCCGGATCCAATACCGGCACCACCGGATGAACGAGCATATATTTGTTGACAATTCTTGATGGTAATGATGGCTGATTTTCCTTTCTTTCCGGTGCCGATTGCCGCCCCACCATTATTAGCGGTGGCTTCGATATCTCCGCCATTGATTGTAATGTCTCCGGCGGAACCACCTTCACCGCTGCCAATGCCGGCGCCTCCATTCCCCGTATGTGCTGTCACAGTACCACCGTTGATGGTAATCTTGCCGCTGTCCGGAGAATCCGGACTGCCGCCAATGGCAGCGTGGTTTATAGCGCCCCATACCTTCAATGTACCACTATTGGAAGTATTATCGCAATAGACAGTCAGGCTGCTGCCTTCAGGCACATCGATATGACCATGGAGCATTTGGAGCTCGCTGCCTTCTTTCAGAATCAGATTGACATCACCCTGAACGGATACGGACTTATATAGAATCTCGGTTTTAGTCAAGTCATTTGGGTCAGTATGGATTTCTCCGCCTATTTCCACGGTCCCTTCTACCACATACCAGCCCGTAGTCCATGTAGTATTCGGGCCGTCTTTAACCTTGTTCTCGACCACTTTGGTTGCCAATGGGCAGGTCTTGCGCGTACCATCGGCATCATAATAGGGAACATTGGTAAGGGTGTCAGAGTCAGCGTAAGACGAAGTACCCTCTGATGACCCGGCTGACAGCGCCACGGTCAGGGAAAGCACATTGGTGCCGTCGGCAAGGACATAGCCCTCGGGCAGGGTGATTTTGAAGATACCTGGCGAAGGGCAGCTTTCGGAGTCGATGGTTACGACTGCCCCCTCTTCACCGGTCTCATAGGTCCAGTTCCCCAGGGTCAGCGCTTCCTCGCCAACCAGAATCGCTTCGGGGAGCATTCCCTTCACATCGTCAAGGCTGGAAGCGAATTCTTCGCTGGTAAAGGGCAGGATCACGTATCCGCTTTCCACGTCCACGATTTCATAACCGTCATCCCATTCCCAGTCGGTAATGACGGCATCCGTGGAAGCAGACTGGGCTTCCTCCTCAGCAGATTCCGTCTTCACCACAGGCTCCTGCTCGGACTCCTGCTTCTGCTCGGGCTCCTGCTCCACAGGTTCCTCCTGAACAGGTTCCTCCTTCTCAGGCTCCTCCTGAACAGGCTCCTCCTGCGCGGGCTCCTCCTGCACGGGCTGTTCCTGCACCAGTTCTTCCTGCACAGGCTCGTCCAGTACAGGCTCCTCCGCCAGCGCCCCCGCAGGCAGCAGGGAGAGCACCATGACGATGCTCAGCGCCAGCGACAAAAGCCGCCGCATTGGGTTTGTATTCGTCCGTTTTTTCATATGTATCGTCCCCTTTCTAGGGTATTCCGGCGGCTTCCGCTTCCGCGAATCATAGTCCGCCATGATATTCGAAATTATTCGATCACACCCAAAATCAAATTGCAATATTAAGGGACGAAATAATCTTCTACACGGGACGAATATTTTTCTGGGACATAAAACGAGTACGAACGCCGGGTTTCCCGACACATTTTTCCCTTTGGAAGGAAAAATGCCGCTGTCCCGGCGTTCGTATTTACAGATTCAGCACACCCAGCTGTCCGTCAGCAGCGTCCAGATTGAACAGAATGCAGCCGCAGTGGCCCTTGAAGGTGGGGTAGCAGATGATTTTCAGATTGGTGTCGATCTCCGGGCTGTAGGACACGATTTCCAGAGTTTTTCCGTAGAGCGCCGCCTGCTCATAGCTGCGCAGCCACTTGGAATCCATGTTGGCGAACAGGCTTCCGAAGGAATTGCCGATCAGCTTTTTCAGGGGCGTTTTTTCCAGCCGCGCCAGCGCCGGATTGCCGTAGCGGAAAATCCAGTCCACCGCGTGCCGGTCCTCGCTGAACACCATTTCAATGTCTGTAAAGGCAAAGGGCGCGTTGTCAAAACAGCGGTAATGATCGTGGTATTCCTCCGGCGTGGCAGGGGTGCCCTCATCGCTGAGACTGTCGATGAACAGCTTCTGCCGGGAGGCCAGAAGTTTGCAAAGCTGGGCTTTCCTGCTGCGGGTATAGTCCAGAGCCTCTCCATTGCTGAGATTGACGGTGTCCGTAACGCTGTGAATCGCCATGACCGATACCAGCCGGTGGCGGCTGACCTTGAGAAAGCCGTCCCCCAGCCCCTTTTCCAGCACGGACAAGGGAATTCTGGTGCGGTGCACCGTCCCGTCAACAAGATGAATCTGAGCAATGTTTTTTTCCACATCCGCGTACAGAATCGTGTCCACATTCAACATCAGCCGTTTGCGTTTCACCGTAATGGACAGATAGGTTCCATCCGAAAATCCGCGCACATCCGCTTCTGGCCCCCGGGCGGCAGGCAGTTCCTCTTCTTCCTCAACGGCAGGTGGCGCGGGCTCCTCCAAAGCCGTGGCGGGTGGGGTTTCCCGTTTGGGGGACCTTCGCACTTTCACAGCAATGCTTTCCGGCGGACAGTTTCGCAGAGCGCAGATTTCGGAAACCAGTGCCTTTTTCTGCCGCCGCACATATTTCAGCCTTTCTCCGCTGTTCAGAACCACCATATCGTCAATGTGGTGAATCTGGTCCGCGCTGACCAGACATCCCCGGCGAATCGGGAGGAAATCATCCCCCAGCAGCTTTACCAGTTCCTCAAAGGTGATCCGCGCTTTGCAAACGCCGCCCCATTCCATATGGATGTCCGCATAATTCCGATTCATCAGGACATAATGAATCTCACTGACTTCCAGTTCAGTTTGGGTTCTCCCTGTCATAACCGTTATGGTTCGCGCTTCCTGCATATTCGCTGCCTCCCGTGTGCTTTTTGCTTATTATGTCATATTTTGCGGGATACTGCAACCTTTTTCCAACATCCGTTTGGGGCAAACCGGCAATGCAGTGTCTCCCTTTTTCTCCAACTTTTCTGATCCATTTGCAATCTCTTTTTTGCCATAATTCAGACCCACTGCCTTTCTTAAAAATTGAGGTTTCGGCAGTGGGTCTGGTGATGGTGCGAGAAGACACGAAAAGCCCTGAAAGCCCCAGAGTTTTCAGGGTTTTGGTGACCCGCAGGAGGTTCGTTACCGCTGTGCGATGCACAGCGTAAGGAGTGACTGGTGTCGAGCCACCAGTCAGGGTCAGTCCACTGGACTGTCCCATTTGATTTTTCGAATCTCCAACGGCAAAAGACCAGATACCCAAATGGGCATCTGGTCTTTTGGTGACCCGCCGGAGATTCGAACTCCGGACCCACTGCTTAAAAGGCAGTTGCTCTGCCGACTGAGCTAGCGGATCATATTTGGCTGGGATGGCCGGATTCGAACCGACGAATGTCAGAGTCAAAGTCTGATGCCTTACCGCTTGGCGACATCCCAATGTTGGAGCGTCATCCTTTGAACGGACACACGGGGGATTATATCATGAACAAAGAAAATTTGCAATCCTTTTTTTCAGGAAGAGGGTATTTTTTCGGGAGAGGAAGTATTTCCTCTCCCGAAATCGGAAATCACAGCCTGCAGTAAGCCGCGGCGGTCCGGGCAGCCAGCCGGGCGTTGTTGAACACCAGCTGAATGTTGGAGGCCAGACTGTCCCCGCCGGTCAGCTCCGCCACCCGGGCCAGCAGGAAGGGGGTGGTCTTCTTGCCGTGGATGCCCTGTGCGTTACACTCGGCAATGGCCTGGTCGATGGCGGCATTGATGGTGCTAAGCGGCATGGCGTATTCCTCGGGGATGGGGTTGGTCACCAGCATACCGCCCTTCAGGCCCATGTCGTGGCTGGCTTTGAAGGCGGCAGCCAGCTCTTCGGGGCTGTCCATCCGGTAGTCCACACCGAAGCCGGACTGGCGGGTGTAGAAGGCGGGCAGCTCATTGGTGCCGTAGCCAATGACGGGCACGCCCTTGGTTTCCAGATACTCCAGCGTCAGACCCAGATCCAGAATGGACTTGGCGCCGGCGCAGACTACCATGACGGGCGTCTGGGCCAGCTCTTCCAGGTCGGCGGAGATGTCCATGGTGGTTTCCGCGCCCCGATGCACGCCGCCGATGCCGCCGGTGGCGAAAATCTTGATGCCCGCCATGTGGGCGATCATCATGGTGGTAGTGACGGTGGTGGCGCCGTCCTCACCCCGGGCGCACAGGACGGCGATGTCCCGGCGGGAGGCCTTGGCAATGGCCTGTCCCTTCTTGCCGAAGTATTCGATTTCCGCAGCCGTCAGACCGGCCTTCAGCCGCCCGCCGATGATGGCGATGGTGGCGGGTACCGCGCCGTTCTCCCGGATGATCTTCTCCACGTTCAGAGCAGTCTCTACGTTCTGGGGGTAGGGCATACCGTGGGAGATGATGGTGGATTCCAGCGCTACCACAGGCTTGCCCGCGGCAATGGCGGCGGCGACTTCGGGGTTGACATCCAGATACTTGTTCATGTTCATATGTGTCATTCCTTTTCTTTCGTTAGTTTGGAGTGTGAAGTTTGAAGTGAGGAGCGTCAGGCGTTCATACGTTTTTTTAACGCCAACGCGGACATTTGCGGATTGATGGTTTCGGCGGATTCCATGGCGATGGAACCGGCGGCAAGACCGGCTCTGGCGGTGGTTTCCAGATCGCTGCCTTCTAAGTATGCCCAGACCAGCGCCGCCATAAAAGCATCCCCGCAGCCGGTGGTGTTCACCATCTGACCGGGAATATTGGGAAGCCACAGCTTCTGCGCCCCCATGGCGGCGTACACGCCCTCCGCGCCAAGGGAGATGAACATCCGGTGCACGCCCAGACGGGTCAGGGCGTTGGCAGCCTTTTCCACATCCTCCCGGCTTTTGATCTGCACCCCGGACAGCAGCTCTGCTTCCAACCGGTTGGGCTTCAGGGTGTGGATGCGGTGCAGGATGGGACGAAGCTTCTCCGCTTTGGCGGTGGAAACGGGGTCAACAAACAGGGGAACGGTGACATTTTCCGCCAGATATTGCAGGGCCTCAGCGGGAATGTTGGTGTCTGCCACGATGACCTGGGCGTTTTGCAGAATGGTCAGATTCGACGCCAGATAGGCCGGGGTGATTTTCTCGCAGATGGACATATCCGACACCGCCAGAGCCATTTCTCCCGCCGGATCCGCCAGATACAGGTAGGTGGAGGTGGTGCCGCCGGAGATGCGCAGGGCGTGACTCAGGTCGATGCCCAGCTCCGAGCAGGAGGCGGCGACCCGCTGCCCGTGAAGGTCGTCGCCGTAGGCCGTCAGCAGCCGCACGTCCAGCCCCAGCAGGCTCATATTGTGGGCAATGTTCCGGCCCACGCCCCCCAGACTGACGCTGACCTGACCGGGGTTGGAATCCGCCTCCACCAGCGGGGCAAAGGCCCGGCCGCCGATGTCCACGTTGACGCCACCTACCACCACAGCATAGCTGCCGCTGCGCAGGACGTAGCCCTTACCGGCGATGTAGCCCTTTTTCATCAGGTTGGAGATGTGGACCGCGGCGGAGGACCGGGTGATGCCCAGCCTGTCCGCGATTCCCTGTTGGGAGATCATGGGGTCTGACTCAATGAGCTGCAAAACCTGCCGCTCCCGTTGCGTCATGGCGCTCCCTCCTTGTAGATTCATTAATAAGCACAAGTTTATTATATAAGCTTTTGCTGCGTTCGTCAACTGGAAAATTGCGTATTATTAAATTAGGAAAAGCGGCAGTCCTGAGGCTGCCGCTTTTTCGGATTACAGGTCAACGCCAAGGAACTTCTTGGCCAGAACGCCCACAACAAAGGACACCACAGCCACGCCGACACTGATCAGCGCCATTTCCAGAAAGCGGTTTTTGAAGGGCTGATCCTGTGCAACACTGGTGTAGTAGGTAAAGCCGGCAATAATCAGCACCACCATGACCAGCATACAGATCAGCGCCGGGATGTACTGGGCCGCACCAAAGAGGAGGTAGGGTGCGATCAGCAGCACCACCGTAATCAGATAGGCGATGCCGGTGTAGGAACAGGATTTCAGAGCATCGCCGCGGCCCTCACTGCGGGCTGCCAGAAATTCACTGGAGGCCATGGAGAAGGTGGCGGAGATTCCCACGATCAGCCCGGACAGGGCGATCAGGCGGTTGTTTTGCAGGGCGAAGGCGAAGCCAGCCAGAGAGCCGGTCAGCTCCACCAGCGCGTCATTCAGGCCCAGCACCATGCTGCCTACATATTGCAGCCGTTCTTCGTCCAACATACCCAGCAGGGACTGCTCATGTTCTTCCTCCTGAGCGCGAATCTGGATGCTTTCGGGAACCGCTTCCGCCAGCAGCGCGTATTCCTCCTGGGCGTTCTCCTCGCCCTTTTCCATCAGCTTCACCGCGAAGGTGAAGCCCAGAACCCGGGCAAGCATCGTATATTTCAGCACCTTGCCGCCCTGCGGCTTCATTTCGATGCCGGTGTACTTTTTCCAGATCTCATAGTGGGCCCGTTCCTCCCGGGACAGGCGCAGCAGGGTTTGCCTGTTTTCCTCTCCCTTGGCGAAGACGGCGATTTTTTCGTAGATCACACTTTCCGTCAGCTCGTTTTGCTGCATTTTGCGGATGATTTCCAGAACCTGAGCGGGCAGCTGTCCCGTCATAATAGGTCCCCTCCTTTTGTGTTTTTGCCATTATATCCCATTTATTCTGGAAATGCAATGCACCGGGGGGGGATTTTTTAAATGCCGCCGGGCAGACCGGTTGCCCCTGTAACCAATATGCCCAGATTTGCCTTGTAAATTTCGTCGAACTGGCTCAGCGGCAGGGGGCTTTCCCCAGTTCCTGACTCGATGGTGAAGCCGGGCCGCCGCCAGTCCTGAATAAACCAGTCCTTGTACCCGGCGAAGCTGGATTCATAGGGGGTGTCCTCCAGCGCGTAGCCGCTGAGCCTGGCAAATTCCTCCGCCAAAGCTCTCGCGCCGGGCACCACATAGTCGCCGAACTGCCAGTAGATTACCTCGCCCTGGGTGTGGAAGGCGATGACCAGCGCGGGGTCGACCGCTTCCGTGTAGCGGGCCATAGCGATGGACTCCCGCTGGTTCAGAGGGGCCCGGCCCACATAATCCCTCGGGCCGGGCTTGGTGAAGCCCTGCGAGAATTTGATTTCCCGGGCCCGCAGCCAGCCGGCGGGGTATTGCAGGTTCAGGTCGACCCCCAGTAAGTTGGCTTTCCAGCCATCGGGGAAGGGGATGGCAGGGTAATTGTCCGCCAGCGTTTGGGCAGCGGTATATTCCAGCGTCCCCGGCTCGATGGCCCCGGTGACCAGGTCCACCCCGTCGGGATTTACCATGGGCACAGCGTAAATGGTGGCGGCCTTCAGAATATTTTGGGCGGGGACGCCGAAGAGCTTTCCGCCGGATTCCGCCGCCTGTGCAAGCTCCTCCAGAAATTTCAGCAGCACCGGCGTGGTAATCCACTCATTGGCGTGGTGGGCGGCGGAGTAGAGCACCTTCCGCGCGCCCTGCCCGATGGTCAAAGCGAGAACGGGCCTGCCAAAGGCGGTAGTTGTCAGACTTTCGGAGCGGAACGCCGGATATCGCCGCAGCAGCTGCCCAATGGTTTGCTCGCAGAGCTCGGCGGTCATGGGTACATCGGTCTGCACAATAGCCAAAGTATCACCTCCCGGTAGAATATGCCGCTGAAGATGAAAAGGTGTTGCCGGCGCGCAGGGCTGAGGCCGGAAGGTTCCTCCTGCCTTACCCAACGGAATCCGCCCTTTGCGCCGTGAAAAGTCGGGAAGAAGCCCTGTTTTTTGGAGAAATACAAACCATCCGGAGAATTATGCGGTTAGAACAATTGAAGAGCAAAATTTTCAAATGTTTTTGTTGACTTTTACTGAGAAACGTAATACAATGTCCCTGTGCGGCAGGGGTGCGCCAACGCTCCTGTTCTGCGTTTGGAAATGCGCCCCGGAGCTGCGGAGTCCCGTGGCGCCATACTGTAAGGAGGGTAATTTATGATTAGTTTCTTCGTATGTCTGGCAATCCTGATCGCTGGATACTTCATCTATGGCGGATTTGTATCCAAGACCTTCGGTCCTGATGACCGCGAAACGCCGGCAGTCACCATGGAGGACGGCGTTGACTACGTCGTCATGCCCAGCTGGCGTATTTTCCTGATCCAGCTGCTGAACATTGCAGGCCTGGGCCCCATCTGGGGTGCTGTGGGCGGCGCAATGTGGGGCCCCAGCGTGTTCCTGTGGATCACCTTCGGTACCATTTTCGCCGGCGGTGTTCATGACTTCGCTTCCGGCTTCATGTCCATGCGTCACCAGGGCCTCAGCGTTCCTGAGCTGACCGGTATGTACATGGGCAACGTCATGAAGCAGGTTATGCGTGTGTTCTCCACCGTGCTGCTGTTCATGGTCGGCGTTGTGTTCGCTGTCGGCCCCGCTGGCCTGCTGAGCTACCTGTGCGGTCAGGGCGGTTCCACCGGCATTCTCACCAACAAGTACTTCTGGCTGACCATCGTGTTCGCCTACTTCTTCATCGCCACCTTCCTGTCCGTGGACAAGATCATCGGCAAGCTGTACCCCCTGTTCGGCATCTGCCTGATCGTCATGGCCATCGGCGTGGGCCTTGGCACCATCGTGAAGGGCTATGAGATCCCCGAGATCTTCCCCCTGCGCAATATGCATCCCGCCGGAACCTCCATGTTCCCCGCCATGTTCATCTCCGTGGCCTGCGGCGCCTGCTCCGGCTTCCACTCCACTCAGTCCCCCATCATGGCCCGCTGCTGCAAGAGTGAGAAGCAGTCTCACATGGTCTTCTACGGCGCCATGGTCTGCGAAGGCATCATCGCTCTGGTTTGGGCTGCTGCCTCCTGCGCTCTGTTCCCCATCGAGGGCGGCCTGATGACCGGCCTGAAGGAAGCTATGTCCGTTGGTCAGGCTGGCTGCGTTTACAACATCTGTGCCACCACCATGGGCGGCTTCGGCGCCATCCTGGCGATGCTGGGCGTTATTGCATGCCCCATCTCTTCCGGTGATACTGCGTTCCGCTCCGCTCGACTGACCGTTGCTGACGCTCTGAAGCTGGATCAGAAGAGCTACAAGAACCGCCTGATCCTGACCATCCCCCTGCTGGCTTTGGGTGTGCTGGTTTCTCAGCTGGACTACACCTCCATCTGGAACTACTTCGCTTCCACCAACCAGATCCTGGCTGCTATCGTTCTGTGGACCGCTGCCATGTACCTGCGTCACGAGGGTAAGAACGCTTACATCTGTGCTCTGCCCGCCGCGTTCATGACCGCTGTTACCGTGTCCTTCGTGTTCAACAGCAAGCTGTATCTGGGCGGCATTCCCTTCTTCCCGCCCATCTCCAAGATCCTGGGCATCGGCATCGCTGTCGTGCTGCTGGTTCTGTTCATCCTGAAGGCCCCCAAGGGCGAGAAGGCCGCTAAGGCATAATTTTCCAAGAGAAAGGAACGTTCCTATGTATATCCCACCGAAAGCCTTGTCCGAAAAAAAACTGCCCCCGGAGCTTCTCCGGCCCGATAGGGTGTGCTGTACCCATTATGAGGACTTCGGTCTGGGCGATCGGGCACTGTACGTAGGTATGTACGGCTTCAGCCGGGTCGGCTATATCCCTTTTTCCGCGATCACCCGGGTGTATAAGCGCCTTGGCGTGACCAAGGGATTCTTCGAGAATGGGAAAATCTACGGCACGCTGTGCTATCTGGTGATTTGCTACGATGGCAAACAGAAGGTATGCCGGTTTACCCACGAAGAGAATTTGGACGCTCTGCTGGATGCCATTCGGGAACACACCAGTATTCCCGTTGGAAAGCCTTAAGTTCATAACCCAAGCGCCCTCCGTAATGAGGGCGCTTCCGTTTTTGGCAGCTGCGAATTGGATTTCTATGTTTGTCAATGACAAATATAGAATTGCTTTGTACTGCTTTCCAGTTTGTGATATTGTAATTTCAACACAGGTATTCCGGAGGAGGGATGTTCCGTGACGTTTCAGAAGCTTCTGAATGATTATCTGACACAACTGGGGTGTACCGCCAGAGAACTGTCCGCCGTCAGCGGCATTTCCGCTCCTGTGATCAGCCGACACCGCAGCGGCAGCCACAGCCCGGACTTGGCGCAATGCCGGAAGCTGTCTGCCGGGATTGCAGCCCTTGCGGTGGAACGTGGGTGGAAGGAAATCACGCAGGAATCGGTGGAAAGCGCGTTCCGGGAGGCTTTGATAAAGAGCGCTTCCGTCACAATCTCAACGAACTGCTGGATGCCTTTTCCATCGGCAATACGGAGCTTGCCCGGTATCTGAGCTACGACGCTTCCTATCTCTCCCGGATTCGCTCCGGGCAGAGAACGCCCCGGGATACCGCCGCCTTTGCCCTGAGCGTGGGGCGGTTCGTTGCCCGGCGCTGTCAGAGCGGCGGGGAGCTGGAACAGCTTGCGGCGCTGATCGGAGCCAGCCTGCCTGCCGACGCGGGAAATGAGGAATATGCCCGCGAGGTTGCCCAATACCTCTGCGCAAAGGACGCCGTCGGAAGCACCGGGAATATGGAACGTTTCCTGCAAAAAATGGATGAATTTGACCTGGAAGAATATATCCGGGTAATCCATTTCAACGAAATAAAAGCGCCCACGTCACCGCTTCAGCTTCCCACCGCCCGGTTCTATACCGGACTTTCGGAGCTGATGGATGCCCAGCTGGATTTCCTCAAAGCCACGGTGCTCTCCCGCAGCGCCGGCCCCGTTACCATGTACAGTGATCTGCCTATGGTTGTCAGAAATGTGAAGGGGTACAGAAATCTTCAAAAAAAGCTCCGGGAGCAATCGCCGGAAGAAGTGGAAAAGGACCCGGATTTCAAGGTAACCATCCAGACAACCCGGCAGGTGTGGGGAGCCATCGTAGCGCTGGGAATCCTGGCCGGGACGACCTTGGCGTTCAGTGTTTTTTCGCTCTGGCTGATCATCACGTTCTATGACGTCGCTTTTGTGGCCCTGTTTGTTTTATGCTTCACACTGACCCTGCCGTCGCTGGCAATGATGATCGCCTATATCCGGCTCCTGCCCATCACCGCAGAGCTGGAATCAACGGAGAAGACAGCATAAGGAGGGCGATACCGTGAAAATCAAAGCGTACATCTGCCCATCCTGCGTCGCGCCGCTGGATGTAAACTATGATACGACCTTTACCTTCTGCCCCAACTGCGGGAACCGGCTTCACATCTCCTACGAAGGGGAAGCCGCGCCCAAAAAACCGATCTGCGGCAATTCACAGACGCCAATACCGGGACCCCGCTGGCCATCCACCGGATTACACCCTGAAAGGCGCCCTGAACGCCCAGTGGCAGTTCGACGCTGTTCCCTTTACCGCCACGGTGCAAGCCGTCAGCCCCGACCGGTCTGTTATTCTGACCTCCTCCTCCAAGGAAACCTTCGAGGAAATCCGAGACCCGATCCAAAAAAATGGTTGCCCGTATTCCTGTGGCGGCTCCCGCCTGACTGCGGGACTTTGTGGAGCCGGAGGCCTATCTGCAGCAATACGCGGAGGGTATGTTACTGCCCAGCGTCTTTGGGACGCATTTGCAGGAGGAGAAGGCAAAGCTGCTGGCTTTTTTCAACGCCCATGCCATCAATATCAATGTGCGCCTTGAAGTGTCCAATCTGGTCTGCGACCCAATCTTGTCCTCAACGGCAGGCAATATGCAGCGGAGGGTCTTAGCCCTCTCAAGCGGTATATCGATCAGCTGATTGCTGCGGAAACAGAAGAAACCGCCATCCCGGAAACCACCGCACAGGGGAATCCCTACCAATACTGGGACTACTATAACGGGTATGCCTATGAAAGCGCCGGGCAGCTGAAATACTGGATTGAATTCCGGGACGAATTCTATCTGCACTGCCTGTTCCGCTCCGGCGAATCGGAACCCTACGAGGAAGTTTATACCCTGTATCCCGACTGGGAGGCGCCAAGTGCCCAGCAGCTGACCATCCGTACCGTGAAGGACGAAAACGGAAATGACATTACCGATCGGTTTGTAAGCCTTGACTTCCTGTTCAGCAGCGAGGACGTTGTGCTCATGCAGGTCAGGCGCGATGAGCAGACTCTGGCAGGAGGCGAGGAGGACAATCTTCTGACCGGGGAATATATCTTAAAGCCCCGGGAAGAACAAACACCGGAGCGGCTTTGCGTTCTGGCTCAGGAATATTACAAACGGAATTATGACTTCTATCCCCCGGAAGCAGCGTTCACGGATAACGGCGACGGCACCTATACCATCCGGCTGTATGAGAACGTGGATTTGGGCGAGGGGGAGTCATATACCGCCACATCGGCCTGGTATACGGTGGACACCTACGGCGTTGGAATCGACGAAATTACCGGCAGGACGGTCGATCTCACCCGTTAGCGGCAGAAGCAATACGGTAAAGCAAGACCCGTTAGGTTGGATCTATCCTGTTGTGAGGGAGCTGCCGTCCCCTTTGCTGTGCGGTATCGTCCTGATGAATGTAGCAATGGTAATTCCCCCCGAAGCAGACTTTTTTCGTGGTCTGCTTCGGGGGGAATCCTATCAGCTTATATTCCAATGGTTGGTGCCGGCGAATAACATCAGACGTGCATAACGGACAGTGCAGACGCAATGGACTGTATGCTCTGTTCACAGCTTTCCTGATTGCGCAGGCAATATTCCTGGAAAAGGGCATCTACAACCACCAGCTGCGCAACCTTTGCCTGAACAGAGCCGAACTGGAAGGGACTCTCGTTGGAACCGCAGCGCAGAACGATAGTGGAAAGCTTCGCGGCGGGGGACTTCTGAAAACGGGTCACAAGAATTGTCCGGATTCCCCGCTGCTTGGCCAGTTCCAAAATCTGCAGGCCTCCAGTGGTCGCGCCGGAGTAGGAGAACAGAATAATCACACCGTTGGGATCCATGGTTGCAACCGCGGAGATCTGCATATGCGAATCAGAAACAGCAGAAAACTTGCTGCTGACCGTGGAAAATTGATGGGAACATTCCGATGCCATGATCATGGAGCCGCCAGAGCCGATGCACAATACCGATGGCGCCTGCTCTATCATCTCCACGGCCCGTGTGACCAGCTTCAGATCCATCAGTTCCATGGTCTGCTGGACAGCATCAATGACCATTCTTCCGGATTCATGCACACGTCCGGCAAGGGTATCCATAGAAATTGGTGTCTGCAGGGGAGCGGCCCCCGAAGCGGACCGCCGGGCCAGTTCGATTTTGAAAGCATTGAAACCTTTCAGTTTCAAACTGCGGCAAAATCGGGAAACGGTCGCTTCTGCAGTACCACATTCATCCGCAAGCTGGGTGATCGACATAAACTGCACCTGCGCATACTGCACCAGCACAAAGTCTGCCACCCGGCGCTCAGCGGTAGTAAGCTGATAGTAGGAGGCACGAATGCGCTCCAGAATATCCATTTTCTGTTCGTCCATAGTCGTGTCTCCTTCTGATGTATGGGGGTGGATAATTGAACACAGGGCGACCACTTGCCGCCGAAAAGGGCAGCAGCTCAGCCCTCCAGAATCTGAGTCATCATCTGGTCAACCAGAATCAGGCAGCGGGGCACATGGAAGGGACCTTTGAAGGTGGAACCCTTGCAGGCGGGCTGGGTGGGCTTGCCGTCCCGGCGGAGGTAGCCATACCACTCGCCGTACTCGTCGGCAAAGTAGGTCTTGCAGTAGTCCAGAATCTGGTAGAAGATATCCAGATACTTCTCGTCCTTGGTATCCCGGTAGATCATCATAGAAGCGATCAGGGCCTCATTGTGGGGCCACCACAGCTTCATGTCGTGCTCGTAAGCCTCCGGAGGATTGCCCAGGCAGTCCATGAAATACAGGATGCCGCCGTACTCTTTGTCCCAGCCCATGTTGAAGGCCATGTTGAACACGTCAATGGCCTTGTCGTGCAGCGCCTTGTCGTGAGTCTCATTGGCGTAGTCCATCAGGAACCAGCTGCACTCGATGTCGTGACCGGGGTTCACCATACGGCCCTCGGTGATGTCCAGCCGGGGGGTGCCGTCGGGGGCCACGTTCTCCAGGGTGCACTTGAGATCGGGCTTGACGTGGTAGGCGAAGATGTCATGGATGCACTCCTTGGCCCGCTCGTCGTACAGGGCGGTGTTCTCGGGGTCCACCCGCTTCATGACGCCGGTGACGTTGAGGATGATCATGGGGATGCCCAAAGAGCGGCCGGTGCGGGTTTCGGGGATGGTCTTGGGGCCCATGCCAGTGGGATCGGGCATTCCGTGGTTCAGGTTCCAGTACATATCGTAGGCACGGCGGGCCCGCTCCAGGTGCTCTTTCTCCCCGGTAATACCGTAGTATTCGGCGTTGGCCAGGCAGTAGAAGGCCTCGCTGAAGCAGTAGCGGCGCTGGCGCAGAGGCTTGCCGTCGCCGGTGACGGTGAAGTACAGCCGGCCGCCGGCGTCACGGTTGACGCAGTATTTCTCCAGGAAATCGATGCAGCTCTTGGAAGCGGCCAGCCACTCATCCTTCACGCCGTAGACGTGGCACAGGTAGGCATAGGTCCAGCCGCAGCGGCCCTGCATCCACACGCTCTTGTCAGTGGAATAGATCTTGCCGGTGCGGTCAAGGCAGGTGTAAATGCCGCCGTGCTCGGCGTCCATACCATTTTTCAGCCAGAAATCGGCTACGTTTGCCAGCTGGTCACGGACCCACTGGCGCTGGGCCAGAAATTTTTCACGATCCATTAAAGATACCTCCTAGAATTTATAAATATATAGAACCATCATACCACTGCTGGAAAATGATTTCAATAAAAACCTACAGGAAAGTGTTTACTTGCGGGGACTTGGTTCGCAAAGAGGAAAATTGGTATTTCGTTGACAGTTGAAATTTGACAGTGGACAGTTGTGGTATCCCTACGGGATGAATAAATATAAGTGCTAAGGTGCGAAATATGAAAGATTCTTGCTGAAATACCTTTATTTTTCACCATTATTATTTCAATTGTCCCGAAGGGACTCCTTAACTGTCAACTGTCAACTTTCAACTGTCCACTTTTACAAATTCCAATTTGACGCACTGGGGGTTATTCTGATTCGTCCTCACCGTTCAGATACCAGCCCACATGGT